>JAUSDK010000077.1 GCA_030650875.1 Polaromonas sp.
CCATGCGACTCTGGTCGGCACGCGCGAGTGGCGGGGTGAACCTGGATGCGTTCAACCGGGGCGACTACATCCAGGCAGTGGAAGACAAGAACCACTCGGAAAACGTCTCGCGGGTGTTGTACCCGGACGACCGTACGGAGCATGGGCGCGAATTGCGTTTGCGCCAGGAGTACTTTTTCGTCAGTGCCTCGCTGCAGGATATTTTGCGACGCCACCTCAAGAGCAACAACGATTTTGCCCAGCTGGCCGACAAAGTGGCCATTCACCTGAACGACACGCACCCGGCACTGGCGGTACCCGAATTGATGCGATTGCTGGTGGACGAGCACCAGCTCGATTGGGAGGCTGCCTGGTCCCTGTGCACGCGCATCTTTTCCTACACCAACCACACCTTGATGGAAGAGGCCCTGGAGACCAGGCCGGTGGAGCTGCTGGGCCGCGTGTTGCCCCGGCACATGGGCCTGGTCTATGAGATCAATGCCCGCTTTCTCGCCGAGGTGCACGGTCGTTTTCCGTCAGACCATGCGCTGTTGCGCCGGATTTCACTGATCGAGGAACGTGGCGTGCGCCGCGTGCGCATGGCCCATCTGTCGGTGCTGGCCAGTCACAAGGTCAATGGCGTGTCGGCCCTGCACAGCCAGTTGATGGTGGAAACCATTTTTTCCGATTTTGTGCAGATGTACCCGGAACGCTTCTGTAACAAGACGAACGGCATTACCCCACGCCGCTGGCTGTCGCTGGCCAATGCGCCGCTGTCGGCTTTGATTGACAGCCGCATCGGTCACGACTGGCGACGTGATCTGGACCAGTTGGCCCAGCTGCGCGATCTGGCCGATGACACTGAGCTTCAAAACGCCTTCAGCCTGGCCAAGCAGCAAAACAAGCGCCGTCTGGCCGATCTGATCGCGCGCTGCCCCGGCGTCAGTGTGGACCCGCTGAGTCTGTTTGACGTCCAGGCCAAGCGCATGCACGAATACAAGCGGCAACTGCTCAATGTGCTGCACATCATTACCCGCTACCACCGGATCCTGGACCAGCCCCATGCCGACTGGGTGCCTCGAACGGTGATCTTTGCCGGCAAGGCGGCCTCGGCTTATTACATGGCCAAACTGATCATCCGCTTGATCAACGACGTGGCGCGCGTGGTCAACAACGATCCGCGCATCGGGGCGCGACTGCGGGTGGTGTTCATCCCCAACTACCGCGTCTCCCTGGCGGAAATCATCATCCCCGGCGCCAACCTGTCGGAACAGATTTCAACCGCCGGGACCGAAGCCTCCGGCACCGGCAACATGAAGTTTGCCCTCAATGGCGCCCTCACGATCGGCACCTGGGACGGTGCTAATATCGAAATTGCCGACAACGTGGGGCGGGACAACATTTTTGTGTTTGGCAATCGCACCGAGCAAGTGGCCGAGCTTCGAGGTTACGGCTACCTGCCGCGCAGCTACTATGAGACTAATTTTGACCTGAAATGCGCCATTGACCGGCTCTCCGAAGGTGCGTTCTCACCGGAGGAGCCGGAGCGCTACCGTGATGTGGTCAATGCCTTGCTGGATGTCGACCACTACCAGCTGCTGGCGGACTACGCGGATTACGTGGCCTGCCAGGACAAGGTGGATGATCTTTACCGGCGGCCCGCTGCATGGACGCGCAGCGCCATCCTGAATGTTGCTGGCATGGGTGCGTTTTCGTCGGATCGTACGATCCGCGAATATGCCAGCGAGATCTGGGGTGTCCAGCCGCTCAGGCCATCAGTGAGCCTGACGCCATCCATGTCGCCTGCCTAGCGATTTCCATTTACTTAACTTTACCGCGGCTTCAAGCGGCGTAGGGGGCCCTGCACTAGACTGCCCCCATGAGCCAACACTTGCTGATGATCGAAGACGACGCCCGCCTGGCCCAGATGGTGAGCGAGTATCTGGTCCAGTCCGGGTTTGGGGTGAGCCATGCCGGCGATGCCCACAAGGGGCTGGCCAGGCTGCAGGCCAGTCCACCCGATCTGGTCATCCTGGACCTGATGCTGCCGGACATGGATGGCCTGGAAGTGTGTCGTCGCATCCGGGCCTTGCCGGGTGCGCTGGCGCAGGTGCCGGTGCTGATGTTGACCGCCAAGGGCGACGCGATGGACCGCATCATCGGGCTGGAAATCGGCGCCGATGATTACTTGCCCAAACCGTTCGAGCCGCGCGAGTTGCTGGCGCGCATTCGCGCCATTCTGCGTCGACGCGTGGAGGGCGCCCCCGAGGCCGGCCGCCAGTTGCGCTTCGGCACGCTGGAGATTGACCGCGATGCCCGTACCGTCACCGTGGGCGCGCAAGCCTGCGATTTAACTTCGTACCAGTTTGATTTGCTCGTGGCTCTGGCCGAGCGTGCCGGGCGGGTGCTCACGCGGGACCAGATCATGGAAGCCGTGCGCGGGCGCGAGCTCGACGCGTTTGACCGCTCTATTGACGTGCACATGGGCCGCATCCGCGCCGCCATCGAACTCGATGCCAAGATCCCCAAGCGTATTTTGACGGTGCGCGGGGTGGGCTATGTGTTTGCCCGCCAGCAAGACTGAGCATGTTTTTCAAGAAACTCTATGTGCGCATCTGGCTGGCGGTGGTGCTGGCGGTGGCCGTGCTGACCCTGTTGGTGGGCTGGGCCTGGCGCCTCGCGGCCGAGCCGCCTTTGCGCGAGGTGGTCGTTCGCAACGAGGCCGGGCAAATCATCGGCAGCGGCCGTCTGGGCCTGCTGCGCCCGCCGGATGAGCCCGAGGAGGGCGCGCCCGCGCCCGGTTCGCGTGGCAAGTACGGCAGTGGCCCAGAGTTCATGCTGCGCATGCAGGACGGTCAAATCCTGCACATGCATATGCCGCGTCCGCCCAGGTCGTTCTGGAACCGGCCCCCGTTCGGTTTTTTCTGGACGCTGGCGCTGGTGGCCGTGGCGGTGGCATTGGCCACCTACCCGATTATTCGCAAGCTCACGCGCCGCCTGGAGGGCTTGCAAAATGGGGTTGAAAAGTGGGGCGCGGGCGATTTGTCCATTCGTATTCCCGAGTCGGGGCAGGACGAGGTCGCCTTTTTGGCCAGGCGTTTCAACGCGGCCGCCGAGCGCATCGAGACCTTGGTGAAATCGCATGAATCGCTGCTGGCTTCGCAAAAATCGCTGCTGGCCAATGCCTCGCATGAGCTGCGCTCACCCCTCACGCGTATTCGCATGGGGCTGGAACTCATGGGCGCGACCACCTCCCCCACGTTCAAGAAGGAAATTGAACGCAATATCGCCGAATTGGATCAGCTGATTGAAGAAATCCTGCTCGCCAGCCGGCTGGATGCCCGGGAGGCGGACTTGGGCACGGTTGAATCCGTGGACCTGATCGGCTTGGCGGCGGAGGAATGTGCACGGGTGGACGCGGAACTGAATGTGCAACTGGCGTCTGGGCCAGGGGCGTCCGAGGCGTTGCAGACGGGTAACGCCGCCTTGCCGGTGCAAGGTATCACCAAGTTGCTGCGCCGGGCCGTGCGCAACCTGCTGGAGAATGCACGCCGCCATGCGGCAGGCGACATCACGGTGACATTGAGCAAGAACGATGGTCAGGCGGTGATCCGCGTCTGCGACCGGGGTCCGGGCGTACCGGTTGCGTTGCGCGAGCGCATTTTTGAGCCTTTTTACCGCCTGCCCGGCGCGACCGAGCGTGACGGCGGAGTCGGTCTCGGACTGGCTTTGGTGAAGTCCATCGCCACTCGCCACGGCGGCACGGTGTACTGCGAAAACCGTCCCGATGGCGGCGCCTGTTTTGTCGTTCAGCTGCCTTTGGCGTGAGACAGAAAGGTCTAAATGTTGCGAAAAGTCATCAATATCCCCCAAATGGGGGATGGTGTCGCCGTCTGATGCCCTGTAAAGTTGCACCAACTGCTGTCACAGTGATCAAGTGTTGGAGCCCTGTCAATCAATCAAATGGGCAGGCATCCAGACACGCAAGGTTTCCAACGACGTCCTTTCGGGGACTTTTACAAAGCCACCTTCGGGTGGCTTTTTTTTATGCAAATTAGGGCTCTAGCGCCCGTGGATGCTACTCTATCAGCTATATATGTTGTAGCACGTCGTCGGCTTTGATATCGACCAGGCAGCGCGTATGCCCCAGTGGGCATTCCCGCGCAAAGCAGGGCGCGCAGTCCAGCGGGGGCTGATAAGTGCTGTCGTTTTTGAGCCAGAGCACGGTCGCGCGGTCATTCAGGGGTGGGGTGTGCAGCGGGCTGCTGGAGCCGAAGATGGCAACTTGGGGCACGCCAAAAGCAGCGGCCACATGCATCAGGCCGGAATCATTGCTTACTATGCTTTTTGCAGCGGCTATTGCACTGAATGCATGGGCTAGCGTCGTTTTCCCTGCAAGGTTGAGGCATTTGCCGGGCTGCTCGGCGTTCACCGGCGTGGCGATCTCTTCGCACAGATCGAATTCCTTGCCGGAGCCCAGCAAGACCACGGGGGCGTCGAGCCGCCGGGCGAGCTCGGCAAAGTGCGCGGCTGGCCAGCGCTTGGCCGGGCCGTATTCGGCCCCCGGTGCAAACACGTAAAAGCCGCCGCGCCGCAAACCCATGCTGCCAAGCGCCTGGTCGACCTCGGCCATGTCCAGCTGCAGTTGGGGCCGGTCGCTCGCAATATCGGCCTCACCACTGAGCGCCGAGTAAAACGCGACCATCGGCGGGCGCCGGTCCTTGGGCGGATTCTTCAGGCGGTGCGTCAGCAAGCCAACCCGCGCCTCGCCCAGGTAGCCGACCCGTTTCGGGATGCTGGCCAAAAACGGCAGCAGGGCGCTTTTCAGGGAGTTGGGGCAGATGTAGGCGACGTCAAACCGGCCTTCGAGCTGCTGCGCCAGGCTGCGGCGCGCCTTGAATTGCAGGCCACCATGGGCAAACGGAAACTCGATGACCTCGGCCACCTGCGGCATGGCACGGTACACCGGCGCCACCCAGGGCAGCGCGCCGACCGTGAGGCGCTCGCCGCGCGCCTGCAGACGGCGCATCAGCGGCTCGGTCATCACCGCGTCCCCAATCCACTGGGGCGCAATGATGAGGCTTTGACCCGAACAGGACTGGGGGTCGGCAGCCAACTCGTTAATGCCCGGCGAAGTGTTCGCCATCTTTCAGTTTGTAGACGGTGCCGCAATACGGGCACTTGGCCTCGCCGGTGTGGCCTACGTCCAGGTAGACCTTGGGGTGGCCGTTCCAGATTTTCATGTCGGCCAGCGGACTGGGGCAATACACGCCACCCTGGTCGTTCAGGTCTTTGGCCAGTAATTCAACGAGAGATTTGCTCATGGGATCCTTTTATGCTCTGGGGACAGCCTAGACTTTCGTCAGCCAATGGGCGTACTTGGGGTTGCGGCCATTGACGATGTCAAAGAACGCGCTCTGGATTTTTTCGGTGATCGGGCCGCGGCTGCCTCGGCCCAGCTCAATGCGGTCCAGCTCGCGAATCGGTGTCACCTCGGCGGCGGTACCGGTGAAGAAGGCTTCGTCGCAGATATAAACTTCGTCGCGGGTGATGCGTTTTTGCACCACTTCCAGGCCCAGGTCCTTGCAGATGTGAAACACGGTGTTGCGCGTGATGCCGTTCAGCGCGCCGGCCGACAGATCCGGCGTGTAGACCACACCGTCCTTGACGACAAACACGTTCTCACCCGCGCCTTCGGAGACGAAGCCATTGGCATCGAGCAGCATGGCTTCGTCATAGCCCTCGTCGGTGACTTCCATATTCGCCAGGATGGAGTTGGTGTAATTGCTGACCGCCTTGGCCTGCGTCAGGGTGATGTTGACGTGGTGGCGGGTGTAGCTGGAGATCTTGACGCGGATGCCGCGCTGCATGCCCTCTTCACCTAGGTAAGCGCCCCAGGGCCAGGCGGCGACCATCAAATGAATGGTGTTGCCTTTGGGACTGACGCCGAGTTTCTCGTCGCCAATCCAGGTCAGCGGACGCAGGTAACCGGACTCCAGTTTGTTCTCGCGAATCACGGCTTTCTGCGCTTCATTCACTTCTTCCTTGGTAAACGGAAGTTTCATGCGCAGGATTTTGGCGCTGTTGAACAGGCGCTCGGTATGTTCTTCCAGCCGGAAAATCGCCGTGCCATTGACCGTGTTGTAGGCGCGCACGCCCTCGAAGGCGCCGCAACCGTAGTGCAGGGTGTGGGACAGCACGTGGATCTTGGCGTCGCGCCAGTCCACCATCTGGCCGTCCATCCAGATTTTGCCGTCGCGGTCTTCCATGGAGGGTGCTACTGGGGACATGGTGCTGATCCTGTGAGTGTGGGGTGGAAAATGGAGTCTGTGGGCCAGCCGCGTGCGGCCAAAACCGCGCTATTGCAAAAGCCGAAACGCCGATTTTACGGGGCGGGCGGCGGCGCTTCCTGCATCGGCCTGAAAAGCGCATGCTGCACCAGCTTGCCGCCGTCAAAGGTGCAGGTGACGTGCGATTCGGTGCCGTCGGTCCAGCGGTAGACCTCGGGCTGGGTGTCCTTGGGGCTTTGCAGCGCGCCCAGGCTTTTGGTCATGGCCACCACATGCAGCAGCGTCATGCCGGGCTTGAGCTTGGCGTTGAGCATGACGGCGCTGTCGACATAGCCGATGGGCCGGTTGGAGGCGCGCTTGAGGACCTGGACCATGCGGTTGAAATGCAGCAGGGCCCACATGACCATCACCGTCACGGCGGCTGCCACGCCGGCCCAGCCGTAAAACCAATAAGCCAGCACAAGCGCGGCAACGCCAGCGGCGGGAACGAGGATTTTCTGATAATTCATGGCGGTATTTTCGCAGCCGCGGCGCGGCGCCGGCGCTGTGGAGAGTGCGTACGGGTTTGCGGGCCGGTTTTGCTGGGGAATTTTTCAGGCTTTTCTCGGGCCGGGCGCCTCAATCGAGCCGGCGCACGAGTTCCATGGCTTCCTCGATCCGCTCCACCGGATGGATGGTCAGGCCTTCAAAGGCCTTGTCGTTCTTTTTCGGCGCGTTGGCCTTGGGCACCACGGCCACGCTGAAGCCTAATTTTGCGGCCTCTTTCAGGCGCTCCTGGCCGCGTGGCGCGGGCCGCACTTCGCCGGCCAGCCCGACCTCGCCAAAGGCAATAAAGCCCTTGGGCAGCGCCTTGCCGCGCAGGCTGGACGTGATCGCCAGCATCACGGCCAGGTCCGCCGCCGGCTCGCTGATACGCACGCCGCCCACGGCGTTGACAAACACGTCCTGGTCCATGCAGGCGACGCCCGCGTGGCGGTGCAGCACGGCCAGCAGCATGGCCAGGCGGTCGCGGTCCAGCCCCACGCTGAGGCGGCGCGGGTTGGGGCCGCCGCTGTCGACCAGCGCCTGGATCTCGACCAGCAGCGGCCGCGTGCCTTCAAGCGTGACCATCACGCAGCTGCCGGGCACCGGCTCGCTGTGCTGGCTCAGAAAGATGGCGCTCGGGTTGCTGACGCCCTTCAGGCCTTTTTCGGTCATGGCGAACACGCCGATTTCGTTGACCGCGCCAAAGCGGTTCTTGATGGCGCGCACCAGCCGGAAGCTCGAATGCGTGTCGCCTTCAAAGTACAGCACGGTGTCCACCATGTGCTCCAGCACGCGCGGGCCTGCCAGCGCACCTTCCTTGGTCACATGGCCCACCAGCACGATGCACACGCCGCTGGACTTGGCCGCACGCGTCAGGTGGGCGGCGCATTCGCGCACCTGCGCCACCGAGCCGGGCGCCGAGGTGAGCAGGCTGGAATACACGGTCTGAATCGAGTCAATGACGGCCACGGCGGGCTGGGTGGCGTCCAGCGTGGCCAGGATCTTGTCGAGCTGGATCTCGGCCATCACCTTGACCTGCGAGCCGTCCAGGCCGAGCCGGCGCGCGCGCAACGCCACCTGCGCGCCGCTTTCCTCGCCGGTGACATAGAGGGTGTTGAGCCCGGCGCGCTGCAGCGAATCGAGCGCCTGCAGCAGCAGCGTGGATTTGCCAATGCCGGGGTCGCCGCCAATCAGGATCACGCCACCTTCGACAATGCCGCCGCCCAGCACGCGGTCCAGTTCGTCATGGCCGGTGGGCGTGCGCGCCATGTCGGTGGCGTCAATGTCGGCCAGGGCAATCACGTCGGAGGCCTTGGCCAGCCCCTGGTGCGGGGTGCTGTAGCGGTTTTTGCCGGCGGCGCTTTCCGCGACGGACTCGATCAGCGTGTTCCAGGCGTCGCAACTGGGGCACTTGCCCAGCCACTTGGGGCTGGTGCCGCCGCACTCGGTGCAGGTGTAAATCGTTTTTTCTTTGGCCATGCCGCTAGTGTAGGGACGGCACGTTAGCATTCAAGCACCCCCATGAACCCCAGGACAGGACAAGCCATGAAGACTTCCATCAATCCGTTCAAGCAGGCACTGGCCGAAGGGCGGCCCCAGATCGGCCTTTGGCTCGGCCTGGCCGACGCCTACAGCGCCGAAATATGCGCCGGCGCCGGCTTTGACTGGCTGCTGATCGACGGCGAGCATTCGCCCAACGACTTGCGCAGCATTCTGGGCCAGTTGCAGGCGATTGCGCCCTATGCCTCGCATCCGATTGCGCGCGTGCCGGTGGGCCATGGCGACGTCGGCACCACACTGGTCAAGCAATACCTGGACCTCGGCGTGCAGACCCTGCTGGTGCCGATGGTGGACACGCCCGGGCAGGCCGCCGACCTGGTGCGCGCGATGCGCTACCCGCCCCAGGGCCTGCGCGGCATGGCGGGGGCGCGCGCCTCCGGCTGGGGCCGCAACCCGTCGTATGTGCATGAAGCCAACGGGCAGGTCTGCCTGCTGGTGCAGGCCGAAACCGAGCAGTCGCTGCGCCATCTGGACACGATTGCCGCGACGGACGGCGTGGACGGCGTGTTCATCGGTCCGGCCGACCTGTCGGCGTCGATGGGGCATCCGGGCAACCCCGGCCACCCCGACGTGCAGGCGGCGATCGAGGACGCGATTGCGCGCATCGTGAAGGCCGGCAAAGCCGCAGGCATCCTGGTCTCTGACGAGGCACTGGCGCGCCACTACCTCGCGCTGGGTGCCACCTTTGTGGCGGTGGGGCTGGACACGCAGTTGCTGGTGCAGGCCAGCAGCGCGCTGGCGGCGAAGTTCAAAACCGCGTTGCCGACGGTGGCCAGGGGCCTGGTTTACTGAGGTGCGCGCAGGCACGCCTTGCCCTACCGCCGGTTCAGCAGCGCAGGGCTACGCTGCTTTCATTCAGATCAATCCGCCACCACAGGCACGCGCGGCGCCACAGCGCACATCAGCTCATAGCCCACCGTGCCGGCGGCCCGCGCCACGTCGTCGATGGGCAGCACGGCGCCTTTCGGGCCCTGGCCCCACAACGTGACCTCGCTGCCCATGCCGGCGGCGGGCACCGGCGTGAGGTCTACGGTGATCATGTCCATGCTGACGCGGCCAACCATGCGGCACCGCACACCATTGACCAGCACCGGCGTGCCGGTGGGGGCGTGGCGCGGATAACCGTCGGCGTAGCCGCAGGCCACCACGCCGATGCGCATGGGTCCGCCAGCCGCAAAACTGGAGCCGTAGCCGACCGTGTCGCCGGCCACCAGCTGCTGGGTGCCGATGATTCTGGAGGCAAGCGTCATCGTCGGCTGCAAGCCCCAGTCGGCGGCGCTGCGCGCGGGAAAGTCCGGCGCGCTGCCGTACAGCACGATGCCGGGCCGGACCCAGTCGGAGCGGCCGGCCAGCGCCTCGTCGTGGCGCAGGATGGCGGCGCTGTTGCTGAGGGTGCGCTCGCCGGGCAGGTCGTGGGTGACGGCGTCAAAGGCCTGGAGCTGCGCCGTGATGCCCTTGGGGCCGTCGGCATCGGGAAAATGCTGCATCAGTGAAATCTCTTCGACCTGCGGCAAGGCGTTCAGCCGGATCCAGGCGGCGCGAAAGCGCTCGGGCTTGAACCCCAGGCGGTTCATGCCGGTGTTCATTTTCAGGAACACGCGGTGCGGCAGTTGCGTCTTGTGGGCGGCCAGCATGTCGATCTGCTCATTGCAATGAATGGCATGCCACAGACCCAGACGGGAACACAGTTCCAGGTCGCGCGCCTCAAAGCAGCCTTCAAGCAGCAATATCGGGCCACGCCAGTCCAGCGCGCGCAGGCGCTGGGCCTCGGCCAGGTCGAGCAGGGCAAAGCCGTCGGCGCTGCGCAGCGCGTCAAAAACGCGCTCGATGCCGTGGCCGTAGGCATTGGCCTTGACGACGGCCCAGACCCGTGCGTCGGGTGCGGCAGCGCGAACGCGCGCGAGGTTGTGGCTCAGCGCTTCGGTGTGGATGGTGGCAAAAATAGGACGGGGCATGGCGCTAACGGGGGGTCAATCTGTAAGGTGGGCCGGGGCGGCAAAGCGGCGATTGAAGGGCTATGCCGATTCTGACACCGGCCCCCATGCTATAACCCAGCATTGTTTGGAGACATTCACCCTTATCGTGCAGCATCAGATCAACTGATGCGCCCTCTGCAGTGATCAATACAGTTTAATGAAGCGCGGTTTTTACACCATCATGGCGGCCCAGTTTTTCAGCTCTCTGGCTGATAACGCGCTATTTGTCACGGCCGTTGAACTACTCAGAACCAGCGGCGCGCCCAAGTGGCAGCCGGCGGCGCTGGTGCCCATGTTCGCGCTTTTTTACGTGGTGCTGGCGCCGTTCGTGGGCGCTTACGCCGACGCCCGGCCCAAGGGCGAAGTCATGTTCATGAGCAACGCGATCAAGGTCGCGGGCTGCCTGATGATGCTGTTTGGCTCGCACCCCTTGCTGGCGTACGCCATTGTCGGCCTGGGCGCTGCCGCCTATTCGCCCGCCAAGTACGGCATCCTGACCGAACTGCTGCCAGCCTCGCAACTGGTCAAGGCCAACGGCTGGATTGAAGGCCTGACGATTTCCTCCATCATCCTGGGGGTGCTGCTGGGCGGCCAGCTGGTGGGCCATGCCGTGTCTGGCTGGCTGCTGTCGTTTGACCTTCCCCTGGTGAGCACCGGCATCGACACCCCGCCCGAGGCGGCGATCGCGTTGCTGATCCTGCTCTACGCCATTGCCGCGTGGTTCAACACACGCATTCCGGTCACCGGCGTGGAAATGCGGCCCATGCCGCGCAACAAGCTGGCGCTGCTGCCCGATTTCTGGGCCTGCAATTCGGCGCTGTGGCGCGACAAGCTGGGCCAGATCTCGCTGGCCACCACCACGCTGTTCTGGGGCGTGTCGGGCAACCTGCGCTACATCGTGCTGGCCTGGAGCGCGGCCGCCCTGGGCTACAGCACCACGCAGGCCTCGTCGCTGGTCGGCGTGGTGGCCATTGGCACGGCGGTGGGCGCGGTGCTGGCCTCCATGCGCATGCGGCTGGACCAGGCCACCAGCGTGATGCCGCTGGGCATTGCCATGGGCGTGCTGGTGGTACTGATGAATTTCATCAGCAACGTCTGGGTGGCCGCGCCCTTCCTGATCTTGCTGGGCGGCCTGGGCGGCTTTCTGGTGGTGCCCATGAATGCGCTGCTGCAGCACCGGGGCCACAACCTGATGGGCGCGGGGCGCTCGATTGCGGTGCAAAACTTCAACGAGCAGGCCTGCATTCTGGCGCTGGGCGCGGGCTACAGCCTGTCCACCGGGCTGGGCCTGTCGGCCTTCGGCGCGATCACGATCTTTGGCCTGACGGTGGCCGGTTTCATGTGGCTGATCCAGCGCTGGCACAAGCGCAACAGCGTCAAATACAAAGACCAGCTGGACCACCTGCTCAGCATCGCCCGCAGCGACAAATCGCACTGATGCAGCGGCTTCATGCCAGGCGCGCCAGCAGCTGGGCCGCCGCCGCGTTGGTGCTCAATGCCCTGGTCTGGGGCCTGTCCTGGTGGCCGCTTCGGCAATTGCAAGGCTATGGCCTGCATCCCCTGTGGACCACCGCGCTGGTGTATCTGCTGGTCACGGCCGGCCTGCTGGCCGTGCACTTCAAGGCCTGGCGCGGCTTCGTGGCCTACCCGCAGTTGTGGTGGCTGGCGGTGGCGGCGGGCCTCACGAACGTGGGCTTCAACTGGGCGGTCACCGTGGGTGACGTGGTGCGTGTCGTGCTGCTGTTTTACCTGATGCCCGCCTGGTCGGTGCTGGTGGCCTGGGCGCTGCTGGGCGAAAAGCCCACGACCGCGTCGCTGCTGCGCTTGCTGCTGGCCATGGCGGGCGTGCTGATCGTGCTCAAAACCCCGGACTCGGCCTGGCCGGTACCGCAGGGCGGCGCCGACTGGCTGGCGCTGATGGGCGGCTTCAGTTTTGCCGTGACCAATGCCTTGCTGCGCAAATACGGCCAAGCCCCGAGCGGCTCACGCATGCTGGCCATGTTTGGCGGCGGCGGGCTGATGGCAGCGGCCACCGCGCTGCTGGGCTGGCAGCAGGCGCTGGTGCCCGCGCCCAGCCTGCAGGCCGCCGGCATCGTGGTGGCGCTGGGGCTGGGCCTGGCCTTCATGGCCAGCAATGCGGCGCTGCAGTACGGCGCGGCGCGGCTGGCCGCCAGCACCACCGCCCTCGTGATGCTGACCGAAATCCTGTTTGCCAGCCTGTCAGCCGTTGCGCTGGGCGCCGCCGAGTTCAGCCCGCGCATTGTGCTGGGCGGCAGCCTGATCGTGCTGGCGGCGCTGCTGGCCGCCATAGCACCGGCCAGCGAAGAATCGCACTGACACCTTCCCCGCCATGATTCACCCGGAGCCTTTTCATGCAGCAGCCCACGGTTTACGACTTTGAGGCCGCGCTGGCGGCAACGCCAGCTTCTTTATTTTGATTTCCATCACGTTGACATTGCAGCGGCTGGATAAACTACAGTTTTAATAGAGGAGCCCCCCATGAAGATTCTTCTGGCCGTTGACGGCAGCGCTTACACCAAGAAAATGCTGGCCTACCTGACCACGCATGACGACCTGTTCAGCGCCAACAATGACTACACCGTGCTCACGGTGCAGTTGCCTTTGCCGCCACGCGCACGCGCCGCCGTAGGCAAGGAGATCGTGGACAGCTATTACGCCGACGAAGCCGAGAAGATCATGGCGCCGGTGTCCAAGTTCCTGACGCGGCACGGCATCAATGCCAAGAGCGTCCTGAAGGTCGGGCCGGCGGGCGAAACCATCGCCAAGGTGGCCGATGCGGGCAAGTTTGACCTGCTGGTGATGGGCTCGCACGGGCATGGCGCGCTGGGCAACCTGGTCATGGGTTCTGTGGCCACCCAGGTGCTGGCCCACAGCAAGGTGCCGCTGCTGCTGGTCCGCTAAGGGTTAGCGGCTCGCCAGCCCCTCAAAGCAGGTACTCAGCACGAGTTCGACGATCTGCTCGTTGCTGAACTGCCCCCCCATCTTGAGGAAGTCCAGCACCGGGTCGCAGGCCCGGGCGTACAGCGTGTAGAGCACCGCAATGGCCGGCAGTTGCGGGTTGATCAGGCCCTGCGCCTGCGCCTGTTCGATCCACGCGCCCATCGTGTCGCTGGCCTCCATCAGTCCATCCATATACGCCTTGCTGTTCATCAGCGTGGCGCGCAGACTGGAGTTCTGGCTGGGCAGCGAGGGCATTTCACCCGTCAGATGCAGCTGCATCATCCAGCGCACCACCGCCTTGAGCTGATCAAGCGGATGGGCATCAGGCAGGTCGGCCAAAAATGTGCGCGCACGGTCCAGCACCTTCACCATGGCCGCGGCGGCCAGCGCTTCCTTGCTCGGAAAATGCTTGTACAGGCTGGCCTTGGCAATCCCGACGTCGGCCGCGACCTCGTCCACGGTCATCAGGTCAAAGCCTTTTTCAGCGAGCAGGCGGCTGGCCGCCTGAACAATGGCCTCCTCCCTGACCTTGAGCATCTGTGTTTTGAACGACACCTTGGCCGACACAACCTGGACCGGAGGGATGGCAACCGTCAGGGGCTGGCGGCTGCTCGCGCGGGAAATGCGATTTGAGGACATGGCGCCATTTTAGACAAAGAGCTGCCCTGACAGCCCAAAAAATGAACAAGCATTTTCTTTTTAACCTTGTTGTGAAAGGCATGACTCAGCAGTAATACGCCAGGCCTTGCCCCTCACCGTCAAATCGCTTCCCGGCCCAGCGTGAAGTAAAACGTGGCGCCCTGACCCGGTGCCGACTCGCCCCATATCTTGCCGCCGTGGCGCGCAATAATCCGTTGCACCGTGGCGAGGCCTATGCCGGTGCCGGCAAATTCAGCCTGCGTGTGCAGGCGCTGAAAGGGGCCAAACAGCTTTTCGGCGTGGGCCATGTCAAAGCCTGCGCCGTTGTCACGGACAAAGCACACCCGCTCGCCGGCGCTGCCGGCTGCCTGGCCAAAAACGATTTCCGCGCAGGCCTGGCCGGCGCTGAATTTCCAGGCATTGCCGAGCAGGTTGTCCAGCACCTGCTTGAGCAGCAGCGGATCGCCTTGGGCGTGCACCCCGGTCTCGATCTGGAACAGGACCGCCCGGCCCGGTTCGCGCTCCTGGTAGCTGCTGGCCAAGGTATGGGCCAAGGCGCTGAGGTCCACCGGCTCCCAGCGCAGGCGGGAACGCGACACCTGCGCCAGCGTCAGCATGGCCTCGATCAGCTCGCCCATTTGCGCCGCCCCGGCCCGTATGCGCGCCAGGTAATGGCGGCTGCGCTCGCTCAGCGGTGCACTGGCGGGCTGGGTCAGGCTCTTTTCAAGCACGCTGCCAAAGCCGGCGATGGTGCTGAGCGGGCTGCGCAAGTCGTGGGAAACCGAATAGGAAAAAGCCTCCAGCTGCTGGTTGGCAAACAGCAGCTGGGCGGTGCGCTGCTGCACCCGCTCCTCCAGGCTGGCGTTGAGCTGCAGGATTTCCTCGCGGGCCCGCTTACGCTCGCGGATGTCGGTGTTGATGGCCAGCACGCCGTTGATCCGGCCCTGGGCATCGCGCAGCATCGTCACCCGCGACTCCACATGCACGGTTGTACCGTCGCGGTTTTTCTGCTCCAGCTCGCCGTTCCAGTCCCCGTTGTTGGCCACCGCCTGCGCCACGGCCGCGCTGAGCGCTTGGGGGTCCGGATACATGAACGCCTCCATGCTCTTGCCCAGCACCTCGTCGGCGGTCCAGCCGTACAGACGCTCTGCGCCCTTGTTCCAAAAGCGCAGGGTCTTGTCGAGGTTGCGCACCATGATCGCGTCCTGCGCCCGGTCCAGCAGCGACGCTTGTTCGGCCACCTGGGCGACGGCCTGGCGCGCCGCCTCGTCGCTGCGCTGACGCGCCAGCCGGGCGCGCAAACTGCCAATGCCAAACGCCAGATTGTCGGCCAGCTCCTGCATCAGCGCGATCTCCCCGGGGGTGAACTGCTGAACCTCACCGGCGTACAGACACAGGACGCCAAAGGTGCGCTGTGCGTCTCGCAGGGGCAACCCGATGCAGCTGCGGTAGCCGCGCTGCAGCGCCGCGTCGCGCCAGAAAAAATCCTTGTCCCGGCTGATGTCGCTGCGCTGCTGCGGCCGGCCGCTGCGAATCGCCTCGCCGGCCGGGCCCCGGCCGCTGGCATGATCCTCATTCCAGCTGATTTCGATGGACGCAAGATAGCCGCTTTCGTGGCCGGCGTGCGCCATCGGCTCAATGCGCTCCACCGCATCGTCCTGTGCGTAACCGACCCAGGCCATGCGGTAGTTGCCCGTATCGACCGCCACGCGGCACACCTCGGCCAGCAAGCCGGCTTCGTCGTCAATCTGCTTGATGGCCATGCTGGAACGGCTCAGCATCTGAAGCGCCCGGTTGGTGCTCGCCAGCGCCAGGTCAGCCAACTTGCGCTCGGTGATGTCGCGCGCCGTGCCAACCACGCGCTCCATCACACCGGCGACGCCAAATACCGGGTAGGCGCACTCGCGTATCCAGCGTGTCTGGCCATCCGCGGAAACAATACGGTACTCGATGTCGGAGCGTTCGCCCGCATGGTTGCGCTGCGCGGCCTCTTTCAGCAAAGGCTGGTCCTCGGCGACCACGCTGGCGCTGTAGGACGCCGGGTCGGCATACAGGCTCTCGCAGCTGCGACCGAAAATTTTCGCGTAGCCCGGGCTGACGTAGAGCACACGGCCGGTGGCCGCGTCGATGTTGTAGAACACGTCCTCGATGTTCTCCGCGAGTTCACGAAAGCGTGCCTCGCTGCCGACCAGCGCCTCTTTGGCACGGGCACGCTCCAACGCCAGCCGGGCCAGCCGGGTGCCGCTGGCTATCAGGGCCTGGTCGCCGGGCTGCGGCTTGCCGGGGCTGCGGCGGTAAATGGCGAACGTCGCCAGCACCTCGCCGTCCGTGGCGATCACGGGGGTGGACCAGCAGGCCTGCAGCCCATGCCCGAGCAGCAGTTCCCGGTAGCCCTGCATCAACGGGTCGTGCGCAACGTCGTCCACCACCACCTGCGCCTTGCGAAAGGCCGCGGTGCCGCACGCGCCGACGCCCTCGCCAATCGGCAGGCCGTCAAGGGCCTGGTTGTAGCGGGGCGGCAAGCGCGGCGCGGCACCGCAGCGCAGTTGCTGGCCCTGCCGCAGCAAGAGGGAACACAGGCGGTCCGGTGCGCCCTGCTCTATCAGCCCCACAATCGCTTCGAGTTGCGACGCCAGCGCTGAGCCGCCCGCAATCAGCGCCAGCACTTCCTCTTGCGCCAGCGCAAAACGCTCGGCCGCCTTGCGCTCGGTGATGTCGCTGAACACCGTCACGCCGCCAACCCGCTGCCGGTCCGCATCCAGCAGCGGCCGCGCGCTGATGCTCAACACCCGGTCCGGGGCGCCGGCCCTGCGGAGCAGCAGCTCCCTGTTGTCGGTCCGTGCGCCACGCAGGGCCCGCGCCAAGGGTCCGTCAGACCGTTCGATGGCGGCGCCATCGAGCGTCAGCAGGTCGTTGTCACGGCGGCAATCGTCAATCAATGCGCCGATCTCGGGCGCAGTAAAAAGCCTGTGGGCTTCGGTGTTGAACAGCAACACACGGCTTGCGGCGTCGACGGCGATCACGCCTTCGCTCATACTGTTGAGGATCAGGTCGAGCATCGCACGCTCCTCGCGCGCATCGCACAGCGCCGCGTCCCGCTCGTTTTGCCGCGCCTGAAGGGATTCGGCCATGCGGTTAAATGACCGGCCGATCTCGCCAAGTTCACCCTGGAACAAGGGGCCGATCTTGACCCGCGCGCCCAGGTTGCCCTGCCCGACCTGGTTGGCCTCCTTCAGAATCGCCCGCGCAGGATTGACGATCAGGCGCCGGCCCAGCCACCAGGCGCAGGCCACCCCAAAGGCGCTCATGGCCAGCAGCGCCAGCAGCTCCCGACCCAGAAATGCACGCGGACCCGCCGTGATGATGTCACGCGGCACGCTGATGGCCACGAACAGGCCGTCACCTGCAGGGCCGCCCATCGGCGCAAAGGCGTATACCCGCGCCAGGCCGGTCGAATCCACGGCCTCGCGCGCACCTGTCAGCCGGGCCTGGGCGGCCGCCAGCACCACACGGTCCTGCTCCTGAGCGCCTTGCACGCCCGGCACGGCCGGGTGAGTGGCCAGGACCGTGCCGCGCCGGTCAATCAAGCGAAGCTGGGCGCCTTCAAGCACCTCGCTTTCGGCCAGGGTGCGGGCCACTTCGGCGATGTCGACAGCGGCAAACGCGACGCCGTTCAACACCCCTTCGCGGCTCGTGACCGGCACACTGAAAGCGATGCCAGGCCGTCCGCTGGAGCGCGACACCTCGAAGTCGCCGACCGCGATTTTCTGGCCCGCCATGACCTTTTTGAAAAAGGTCCGGTCACCCAAGTCAATGCTGTTGCCGGAATCGCGCGCATGGCAAGAGATTTTTCCGTCCAGGCCGATCACCCCCAGATTGGAATAGCCCGCATCCTGCGCCTGCAGATTCTGGAGGTATTGCACGCACAGGCGGTTTCGCGTGTCCTTGATGGACGGGCCACTGGCCATATCCCCGAGCAGCTGGGCCACCCGGTCGATCATGCGCCGCTGATGCGCCGCGGCCAGCAGCGCCTGGGACTGCAAGCTGGCATGGGCCAGCGCCACGGCCGTTTTCTCATTTTTGGCGGCCGAACAGGCAAACAGGGCAAATACCGGCACCAGCGCGATCAGCCCCAACAACACCAGTCGTGAACGAAGCCCCAGCCAACTCGACATCCCCGCCACCTTGTCTTTCTCACCGCGATGCGGTGTCATACCTCCTGCCAACCACGAACAAACAGGGGACTAGATAAAGACGATCAGACCACAAGCGGCCGGAGTTTATTGCTTTCGTTGCACAAACAGATTGCGCTTGGCATCTTCGGGGTAGGCAAAGGTGATGGCGCTGTTTTTCACCATGCCCATCACCAGCATGTTTTGCGTGACGGCGTCCTTGTCCTGCGCGCTGAAAGGCTGTTCATAGGTAGCCACCACGCCGTAATAGGTTCGTTTGAGGTTTTCAAGCGCGGTTTTGACGGCCGGCCCCGTGAGCTTGCCGTCACGGATGCCAAACAGGGAATAGGTCAGGATATACACGGCGTCATAGCCTTGCGCTGCCGCCATGGGCACCGGAATTTTCTTGACCTTGAACTTGCGCGCGTAGCTGGTCAAAAAAGAAGACCGGCGCTCATTGCTGGGTTCAGCAATAAAGGTTTGCGCCATCAGCGCGCCCTCGCCCGCTTCCTTGGCGCCATCAATGAAGAAAGGAAACGATAGCGGCCAGGCGCCCACCTGCGGCACATTCCACTTCAGCGCCTGGCGGCTGCGCGCCACCACGGCGCTCTCGGGCCCTACCGCATAGCTGAACACCACGTTGGCGCCCGCATCCCTGGCGGCTTTCAACTCTTCGCTGAGATCTTTCACGCCCAATCCAAAACGCGCCACGTAGACCGGTTTGAGGTTTTTCGCGGCCAGTGCGCTTTCAACATCCTTCAGGCCCGCTTCGCCGTAGCCCGTGGTGTCGGCAAATACCGCCACCTTGCTCCAGCCGCGCTTGAGGATGTCGTCCACCACAAACGGCGCCTGTATCCCGTCTTTGGCCGAGGTGCGGAAGATGTAGCTGTCAGGACCCGGATAGCGGGTCGTCAGCGGTGAGCCGGTGGCGCACGGAATGATCAGCGGCAGCGTGTTGCGCTGAAACACCTCCAGCGACTTGTCGGCCACGCCGGTGTTGCAAAACCCGATGGTGGCAATGACTTTCTCGGCCACCAGCTCCTGGGAGCGCTTGACCCCCACGACAGGGTCGCCTTCGTCGTCCTTGCGCACGAGCTCAAGCTTGCGGCCCAGATAACCACCGCCGGCATTGATTTCGTCGAAGGCTTGCTGAATGCCGTTGAGCATGGGCACGCCGAAGTCGGCCGAAGGTCCGGTAAACGGACCGATGACGCCAATCTTGACGGTGTTGCCGGTATCGGCCTTGGGTCCCGGCGCTGCGGGCGCCGTCTGGGCGTGCGCGGCAAACATCAAACTGGAGCCGGCCGCAATGGCTGCAACCCCAGTCCATCGTACCCAACGTGTTAACTCAAGCATAGCGTTATGTCCTTTTGCGCATGAGTATAAACAGCCGCCTGCCCGGCAAAAACCAGATTTACCCTACAAGACCCGCCCGCCGGTCATGACACCAGCGACTGCGCCGAAGACTGTTTCAGGGCCGCCGTCAGCGCATCCAGCACGTCGGACGACAGGTTCCAGCAGTGCCAGTAGAGCTGGATCGGCAAGCTGCAGGCAGGCGCCACATTGACCAGCAGGCCCTGGTCCAGCAAGCCTTGCGCCAGCAGGCGCGGCACCACGCTGACGCCCCAGCCCGCCAGCACCGCCCGCACCTGGCCTTCGGACGAGGGGACAAACAGCTGCCTGAGCGTGACCCGGGTCAGGCCAAAGGCCTTGCCGACAAACTCGCGCTGCATGTCGTCCTTGCGGTTGAAGGCCACGAAGGCGACGTCCCGGAAATTGTGCGCGGTGAGCAGCGCTGCGCCGCCCGGAGCGCTGCCGGCCAGCCGCTGCTGCGCAAACGCCGGGGTGGCCACGGCCACGTAGTCCATCGCGCCCAGCGCCACCACCTTGCAGCCGCGCAGCGCCTGCTTGAGCGTGGTGACGCAGCCCAGCACATGGCCTTCGCGCAGCCATTCCTGGGTGAAGTCCTGGTCGTCGGTGATGATTTCCATCGGCAGGCCCTGCTGCGCCAGCTCGGTCAGCGCCGGCAGCGCCCAGGTGGCAATGCTGTCGGCGTTGACGGCAATCGAAATGCGCTCTTCCTCGCGCCCACCGCGCAGCGAACTCGGCGCCAGCTCCTTCAGGTCGCGCGCCAGGTCGGCGCGCAGCAGGCGCAGCATCTTGGTGTGCTTGAGCAGCAGCTGCCCGGCCGCCGTGGCCTTGAGCGGCCGGCTGCGCACGATCAGCACGGTGCCGACCTGCGCCTCCAGCGCCCGCAGCCGCTGCGACACCGCCGACTGCGTGATGGACAGGCGCTGCGCCGCGCGCTCGAAG
>JAUSDK010000086.1 GCA_030650875.1 Polaromonas sp.
TGGTCTTGCCGCTCGCGGTGATGAGCTCCATCTTGACGTCGCGCGCCCGGTCCAGCGTCATCGACTTTTCACCGTGGTAGAAGTCGCCATGGTGCATGTGCGAGACATGCGAGCGCGACGCCTGGCTCCACTCGGCCATCGCGTGCGGGTGCTTGCGGGCGTATTCCTTCACGGCTTTCGGCGCGCGGCGGTCCGAGTTGCCTTCGCGCAGCACCGGGTTGACGGCGCTGCCGATGCAACGGGAATAACGCGCGCGAATGTCCTTTTCCTCGTCGGTCTTTGGGCTTTCGGGATAGTCGGGAATGTTGAATCCCTTGGACTGCAGTTCCTTGATGGCGATGCCGATCTGGCCCACCGAGGCGCTGATGTTAGGCAGCTTGATGATGTTGGTGTTGGGGTCCTGCGTCAGGCGGCCCAGCTCGGCCAGCGTGTTGGGTACCTTTTGTTCATCGCTCAGGCAGTCGGAGAATTCGGCCAGAATCCGCGCGGCCACCGAGATGTCGCTCTCGACGATGTCCACGCCAGCCGGCGCGGCGAAGGTCCGGATCACGGGCAGAAAAGAATGCGTCGCCAGCAGCGGTGCCTCGTCGGTGAGCGTGTAGATGATTCTTGATTTCTTGTCTGTCATGGTGATCCTCTTGTTTGGGGTGGTTGAGCTGATTCGGCAATATAGGGGATGGCCCTGTCGCCACGCTGATAGGCGCACCGTGCAAGCGCTGCCGGGAACGTCACGTCATCTCAGGATGTGAATTTTACGCCCGGTATATGCAACTGTTCTGGTGTGGGGGTGAACACATGCAGGACGGTGGCGGGTGGGCCAAGGGCGTAGATGGCGGGCGGCACGCAAAAACGGCACCCGAGGGTGCTGTTTAGGTTTTTTATGGAAAAACAGGCTTGCAGCGCATACTCATAGGGTGCGGACAGCTATTTAATTGATAGTGATACTCAAGCGAAAAAAGGCGCCATCGCCTCCCACTGCCTGTTTTTGAGCATGACGAACTGGCAGGTGCCGCCCGACATTTTTGCCCACAATCCGCCAATCAGCCGGTCGTCTTCGGCTTCTTTCCAGCGGTCAGCGCCTTTGTATTCGACGATCAAAAAGGTGCCTCATTGCGCTTGCAGATGAAGTCTGGGTAAAAGCGCCCAGTGGCTTTTTGCAGAAAGAACGATGCCCCCTCGCGCCGCGCCAAGTTGCGCACCCAGAATTGCAGCCGCCCTTTTTGTGCCTCAATGTCCAGCTCCACCGCGCATTCAAACTCCTCCTTGCTGTCAAAGTCGCCGATGCGGCTGTAGAAATGCTTGCGAAACCGGTGTTCACCAAAACGCCCGTCATAGTCCCGGCTGGGTGCGTAGGCTTCGGGCCGGAAGTCGTAGGTGAACTGGTTGCTGACGGCTACACGTTCTTCATGTCCATCGTCAAACAGGGTTTGGTTGTAAGCGCGGTTCACGGCGTCGCGGCGCAACTCGCGAATGCGCGCATCCAGCAGGTTGCGCAGCAAAAACTTCTGCAGATTGGCGCGGCTCAGGTCAAAGTTGGGCTGCGCCAGCAAGTCGGACAGCCAGCCCGCCACAAAGGCCAGCTTGCTGGCGTGCGTCAGCGAAGGCTCGGGCAGGTTGTCGCACAGCCATTTGGCCAGCCTGACCGTGTCCCAATGCTCAGGCGCGTAAGCCAGCCCCAAATCGCGCTGCAAGTCAGGCAAAAAATCCTGAAACATTTTGCCGCTGGCTTCATCCACATCAATCACGCCACCTTCTGCTAGCCGACGATGGTAACAAGGCGCCGTGGGGCTGCGCGTCATCCGCTTGCAGTTTTGGTGCTTGCGTTTTTCGGGTGGGGCGTTCATGGTGAGGTTTGCGTGCCGAATAGGCCTTTAGGGCTTACCCAGTCAGCGCAAGAAGCTATTGAAATAATAGCTAATTGCAGCAGCCGAATCAGCCCGCGCCAGCGCTCGGTTTCAGCCACGGTCCCGCCAGTGCTGCAGCCCGTTAAAGTGGCGGCGCACAATGCCTGCCACATCTTGAAATCTTGAAAGCGCATGGGTGAAATGATCAATGTAACTGTTACCGCCGAGGGGGTGTTGTACCAAAGCATCCGTGGCTTTCTGCTGGCTGCAAAAAGCGGGCGGCGTATGGCAAGGGTGCTTTGTCTGAAGCCCGCTCGGGGGACCTTGAATGATTGATCTGTCCCCCGCCCAAGCCGCTGACCGCATTACCGCGTTGCTGGCCGCGCCCGAAAGCCGCACGCTGGAATTCAAGCGTATCAGCGCCAAGCATGGCCGCCTGCTTGAAACCCTTTGCGCCTTTGCCAACACCGATGGCGGTTTGGTGGTGATTGGCGTGGGCGATGCCAAAGACCTCAAGCCGGGCGCCAAACCCGAAAGCCGTCTGTTTGGCATTGAAGAAAACCCCGAAGCCTTCGATCTCTTTCGCCGCCAGGTCATGCAGCGCTTTGACCCGCCCATGACCCAGCTGCACTGGATTCGCGTGCCCTGCACCCTGCACAACGGCCAGCCGGGCCATGTTGCGCTGCTGCGGGTGGACAAGAGCGAACAGGTGCATTCCGTGGTGGGCAACGGCACCTGGACCCGCATGGAGGCCAGCAACCGCGAACTGAGCGCTGGCGAGAGTACCGACCTGAGCTACCAGCGCGGCGTGCGCAGTGCCGCCAGCGAGCTGGTGCCCATCCAGCTGGAGTTGCTCGATACGCCCACATGGCGGACGTTTGTGGCAGCGCGCGGGCTGAAAACCGGCACTATGCCCGAGCAACTGCAACGCATCGGGCTGGCCGATACCGTGGCGGGCGAGTTGCGGCCCACGCGGGCGGCAGTGCTGTTGTTTGCCGAAGAACCGGGCAGTTTGCTGGCCGCGCATGGCTCGCGGGCTGACATCCGGCTGATGGTGTACAGCGGTAAAACGGCAGCATCGGGCGCAGTGCCTAACTTGCGCAAAACCCCGCTGACGATTCGCGGCCCGCTGATCGAGCTGATTGACAAGGCCGTCCGGGCCGTGCTGCGCGAGCTGGAAGAGGGGCTGACGCTGGCCAGCAGCGGGTTTAAAACCAAGCATGTGTACCCTGAGCGGGTGGTCAAGGAAGCTATCGTCAACGCTGTCATTCACCGCGACTACCGGCTGAACCGCGATATTTTTATCCGCATCTTTGACGACCGCATCGAGGTGGAAAGCCCTGGCACCTTTCCGGGCAACATCACGGCGGGCAATATTTCTCGCGCAGGCAGCAAGGCGCGCAACCCGCTGATCGTGCAAAATTTGCGTGAATTTCCGGCGGCACCCAACATTGATGCGGGCGAGGGCGTGAAGATGATGTTTGCCGAAATGGCGGCAGCCAAGCTATACCCGCCCCGTTACAGCCAGAACACCGAGACAGCCGTGGAGACGGTGACGGTTACTTTGCTGAACCTGGCGCGCCCCAGAGTGTGGGACGAGGTGAGCGACTGGATTGACCGGCACGGCCCCATTGCCAACAGCAAGCTGCGCGAAATTTCGGGCCTGGACACGCTGGCCGCGTCCAGGCAACTGCGCAACTGGGTGGCGCAGGGCGTGCTGGCAGCCTTGCCAGCGGCATCGCGTCAGCAAGCCAGTTACACCAAGCCGGAACTGTTGGCGGGACCGGGTGATTCATTATCTTTTGGGCTGGATAATGACAACGAAAAAACAAAAAAACTCTTTTAAATCAATGCTTTGCGTTCGAGTTCATTATCTGGCTTGGCATTTTTAGCATGTCGGGCTGGATGCAGACCCGTCATGGCTTGAGCGTGGCGACCACTGCGGCCCGCTTGACTGGCGAGCTTGCGATGGCCCGAAACCAGCTTGTTGCCCAACTGGCCACCGACATCGTGGTGGCCCACGCCAGTCCGGGCGGGGCGCTGGCCAGTTTGCTGGCCGCAATGGCAGGCGGACAGGCAAGGGCTCGTCACGGTGCGGGGGTGAGCGTGCACGGGTGCAACGTTGGATATTTCATTATTTTTGGGTTTGGATAATGAAACTAAAAAGTTGAAAAAACCGTTTTAAATCAAGTGCTTGCTTTCACCGCCATTATCCGGAAGGTGTTGTTTCAAGGGTAAGCCCATGTGGATGGCAGACCTGCAACCTTAAACGGCACCCGAAGGTGCCGTTTAAGGTTTTTAGAGCCAAATAGGCCTCCAGCGCATACGCTGCGGGTGCAAGCCGCTATTTAATAGATGGCAACCCGCACCCCCAAACTCAAGCCGTTCCCGCCTTCACCTTCAACCGCCAGGCATGCAGCAGCGGCTCGGTATAACCGCTAGGCTGCTCCAACCCCTTGAACACCAGATCGCAAGCCGCCTTGTAGGCTGCCGACGTGTCGAAGTGCCCGGCCATCGGCTGGTACAGCGCATCGCCGGCATTCTGGCCGTCAACCACGGCGGCCATGCGCTCGAAGGTTTCGGTGATTTGCGCTTTGGTCACCACGCCATGGTGCAGCCAGTTGGCCATGTGCTGGCTGGAAATGCGCAGCGTGGCGCGGTCTTCCATCAGCGCGATGTTGTGGATGTCGGGC
>JAUSDK010000090.1 GCA_030650875.1 Polaromonas sp.
GCAGCGCTCACCACGGCATCGACAAACGGCATGCCTTGCGACACCTGCAGGTTGATGAAGTCGACCAGCAAAATCGAATTGCGCACAATGATGCCCGCCAGCGCGATCATTCCGATCATCGACGTGGCGGTGTACTGTGCGTTCAGCAGCGCGTGGCCCGGCATGACACCAATGATGGTCAGCGGAATCGGCGCCATGATGATCAGGGGCGTCATGTAGGAGCCAAATTGCGCCACCACCAGGATGTACACCAGCACCAGCCCCACCGCATAGGCCAGCCCCATGTCTCGGAAGGTTTCATAGGTGATTTGCCACTCGCCGTCCCATTTCAGTGAAAACTGGCGGTACGGGTCGGAAGGCTGGCTGATGAAGTATTCGCCCAGCGGCGCGCCCTGGGTCGCGGTCAGATTGTCCAGCTTGCTGCGCACCGAAAACATGCCGTACAGGGGGCTGTCCAGCTTGCCCCCCATATCGCCAATCACATAGGTGACCGGCAGCAGATTCTTGTGGTAAATGGTTTTTTCGCGGGTGGTGGGTTCCACCTTGACCAGCTCGGACAGCGGGACGTTGTCGCCGCTTCCCGACTTCACGGACAGGCTCAGCAAGGACTCCAGGCGGGCCTGCTTTTCAGCCGGCAAGTTCAGGCGCACCGGAACGCTGTACTTTGACTGGCCGTCGTGCAGTGCCGTGATGTCTTCGCCGTCCAGCGCGACGCGCATGGCTTGCACCACGTCGCTTGCGGGAATGCCCAGCAGGGCCGCCTTGCGCTGGTCCACCCGCAGCACCAGCTTTTTGGCGCTGTCTTCAATCGAGTCGTCGATGCCAATGATGTCCGGGGTCTGGCCAAAGGCCTGGCGCACTTGCTTGGCCAGGGCGTGGCGCCCTGCTTCATCGGGGCCATAAATTTCAGCCACCAGGGGCGACAACACCGGCGGGCCAGGCGGAACTTCAACCACCTTGACCTTGGCGCCATGCCGCGCGGCGATTTCCTCCAGCGGGGCGCGCACCGCACCCGCAATTTGATGGCTCTTGCGCTTGCGCAGGTGCTTGTCCAGCAGGTTGACCTGCAAGTCGCCAAGTTCCGGCGCCTGGCGCAAATAGTATTGCCGCACCAGGCCATTGAAGTTGATGGGCGCCGCCGTGCCCGCATAGCCCTGGAGGTCGGTGACTTCTTCAACGGTGGCCAGGTAAGCGCCCATTTCCTTGAGCACCACGGCCGTGTTTTCCACCGGCGTGCCTACGGGCATGTCGACCACCACCTGAAACTCCGCCTTGTTGTCAAACGGCAGCATCTTGAGCACCACCAGCTGCACCACCGGCAAGGCGACTGACAGCAGGATCGCCAGCAAGATTCCGATCCACAGGAAGCGGCGGTTGCGGACGGCCTTTTTGTCGGCCAAAAACGGCAGCAACAGCTTGTTAAAGCCCCGGTGCAGCTTGCCGTCTTCGTGCACGGTATGGGCCGCGCCGACGGTGTGCGACTTTGAAAGCCGATCGGCCAGCCACGGCGTCACGGTAAACGCAATCACCAGGGAAATCACCATGCCCAGGCTGGCGTTGATGGGAATCGGGCTCATGTAAGGGCCCATCAGACCAGTCACGAATGCCATGGGCAGCAAAGCCGCAATCACGGTGAAGGTCGCCAAAATGGTGGGGCCGCCCACCTCGTCGACGGCCGCCGGGATGATGTCGGACAGCTTTTTGTCAGGGTACAACTCGCGGTGCCGGTGAATGTTCTCGACCACCACAATCGCGTCATCGACCAGGATGCCAATTGAAAAAATCAGCGCAAACAAACTGACCCGGTTCAGCGTGAAGCCCCAGGCCCACGATGCAAACAGAGTGGCGGCCAGCGTCAGCACCACGGCAATGCCCACAATGGCCGCTTCGCGCATGCCCAGTGCAAAAAACACCAGCACCACCACGGCAGAGGTCGCAAAAATCAGCTTTTGAATCAGCTTCATCGCCTTGTCGTTGGCGGTTTCGCCGTAGTTGCGGGTCACGCTCACTTCCACGCCCTGGGGCACCACGGTGTTGCGCAGTTCGGCCACCCGCTGGGTAATTTGCTTGGCCACCTGCACCGCGTTTTCGCCGGGCTTTTTGGTCACGGTAATCGTCACCGCCGGGTATTCGCTGCCCACGGCGTTGTCTTGCGTGGCGGCAGCCTTGCCGATGCCCAGCCAGACGTAGCTGGACGCAGGAGGCGCACCATCGACGATGCGCGCCACGTCGGACAAACTGACCGGGTTGCCGTCGCTGACCCCCACCACCAGTTCGCCCACTTCTTTGGCACTGGTCAAAAAGTTGCCGGTCTGCACTTCAACCGTGGCGTTGTCAGCCGTCAGCTGGCCGGCCGGCAAAGCGGCGTTCACACCCAGCAGCGCACGGCGAATGTCATTGATGGCCAGGTGATGCGAGTTCAGCTTGTCAATGTCCAGCAGCACCCGCACGACCCGGCCGGGGCCGCCCAGCGTGGTGACTTCACGCGTGCCGGGCACGCGCTTGAGTTCAGCTTCCATGGCGTGTGCCACGCGCTCGAGTTCAGCGGCGCCGCGCTCACGGTCCTTGGTCCAAAGCGTCAGCGACAACACCGGCACGTCGTCAATGCCCCGGGGCTTGATCAGCGGCTCACCCACGTTCAACTCGCGCGGCAGCCAGTCGCGGTTGGAATTGATGGTGTCGTACAGCCTTACCAGCGCTTCGGTACGGGGAACGCCGACCTGAAACTGGGCCGTGATGACGGCCATGCCCGGCTTGGACACCGAGTAGATATGCTCCAGACCATGAATCTGCGAGATCACCTGTTCGGCAGGCGTGGCCACCAGCAATTCCACATCCTTGGCCGATGCGCCAGGAAACGGAATCATCACGTTGGCCATGGTGACGTTGATCTGCGGCTCTTCCTCGCGCGGCGTGACCAGGACCGCAAACAGGCCCAGCAGCATCGCCACCAGGGCAATCAGTGGCGTGAGCTGCGAGTGCAGAAAGAATTTCGCGAGGCGACCAGCAATACCCATGATCTTATTTTTCCTTGATCTTCAAAATACCGAGCGCCTTCAAGACGTACTTTTCGTAAATCGGTTCGGAGTTGCCGGTTTTCATCTTGCGCATGAAGTATTTTTCAAAGGCTATCTTGGCCAGATGCACCCACTTGCCTTCAGAAAACCAGCTGACATTGCGCGGTGGAATTTGCGGCAGCGCGACAAACGCGATGCCGCTGTCGCCAAAGTCGGCCAGGCAAATCGCGTTCCAGGTCGCCTTCGCACTGGGCTCTCGTCCCTGCAATTGCGCTTGAATATTGTGGGCAGTGGCCGTCACCATCGATTCGATCATGTAGCCCGTCTTGGGCGCGCCGGTAGGCACCGGCGTGACTTCAACCGGCGGTATCGCCACGCAGACGCCAACCGCATAGATGTTCTTGAATTTGGGGTTGCGCTGATGCTCGTCAATCAGGATGAAGCCGCGCGGATTGGTCAGTCCTTCGATGCCGAATACCGCATCAATGCCCTTGAAGGCAGGCAACACCATGGAATAGGCAAACGGCAACTCGTGCTGTTTTTTGACCGCGCCGGTTTCATCGTGCTCGGCCACCAGCATCTTGCCGTCTTCCACTTTCAGTATCTTGGCGTTGCAGATCCACTTGATGTGGTGTTCACGCATCGCCGACTCCAGCATGGTCTTGGAGTCCCCCACGCCGCTCAAACCGAGGTGGCCAATATAGGGCTCGGGCGTGACGTAGGTCATGGGCACGCGGTCGCGGATTTTGCGCTTGCGCAGGTCCGTATCCATGATGAAGGCAAATTCGTAGGCCGGGCCAAAGCACGATGCGCCTTGCGCCGCGCCCACCACGACCGGACCGGGCGCCGCCGTGAATTTGTCCCAGGCCGCGCCAGCCGTGATGGCATGGTCGACATGGCAGACCGATTGCGTGTAGCCCTGCGGCCCCAACCCTTCGATTTCGTCAAAAGCGAGTTTCGGTCCCGTCGCAATCACCAGAAAATCGTAGTCCAGCAAGCGGCCATCGCCCAGCTCCACCTGGTTGCGCTCGGGATGCAGCCGCTTGGCGCCTGCGCCATCAAAGGCAATGCCCTTCTTCGCGAGGTAAGGCGCAGCCTCGAATTCAATCGCGTCGCGCGTGCGCCAGTTCACGGCCACCCAAGGGTTGGAAGGCACGAAGTGAAAAGTGCTGGTGTTGGACACCACCGTGATCCGGTCGCCCTCCCCCAGCAAAGCCTTCAGTTCATAGGCCATAGGCATGCCGCCTATACCCGCACCCAAAATGACGATATGAGCCATATAACCTCCGGACGTTGAAGAAGAAGAACCGCTGGATGACGGGACGACCGCTGGGACTATTTCTGGGCGGGGCTTGCGCTGCTGCCTGACAAAAGACCGGCTTTCACGGGGTCCAGCGCAATGCGTTCGCCTTCCCGCAGCCCCGACAGCACTTCCGTCAGTCCGCCCACCGCATCGCCTGTGCGAATTTGCCGCAAATATGCCTGCCCGCCCTCGCCTTGCACATAGACGGCCGTGACTTCACTGCGGCGCAGCACGGCGCTGTCAGGAATGACCAGCTTGCGCGCCACACCCGTGGCAAAGTAGGCGCGCGCAAACTGCCCCGGCAGCAAGCCGGTGGCGTCCGCCAGTTCAAGCCGCAGCTTGGCAGTGTGCGTGCGGCTGTCCACCAGCGGCACCAGCGTGACCTGTTTGGCCGTCAGGCTGCGTTTTAAGTCTGGCACCTCAATCTGGACCGGCATTTGCAGCTTGACCGCGCGCAAACTGGACTGTGACAACGTGGCCACCACGCGCATGCTGGCCGGGTCAAACACCGTGACCAGCGGACGGCCCGGAGTGGCCATGTCGCCCAGTTCCACCAGCGTGGCCGCCACCACGCCGGCATAAGGCGCGGTGATGGTAGTGAAGGTTCTGGCGGTCGTCGCCTGGCCAGCATTGGCCTGCACCGCACCCACCCGCGCCTGCGCCGCCTTGAAGTCCAGCTCGGCCTGGTCCAGCCCGGCTTTACTGATGAAGTTTTGCGCGAACAGTTGCTTATTGCGCTCATAGGCCCGCGTGGCGTTGGTCAGCCCCGCCTGCGCTTCGGCCAGCTGGCTCTGGCTGCCAGACACCACCTGTTCGGCGGCACGCGGGTCAATGCGCGCCAGCACCTGGCCGGCCTTCACCGTGTCACCGACCCGGACCTTCAACTCAACAATCTGTCCCTGGATTTGCGCGGCCAGCGTGGACTGGCGAACGGCTTCAACCACTCCTTCGGCGCTGATCACGTCGGGCACCTCGCGGTACACCACGGTGTAGCTGCTGGCTGCCGGTGCGGCTGCCACTGCGGGCGCAGATGCGGGCGCGTCAGCCGCATGGATTTGCGGCGCCAGCGCCCACAGCATGGCGGCGCCCACAGCAGCGGCAAGCCGGGCCTGGCGGGTGAATGAATGGGTTTGATGGAGTGTGGTCATGGAAGTTTCAAAATTTCATCACGAGGCCGACGGCGTTGAAGAAGGCACGGGGCAGTACAGGCCATACAAGGTGGACAGCATGGCCACAGCGCGTGCGTCGCAGACCTGGTAGAAGATTTTTTTGCCCTCTCGCCGGGTTGAAACAATTTCTTCGGTGCGCAAAACAGCCAGTTGCTGCGACAGCGTGGGCTGGCGAATACCGAGCAATTCTTCCAGTTCACTGACGCACGCTTCGCCTTGGGTTAACTGGCAAAGCAACAGCAGCCGGTCTTCGTTGGCCAGCACCCGCAGCAATGCGGTGGCCCGGCCAGCGGCCTCATGCATCAGTTGAACGCTCAGAACAGGGGAAGTCATAAATCCTGGATTTTGGTGTTCAGGCAAACACTATACTTTTAAATATATCATAGAAAGATACATTATAAATTTTTAAACTATCTTTGGCGTTGCGCCGCGGCATCGCGCCAATTTAGTCTAGGGCGCCCCTGAACACCGCCGGTTGATCCACGTCAAAACAAACATGCACCATTGATACGGATCAATCTTTTAACGGGGCGAGACTGCTACGCTCAAGCCCTTCATCATCCGCCGGAAAGGCAGCACAGCATGGACATGCTCGATTGGGCACGCGGCCCCTTGCTCACGACCGCCCTCCTGGTGTTTGTGGTGGGCGTGGCCTGGCGGCTTTTTGCCCTCTGGCGCCTGCCAGCCTCAGCGGCCGGTGGTGCGCCTGCACGCCAGTCGTTTGACACAGCAGATGCGCTTCAGGCCAGCCTGTCGCGCATGGTCCCGCACCGGGGGTTTCATCCCAGCGCCACGCTGGTAACCGTTAACCCCTACGTTTTCCATATCGGCCTTGCGCTGGTCTTTTTTGGCTATGCACCCCATATCGCCTTCATTCACCGACTCACCGGCCTGGGCTGGCCTGCACTGCCCGACCTGGTGATGTACATCGCGGCGGCCGCGACCATCGTGTCGCTGCTGATCGCCCTGCTATTCAGGCTGACCGACCCGGTGCTCAAGAAAATATCCCGGGCCGACGACATGCTGACCTGGGCCGTCACCATGCTGCCGCTCATGACCGGCATGGCCGTGGTCGGCGAGTCCTCTGCATCGCTGCTGGCGCACGCCAGCCCCCTTTACCGCGGGCCACTGGCCGTGCACCTGCTGAGCCTGGAGTTGCTGCTGGTGTGGTTTCCGTTTGGCAAATTGATGCACGCCTTTCTGGTGCTGCCCAACCGCATGCGGCTTGCCCGATTTCTGGGACGCCGGGGAGTTCGCACATGATTGATATGGCCGTGTTCAAACAATTCCAGGACGCTATCAGCCACCTGGGCGAGATGGCGCAGCCTGAAAAGCTGTCGGATCAGGAGCGGCTTTCCCGCGCCAAGGCCGTGATGCGCCAGAAAACCGACCGCGCGCTGGCCATGGACCTGGAAGCCTGCGTCAATTGCGGCTACTGCTCCGAAGCCTGCCACTTCTACCAAAGCACGCAAGACCCCAAATACACGCCGACCCGCAAGCTCGACCTGCTCCGGCGCGTGCACATGCGCGAGACCTCGGCCTTTGCGCCCATCCGCCGCCTGTTCACGCGCGACATCACGGTGGATGACCTGCAGGAATGGCAGGAACTGGTCTATGACGCGTGCACCGAATGCGGCCGATGCAGCATGGTGTGCCCGATGGGCATCAATATCGCGCGTGGGGTGAATGTGATGCGTGAGGCGCTCTATGAGGCGGGGCTGGCGCCACTCGAGCTAATGGCGGTGGCGCAGGAGCAGGCCGGCAGGGGCACCGTGTTCGGTGTGGGCCCGGCCGAGTTGCTGCAGACAGTGGAGGCCCTGCGCGCGCAGGGCATCGTGATCCCTTTCGATGCGCCGCGGGCTGACGTCATGCTGGTGTCCACGGTGATCGATGTGCTGCTGTATCAGGACGCGCTGGCCGCCACGGCCCGCATCCTGAATCATCTGGGCGTGAACTGGACGCTGCGCAGCACTGGCTTTGAGGCCGCGAATTTCGGCTTGCTGTCGGGCAGCGAGTCGCTGCAAAAGGCCGCAACCAAGCGCCTGGTGGACGAGGCATTGGCGATCGGCGCCAAGACGGTCATCATGCCGGAGTGTGGCCACGCCTACCCGGCGCTGCGCTGGGACGGCCGGCTCGACAACGGCGACCCGCTGCCTTTCGAGGTGCTGGCAGCCTCCGAATTTGTGGGCCGGGAAGTGCAAAGCGGACGGCTACAGCTGCAGCCTGGCGATGCCAGCCAGACCTACACCTACCACGATGCCTGCAAGCTCGCCCGCCATGGCGGTGTCATTGACGAACCCCGCGCGGCCATTCGCGCACTGGGCGGCGATTTTCGCGAGACCGCGCCCACGGCGGAACTCAACTGGTGCTGCGGCGGCGGTGCCGGGACGTTCCTGATCAACCGGGCAGCGCCGCTCAGGCACAAGGCCTGGGAGATCAAGCGCGAACAGATCGACGCCACGGGCGCCAATACGGTGGTGGTGTCTTGCGCGAGCTGCCGCCTCAATTTCATGGCGGGGGCTGAATCCGACCAATGGCCCACGCGCATTGCCAGCCTGGTCGAACTGGTGGCAGAGCAACTGCCCACGGACAAGGCCCACTGAGGACAAATCTTTCTGGATGCATCCGTTGGGCTGCCGGTTTTTAACTGTTTTTTTTGCGCTCAAACAGCAATCAAACCAGCCGCTTGAGCCACCCCATGACCCGCTTGAAACGCGGGCCATAGGGCGGATACAGCAAGTCGCCACGCGCCCACGTTGACTGCACCAGCACTGGCTTTTGCTGGGTCAGCCGCAAAAAGCCGGCTTCGCCGTGGTAGCTGCCCCAGCCGCTGTCGCCCACGCCACCAAACGGCAGGTTCTCGTGCGCTATGTGCATCAAGGTGTCGTTCACGGTGACGCCGCCGCTCACGGTGCGCGCCAGCACCTGGTCGCGCGCGGCGCTGTCAGCGCCAAACCAGTACAGCGCCAGCGGACGTGGCCGGGCGTTGATGTAGCCAATCGCCTGGTCCAGCGTGTCGTAAGGCAGCACCGGCAGCACGGGACCAAAGATTTCTTCTTCCATCAGCCGCATGCCGGGCCGCGCGCCGTACACCAGCACCGGCGCCATCTGCCGCGTGACGGGGTCATTGGAGGCGGGCGACACGCCCTGCGGGTCAATCACCGTGATGGTCGCGCCGCCGGCCCGGGCCTCAAGCAGCGCTTCCTGCAACCGGGCGAAATAACGGTCATTTTGAATGCTCGCGTAATCGGGGTTGCCGGCAATCCGCGGAAACAGCTGCTTCACGGCGGCCGCAAAAGCGGTTTCAAATTCTGCTTCCCGCCCGCGCGGCAACAGCACATAGTCGGGCGCCACGCAGGTCTGGCCGGCATTGAGCAGCTTGCCGTGCGCGATCTTCAGCGCGGCATCGGCCATGTTGCAGGAGGCATCAATGATGCACGGCGACTTGCCGCCCAGCTCCAGCGTGGTCGGCGTCAGGTTGGCAGCAGCCGCAGCGGCCACCTTGCGGCCCACTGCGGTCGAGCCGGTAAAAAACAGGTGGTCAAACGGCAGGCTGGCAAACTCGGCCGCCACCGCGCCGTCGCCCTGTACCACGTACAACTCGTCCGACGAAAAAGATGCCGCCAGCAATTGGGCCAGCAAGGCCGAGGTCCGGGGCGTCAACTCGCTGGGCTTGAGCATCACGCGATTACCGGCACCCAGGGCCGTGATGACAGGGGCCAGCGCCAGCTGCACCGGATAGTTCCACGGCGACACCACGCCCACCACGCCCAGGGGCTGGCGCTGCACACAGGCATGGGCGGGCTGCAAATACAGCGGCGTGCGCACCTTCACCGGCTTCATCCAGCGGGGCAGGTGTTTGAGCGTGCTGGACAGCAGCGTGCGCAGAACAAACAGGTCGGCAATCTCGGTCAACTCCGGGGAACGAACCCCAAAGTCAGCCTTCACGGCCTGCGCCAGTGCGCCGCCGTGGGCGTTCAGCAATGCCCGCATGCGCAGCAGCCGGTGGCGGCGCACGGCCAGCGGCACGTCCACGTGGACGCGGCTGGCCCGGTGCTGGGCGTCAAAAAGGCTGCGAAGGCGGCTCGGGCTGGCGTCGGCGTTGAGGGGAGTCATGGGCCCATGATAGAAGCTTGGCGCCTTGCGCATATTTTGTACATTAAGAGGCTTGCTTTGGCACCTCTGCGCAACCATCACCCACCAAGGAATCCCCATGACCCACCACTCCCCACGACAGGGCCTTGCTGGCCACGCCTTTGCGCTCGCCCTGCTGCTCAGCGCCTGCAGCGGCGCCAGCAGCGAGTCGATTGGTGAAGTCGACACCGTGTTCAAGTTCATCGGACCCGACCACAAAATCGTGATTGACGCCTACGACGACCCCAAGGTTAGCGGCGTCACCTGCTACGTGTCGCGCGCCAAGACCGGCGGCATCAAGGGCGCGCTGGGCCTGGCCGAAGACCGCGCTGAAGCCTCGATTGCCTGCCGGCAAACAGGCCCCATCAGTTTTGCAGGCAAGCCGCTGCCCCAGCAGGAAGAAATGTTCAGCGAGCGCATCTCGCTGGTGTTCAAAAAGCTGCGCGTGGTGCGCCTGGTCGACAGCAAGCGCAACACGCTGGTGTACCTGACCTATTCCGACCGCCTGATTGAAGGCTCGCCTCAAAACAGCGTGACCGCCGTGCCGGTACCTGCCGCGACCATGATTCCGGTCAAGTAAGCCGGCGCCAAATCGCGGAACAATGCAGGCAGCGGATCTTTTTCCAGGGCGCGTGATGGCTTGCATTTCCTATTTCCTTATTTCCTTTTAAAGGGCCTCCATGGAATTCAAGGACTACTACCAGATCATGGGCGTGGCGCGTGACGCGACGGCCGACGACATCAAGCGCGCGCACCGCAAGCTGGCACGCAAATTCCACCCCGACGTCAGCAAGGAAAAAAACGCCGAAGTGCGCTTTAAGGAACTCGGCGAAGCCTACGAGGTGCTGAAAGACCCCGAAAAACGCGCCGCCTACGACCAGCTCGGCGCCAACTGGAAAGCCGGGCAAGACTTTCGCCCGCCGCCCGAATGGAATGCCGGCGCCGAATACGCCGGCAGCGGGTTTGAACGCGGCTTTGGCGGCGGCGCCAACGGCGACCACAGCGACTTTTTTGAATCGCTGTTTCGCCAGGGCTTCGCCACCGCCGGAAAAAGAGGCGCCAGCCCCGGCGGCGGCCGCCGCACCTACAGCGCCAAGGGCGAAGACCACCACGCCAAAATCCAGATCGACCTGGAAGACGCCTACGCAGGCACCACCCGCACCCTCAGCCTGCGCGTGCCCGAGATGGACGACCAGGGCCATGTGGTGCCGCGCGAGCACCAGATCAGCTTCAGCATCCCCAAAGGCATACGCGCCGGCCAGCACATACGCCTGGCCGGACAAGGCGCGCCGGGTGTGGGCCAGGGCGGCGCGGGCGACTTGTTCCTGGAAGTGGAATTCAGGCCGCACCCGCTGTACCGGGTAGACAAGCACGACGTGTACATGGACCTGCCGGTTGCCCCGTGGGAGGCTGCTTTGGGCGCAGAAGTCGAAGCACCCACGCCCCTGGGCGCGGTAGAAGTCAAGATACCGGCCGGCTCGCCCAACGGGCGCAAGCTGCGGCTCAAGGGCCGCGGCCTGCCTGGCGTGACCCCGGGCGACTTTTACCTGGTGCTGCAAATTGTGTTGCCGCCCGCCGACACCGAGGCCGGAAAAACGTTTTACCAAGGCATGGCCAAGCAGTTCAGCAGCTTCAAGCCACGCGCCCAACTCGGGGGAAAGTCATGACACCCACGTTCACGATGGCAGAAATTACCGGCCTGATTCTGGAAGAGCAAACCGGGCTGAGCCTGGCCGACCTGTGCGGTGCCTGCGAGGCAGAGGCTGAACGCATCATGGAACTCGTGCACGAAGGCGTGCTGGCCCCGGCCGGCGACGCGCCTGGCGAATGGCGCTTTAGCGGCATGCACCTGCAGCGCGCCAGAGTCGCGCTGCGGCTGCAAAACGACCTGGACGTGAACCTGGCCGGGGCCGCGCTGGCACTGGAACTGCTGGACGAGCTGGACGCGTTGCGCGCACGAGTGCAGCGCCTGGAAGCGGCCGAACGCTGATTCAGCCGGGTGGCCGGCACAGCGCGTGATCGCCAGTTTCAACGCGCATCCCGCTAACCCGAGCGCGCTGGATCCCCGCCTTCGCGGGCATGACGGCTAATGTTAAAAAGCATTGCTTTGAATGCCTGGCTGAAGCATGCAGGGACCAAAGTAAAAAAACACGGTATTTGACGCAGCCGTGCACCTAGCTTGGTATTACACCTGGGATAACACCGGACTCCCATGCACATGCTTAAACTGACCCAAATCGGCAACTCCGTAGGTGTGGTTTTGCCCAAGGAAGCCCTTGCCCGCCTGAAGCTGGGCAAGGGTGAAACGGTGTTTTTGATCGAGACACCACACGGCTACACGCTGACGCCTTATGACCCGGTGCTGGAAGAAGAAATCACGGCGGGCCGAGCTTTCATGCGTGATTTCCTGGACACCTTTCACCAGCTTGCCAAATGACGTGGCGCTGGATTGCCAAGTACTCACTGCTGCTGCTACACGGCGAAAGCCTGGCGGAACATGATGGCGGTGTGGGTTTGCGGGATGAGGGATTACTGGATTACTGGATTACTGGATTACTGGATTCGACGCTGGGCCGGTCGCTTAATTTGCTGGCCGGCACCGATCCGGCCAACCCGCCGGACTTCGCGGCATTCGCGGCATTCGCGGCCAGTTACACCGTAGGACTGGCTAAAAACCACCCTTTTCTGGATGGCAACAAACGGGCGGCCTTTTTGGCCACCGGTCTGTTTCTCTACCTCAACGGCTACCGCTTGTACGCCTCGCAGGCCGAGGCCACGATCACCATGCTCGCCGTCGCCACAGGCGATGTCACCGAAAGCGAATTTGCCGACTGGCTGCGCCAGCATGCCAGGCTGAAGGCAGACGGGCATCGATAAAAGTCGTTCTGAGGTCAAAAATATGCATCAAATCAAGCCTTAGCCGTCTATCTACGGGCGCTAAAGTTTTGACGGCCAGGTCATGATGGCTGGCGTGAACTTTCGGCGCGGCATGCCCGACGACGTGATGCTGGAGATGGGCGTTGACAACCACACGGCGGTGCTCGCCCTGAAGCACGACCCCAAGCTGGGCGACATGGCGCTGCTGGAGGCGCTGTCGGCACCCAGCCCCCGTTAAACGCTCAGTGCGCCTGCGGCCCGAAGCTGAACACGCCCGGCGCGCGGATAGTGTCCACATCGACCGCAATGGTGCTCTTGGGCGGAAAGCGGCCTTCCAGCAGCAACTTGGACAGCGGGTTTTCAATCCGCTGCTGAATCGCGCGTTTGAGCGGCCGGGCACCGAACACCGGGTCAAAGCCGACCTTGGCCAGTTCGGCAATCGCCGCTTCCGACACCTCCAGCGCCAGGTCCATCTTGGCCAGACGTTCGAGCAGCACCTTGAGCTGGATGCGGGCGATGGATTCGATGTTTTTCGCATCGAGCGCATGGAACACGACGGTTTCGTCAATGCGGTTCAAAAACTCGGGGCGGAAGTAGTTCTTCAGCTCGTCGGTCACCGCTTCCTTGATCTCTTCGTAGGGCTGGCCGACCATGGACTGGATGATGGGTGAGCCGATGTTGCTGGTCATGACGATCACCGTGTTCTTGAAGTCCACGGTGCGGCCCTGGCCATCGGTCAGGCGGCCGTCGTCGAGCACCTGCAGCAGCACATTGAACACATCAGGGTGGGCTTTTTCCACCTCGTCGAGCAGCAGCACGCTGTAGGGTTTGCGCCGTACGGCTTCGGTCAGGTAGCCGCCCTCCTCGTAACCCACATAGCCGGGCGGCGCGCCAATCAGGCGGGCGACCGAGTGCTTTTCCATGAACTCGCTCATGTCCACGCGAATAAGGTGCTCTTCGCTGTCGAACAGGAAACCGGCCAGCGCCTTGCACAGTTCGGTCTTGCCCACGCCCGTGGGGCCAAGGAACAGGAAGGAGCCGGTCGGGCGGTTGGGGTCGCTCAGGCCCGAACGCGAGCGGCGAATCGCATTGGCGACCGCGGCAATGGCTTCGTTCTGGCCGACCACGCGATCATGCAGCTTGTCCTCCATCTGCAGCAGCTTGTCCCTTTCGCCCTGCATCATCTTGGACACCGGAATGCCGGTGGCGCGGCTCACGACTTCGGCAATTTCTTCAGCGCCAACCTGGGTGCGCAAGAGCTTGGGCGCGTTGTCCACGCCCTTCTGGGCTTCGCTGTCCTGCGTGGTTTTAAGCCGCTTTTCCAGTTCGGGCAGTTTGCCATATTGCAGTTCGGCCACCTTGTTGAAATCGCCCTTGCGGGTAAATTCCTCAATCTGGATACGGATGCGGTCAATCTCTTCCATCACGTCTTTGGAGCCGAGCGCCTGGGCTCTTTCAGCCTGCAAGATTTCGTTGAGATCCGCGATTTCTTTTTGCAGCTTGTCGATTTCTTCCTCGATCAGGCCAAAGCGCTTTTGCGAGGCATCGTCCTTTTCGCGGCGCACGGCTTCGCGCTCGATCTGCAACTGGATCAGCCTGCGTTCAAGTTTGTCAATCACTTCAGGCTTGGAATCGCGTTCAATGCTGACCTTGCTGGCGGCTTCGTCGATCAGGTCAATCGCCTTGTCGGGCAGGAAACGGTCGGTGATGTAGCGGTGGCTCAGTTCGGCTGCGGCCACAATGGCCGGGTCGGTGATCTGCACGCCATGGTGCAACTCGTACCGTTCCTTGAGACCGCGCAAAATGGCAATAGTGGCTTCCACCGACGGCTCGCCAACCAGAATTTTCTGGAAACGGCGCTCCAGCGCGGCGTCTTTTTCAATGTACTTGCGGTATTCGTCCAGCGTGGTAGCACCCACGCAATGCAGTTCGCCTCGGGCCAGCGCAGGCTTGAGCATGTTGCCCGCATCCATCGCGCCTTCGGCCTTGCCGGCGCCCACCATGGTGTGCAACTCGTCAATAAAAACAATGGTCTGGCCTTCGTCCTGCGCCAACTCCTTGAGCACCGTTTTCAGGCGTTCCTCGAACTCGCCGCGAAACTTGGCGCCCGCCAGCAAGGCCGCCATGTCGAGCGACAGCACGCGCTTGCCCTTGAGCGAATCAGGCACCTCGCCGGCGACGATGCGCTGCGCCAGGCCTTCGACAATCGCGGTCTTGCCCACGCCGGGCTCGCCAATCAGCACCGGGTTGTTCTTGGTGCGGCGCTGCAGCACCTGGATGGCACGGCGGATTTCATCGTCGCGGCCGATTACCGGGTCGAGCTTGCCCAGGCGGGCGCGCTCGGTCAGGTCCAGGGTGTATTTCTTGAGGGCTTCGCGCTGGCCTTCGGCGTCGGCGCTGTTGACATTCTGGCCGCCGCGCACGGCATCAATCGCCGCTTCCAGCGCCTTGCGGGTCAGGCCGCTTTCCCTGGCGATGCGGCCCACGTCGCTCTTGCTGTCGGTCAGGGCCAGCAAAAACAACTCGCCGGCAATGAACTGGTCATTGCGCTTGATGGATTCTTTTTCAGTCGCTTGCAGCAGCCTGGCCAGTTCCTGGCCCACCGTGATCTGGTCTTGCCCCTCCACCTGCGGCAGCTTTTTGACGGCGGCATCGGCCGCCTGCATCAAGCCATTGACGTTGACGCCGGCCCGCTCCAGCAGGGCGCGCGGCCCGTCTTCCTGGCGCAGCATGGCGGCCAGCAAGTGGGCCGGCTCGATGTAGCCGTTGTCATTGCCCAAGGCCAGCGACTGCGCGTCGCTCAGGGCTTCCTGGAATTTGGTGGTCAGTTTGTCTTGCCGCATGTAGTCACTCCGGGTGAAACGCTAAAAAAGGTGGGTCCCCTTCGATCTTGGGCCTTTTCTGCGGGTTTGCAAGACGTGCCAGACTGCATCGCTCGCTTCAATCAGCCAAGCTTGATCAAAATCAAACTTATACCTCCGGGCTCAAGCGTTGCTGGCGCTGATGCCCCACTTGGCCAGCGCCGCGTCGTCGCTGACGCGCGCATCGACCCAGCGTGCGCCTTCAGGCGTCTGCTCTTTTTTCCAGAACGGCGCCTGAGTCTTGAGGTAGTCCATCAAAAACTCGCAGGCCTGAAAGCTCTCGCCGCGGTGGGCAGACGTCACCGCCACCATCACCACCTGGTCCAGCGGCTGCAGCAGGCCGACACGGTGCACCACCCGGGCGGCAAAAATATCAAAGCGCGCGCAGGCCTCGTCAATCATCGCTTCAATGGATTTCTCGGTCATGCCGGGGTAATGTTCCAGTTCCATGCTGCTGACGCTCAAGCCATCATTGCGGTCACGCACCGTGCCCACAAAGCTGCAAACGGCACCTACCCGTTTGTCGCCCTGGCGCAGCGCGGCAATCTCCGCCCCCAGGTCAAAATCTTCAGTCTGAATCGATACGCGGGCCGTCATGTCAGCCTCCGGTCACAGGCGGGAAAAAGGCAACTTCGCAGCCGTCGGTCAGCGCCGCCGACTCGTCGCGCATGACCTGGTTCAGCGCCATGCGTACCGACTTGCCGCGCGCCAGGCTGGCGGCATGCGCAGGGCTGGCGGCCAGCAGCTCGTCGCGCAGGTCCGACAGCGTGCGCGCGCCGGTTTCACGCACTTCGCTGCCCTGCCCGATGGCTTCGCGAACGGAGGCAAAGTATTTGATGGTGACTTTCATGGACCAGGCTTTCAGGAAACGGGGTTCACGACAAAAGGGCCGAAAACGGCATGAAATGCACCGGGTCGCCCTGCGCAATGGTTTGGCCGGCCGGGTTGTCCACCAGACCATCGGCCCACACCGCAGAGGTCAGCACGCCGGAGCTCTGGTTGTCAAACAGCGCCAGCACGCCCGTGGCGTTGCGCTTCACGCGCAAAAACTCACGTCGTTTATCGGCTTTAGGCCAATCAAAATTAGCGGTGACCGTCATGGATTCAGGCGCGACGTCCGTCACGCCCTGCAGCCTGAGCAAAAAGGGGCGGACCAGCAGCAAAAAGGTCACAAAGCTGGACACCGGATTGCCCGGCAAGCCGATGAAATGGGCTTTTCCGACCTGGCCGTAGGCAAATGGTTTGCCGGGCTTGATGGCCATTTGCCAGAGCATCAAACTGCCCAGCGCCTGCACGGCGGGCTTGATGTGGTCTTCTTCACCCACTGACACGCCGCCGCTGGTCAGGATCAGGTCGTGCTGCTGGCTGGCGCCCTGGAGCGCGGCGATGGTGGCATCAAGCCGGTCGGGCACGATGCCCATGTCCGTCACGATGCAGCCCAGGCGCTGCAGCAGGGCCCTTAAAAAGAAACGGTTGGAGTTGTAAATGGCGCCGGGCTTCATGTCGGCGGGGGCGACGTCGCCGGGCATGACCAGCTCGTCGCCGGTAGAAAACAGGGCCACGCGGGGACGTGGCGCCACGGGCAACTGGCTAAAACCAATGCTGGCCGCGAGCCCAAGGGCGGCCGGGCTCAGCCGTTCGCCGCGCTGCAGCACCACGGCGCCTGCGGCCACGTCTTCGCCGCGGCGGCGAATCCACTGCCCTGGCTTGGGCGCAGCGTGCATGCGGATACCCGGAAAAGCCTGGTCGCCGGCGGCCACGGTGTCGCAGTCTTCCTGCATCACCACGGCATCAGCGCCGGACGGAATCGGGGCACCGGTGAAAATTCGGGCAGCACAGGCCGGTGCAAGGGCCTGCCCGCTGCTGCCGGCCGGAATGCGCTGGTGCACCTGCAGCACTGTATGGGCGCTGGACCAGTCGGCACAGCGCACGGCATAGCCGTCCATGGAACTGTTGTCATGCGCGGGCACGTCGAGGGCGGACACCAGGTCCCCGGCCAGCACGCGGCCGTCGGCGTCAAAGGTGGAAACCAGTTCAACGCCCTGCAGGGGCGTGGCCAGGGCCAGCAGTTCGGCCAAGGCCACGTCAAGCGGCTTGAGCGGTGCGCGTGCAGGCGGTGCGCTGGCGGGAATGGAAGGGATTTCAGGCGCAGGGCTCATGGGGAGGTGTCCGGAATTGGCGTGAACCAGCAGGGGTTGATTAGTCGAGGCGGTCTTCAAACGAATAGTGGAACCGTTCCTGATTGTTGACCAGGTAGTCGGCCACCGCGTCAGCATTGTTCAAATCCAGCACCGGGCGCAGGGTGGGCTCAGGCAGTTGGCCGGGCGCGTCGGTGGCAATGGCCACGATGAAATCGTCGTGCATGTAGCGAGCCGGCTTGCCGACATAGCTGGCCGAGGGCGCGCGCCAGACCTCGATCTTGAGCAGATCGCTATTTTTGAAACCTTCGACCAGCACCCAGTCCACGCCATCGTAAAGCTCGGCAATCAGATGGTGAACCGTCAACGCGGCGGGCTGCTCAAACTCACGCATCAGCGCCAGCCGGTTTTGCGAGGCAACGACCACTTCAAAAGCGCCGGCTTCGCGGTGCCGGTGCGTGTCCTTGGCCGGATGGTCAATGTCAAAGCTGTGGTGCGCGTGCTTGACGATGGACACGCGCAGGCCGCGCAGCTTGAGGGCAGGAATCAGTTGCTCGACCAGCGTGGTTTTGCCCGAACCCGAGTACCCGGAAAATCCGACGACCTTCATGATGTCACCTTTAATACACCAGAAGCGCTACCAATTAAATAGCTAGCATCATCTGAAAAATATAGGCCAGAGATCGATTTAATGCACATTTTCAACAATGTAGCGCTTGATCAGGGCCACGTCGGCCGGCACCACCAAGACCCGCTTGGGCAGGGCTTCGATGCCTTCAAAACGGGCTGGACGGTCGGGCGAGCGACCCAGCGCTTCCTCGATGGTGGCCGCAAACTTGATGGGCAAGGCGGTTTCCAGCACGATCATCGGCACACCGGGCTGCAGTTGCTCGCGCGCCACTTTCACGCCATCGGCGGTGTGGGTGTCGATCATGGTGCCAAAGCGCTCGTAGGTATCGCGAATGGTGGCCAGGCGGTCGGCGTGCGTGCTCTTGCCGCTTGCAAATCCGTAGTCCTGCGCGGCCGACTGGAAGGCCGGGTCGGCGCTCAGGTCAAACCGGCCCTGGCTGCCCAGCTGGTCATGAAACAGCGCCTTGACCCTGGCGCCATCGCGGCCCAGCAGGTCGAACACAAAGCGCTCGAAATTCGAGGCCTTGGAAATGTCCATCGACGGGCTGGAGGTTTCATGCGTGTCGGCGCTGCCGCGCACGCGGTAAACGCCGGTGCGGAAGAACTCGTCGAGCACGTCGTTTTCATTGGTGGCGACCACCAGCTTGTCTATGGGCAGCCCCATGCTACGGGCTACATGGCCGGCGCAGACGTTGCCAAAATTGCCTGAAGGCACGGCGAAGCTGACCTTTTGGCTATTCAATGTGGTCGCCTGGAAGTAGCCGGCAAAGTAGTAAACAACCTGGGCCATCAGGCGCGCCCAGTTGATCGAATTGACGGTGCCGATTTTGTACTGGCGCTTGAATTCGAGGTCGTTGGACACGGCTTTCACGATGTCCTGGCAGTCGTCAAACACGCCTTCGACGGCGATGTTGTGGATGTTCTCGTCCTGCAGGCTGAACATTTGCGCCTGCTGGAATGGGCTCATGCGGCCGTTGGGCGAGGTCATGAACACGCGCACGCCTTTCTTGCCACGCATCGCGTATTCAGCGGCGCTGCCGGTGTCGCCGCTGGTGGCGCCCAGGATGTTGAGCTCTTCGCCGCGCCGGGCCAGTTCGTACTCGAACAGGTTGCCCAGCAACTGCATGGCCATGTCCTTGAACGCCAGCGTCGGGCCGTTGGAGAGGGCTTCGAGGTACAGGCCACTTTCAAGCGGGCGCAGCGGCACGATTTGCGGGGTGCCAAACACTTCCTCAGTGTAGGTCTTGGCGCAAATCGCCTTCAGGTCAGCCGCAGGAATGTCGTCGATGTAGAGCGACAGCACTTCAAACGCCAGATCGGCGTAGGGCAGGCTGCGCCATTGGGTGAGCGTGGCGTCGTCCACCTGCGGATAGTGCTCTGGCAGGTACAAGCCGCCGTCGGGCGCCAGGCCTTCGAGCAGGATTTCGCAAAACTGCTTGCGGTCGGGGTGGCCGCGCGTGGAGAGGTAACGCATCACGCCAGTTCCTCCTTGCGGATGCGGGTGATGGGCGCCAGCACGGTGGGCAGCGCCTGCATTTGCGCCAGCGCCTCGTTCATTTTGGCTTCCACGCAGTCATGGGTCAGGATGATGAGGTCGGTTTGCGTAGCGCCTTCGCCGCCGACTTCATCGGCCTCGCGCTGCAGCACGGCGTCGATGCTGATGCCCATGGAGGCCAGAATGCCGGTGACCTTGGCCAGCACGCCAGCTTCATCGGCCACGTTCAGGCGCAGGTAGTAGCTGGTGACCACTTCGGACATTGGCACGATGGGCAGGTCGCTCATGGCGTCTGGCTGGAAGGCCAGGTGCGGGACCCGTTGCGCTGCATCAGCGGTGTGCAGACGCGCGATGTCGACCAGGTCGGCAATCACGGCGCTGGCGGTGGGTTCGCTGCCGGCGCCCTTGCCGTAGTACAGCGTGGTGCCCACGGCATCGCCCTGCACCACGACCGCATTCATGGCGCCTTCGACGTTGGCGATCAGGCGCTTGGCCGGCACCAGGCTGGGGTGCACCCGCAGTTCGATGCCATTGGCAACGCGCTTGGTGATGCCCAGCAGCTTGATCCGGTAGCCGAGTTGCTCGGCGTAGCGAATGTCTTGCGCCGCCAGCGCCGTGATGCCCTCGACATAGGCCTTGTCGAACTGCACCGGGATGCCAAAGGCAATGGCGGACATCAGCGTGACCTTGTGGCCCGCGTCGACGCCTTCGATGTCGAAGGTCGGGTCGGCTTCGGCGTAACCCAGGCGTTGCGCTTCCTTCAGCACCACGTCAAAGTCCAGGCCCTTGTCGCGCATTTCGGACAGGATGAAATTGGTGGTGCCGTTGATGATGCCGGCGATCCACTGAATGCTGTTGGCACTCAAGCCTTCGCGCAGGGCCTTGATGATGGGGATGCCGCCGGCCACCGCCGCCTCGAAGGCCACCATGACACCCTTGCGCTGCGCCGCCGCAAAAATCTCGGTGCCGTGCACGGCCAGCAGCGCCTTGTTGGCCGTGACGACATGCTTGCCCGCCTCAATCGCTTCCAGCACCAAGGCCCTGGCAATGCCGTAGCCGCCAATCAGCTCGATCACGACATCGATCTCGGGGTTGGCGATCACTTTCCGCGCATCGTCCACCACCTGAACGCCCTCGCCGACAGCGGCCCTGGCACGCGCCACGTCAAGGTCAGCGACCATGGTAATTTCAATGCTGCGGCCGGCGCGGCGCCGGATTTCTTCCTGGTTGCGCTGGAGTACGTTGAAGGTGCCCGTGCCCACGGTGCCGATGCCCAGAAGGCCTACCCGGATCGGGCTCAAATTCGTTGTTGTCATAGTCAGCTGGCGTCTTGTTTGTAAAAAATCGGAAGTCAAATGTGGTTGTTGCGCCAGGTTTCCAGAAACTTGGCAATGCGCGCAATGGCTTCGCGCAAGTCGTTTTCATGCGGCAAAAAGACGATGCGAAAGTGATCCGGCGTGGCCCAGTTGAACCCCGTTCCCTGCACCAGCATGACGCGGGTTTCTTCAAGCAATTCCAGGAAAAACTGGCGGTCGTCGGTGATGGGGTAAATCTTGGGATCGAGCCGGGGAAACATATATAGGGCGGCGCTGGGCTTGACGCAGCTCACGCCCGGAATGGCGGTGATCAACTCATACGCCAGGTCGCGCTGGCGGCGCAGGCGACCGCCCTCGCCCACCAGTTCGTTGATGCTCTGGTGGCCACCCAGCGCGGTCTGGATCGCCCACTGGCCCGGCACGTTCGAGCACAACCGCATGTTGGAAAGCATGTTGAGCCCCTCGATGTAGTCTCGCGCGGGCCGCTTGTCGCCCGACACCACCATCCAGCCTGCGCGGTAGCCGCAGGAACGGTAGCTTTTACTCAGGCTGTTGAACGTCAGCGTCAGCACGTCTTGCGACAAGCTGGCAAGGGCGGTGTGGCGCGCGCCGTCGTACAGCACCTTGTCATAGACCTCGTCGGCAAAAATAACCAGGCCGTGCTCGCGCGCGATCTCGACAATGCCCTTGAGCAGCGCGTCGGAATACAGCGCACCGGTCGGGTTGTTGGGATTAATGACGACGATGCCGCGCGTGGATGGCGTGATCTTGGCGCGGATATCGTCCAGATTGGGCATCCAGCCATTGGCCTCATCGCACAGGTAATGCACAGGCGTGCCGCCCGACAGGCTGGCAGCCGCCGTCCACAGCGGATAGTCTGGCGTGGGCACCAGCAACTGATCGCCATCGTTCAGCAGCGCGTTGGTCGCCATCACGATCAATTCGCTGGCGCCGTTGCCCAGGTAAATGTCATCGAGCGTGACACCCTTGACGCCCTGCTTTTGCGTCTCATGCATGACCGCCTTGCGCGCCGCAAAAATGCCCTTGCTGTCCGAATAGCCGGCCGAATTGGGCAGGTTGCGGATCATGTCCTGCTGGATTTCTTCAGGCGAGTCAAAGCCAAACACGGCAAGATTGCCAATGTTGAGCTTGATGATTTTCTGGCCTTCTTCCTCCATCTGCTTGGCCCGGTCCATGATGGGACCGCGAATGTCGTAGCAGACGTTGGCTAATTTGGCAGATTTGGTGATCAGTTTCATGGCGCTTATTTCAATATCCGGGCACAAACCGCTCCGGCAACCTGGCTGACAAAATCAACCGCAAAAGCCCGGCCACAGGGGGAACGAGGCCGCGCTGCAGCGGGGAATTAGAGCGGAATCTATAATTTGACCACATAAAAAGCGGTTTTCGCTTGCAGTCGGCCAGCAAAGCGGGCTTGGCTTGTTGCCGTTTTCCGGCCCCTCAACGCCCTGAATCCTCATGAAACTCCAACCAGACCATCTTGATGTCCAATCCATTCTGGGCTACGGCCCCGGCTGGGTCGGCCTGGGGCGCAATGGCATCGCTGAAAAAATCGAACACAGCGTCGTGATTGGCTCGGGGGGCGAGAAATTCGACTGGAATTGCGCGCATTTCGAGCAACTCACCGCCGAGCACTTCGCGCTTCTTGCGGATACCCGGCCCGAACTGGTGATTTTTGGCAGCGGAGCGCGGCTACGCTTCCCGCCGCCCGCGTTTTTGCGCACCTTGATGGCGCAACGCATTGGCATTGAAACCATGGACACACTGGCCGCTTGCCGCACTTACAACATTTTGGCGGGCGAGGGACGCCGGGTGATTGCAGCACTGCTGATTGAGGCAACCTGGAGCCAGGACTGAAAGGATTCCTCTTTCAGAGTAAAATACAGGGTTGCTCTTGGTACTGCACGCGAACTCCCAGCCCGGGTCCTGCAACCAAAAGCCACGGCTAATTACAACTACTTTCGTCAGGGTCTACTCAGTATGGCAGTCGTCGTCAACAAACCACTTCCCGAATTTGAAGCGAACGCTACAGGTGGCCTCAAGGTTTCCAACCAGACCCACCTGGGTCATGTTGTCGTACTTTACTTTTATCCCAAAGATAACACCCCCGGATGCACCACAGAAGCCATGCAGTTTCGTGACCGCTACAAGGATTTCGTCAAGGCCGGTGCCACCGTGTTTGGCGTGTCACGCGACAACATGAAGTCCCATGACGAGTTCAAGGCAAAGCTTGAACTGCCTTTCGAGCTGATTGCAGATACCGAAGAGAAAATGTGCCACATGTTCGGCGTGGTCAAAAACAAGATCATGTATGGCAAAAAAGTCAAAGGCATCGAACGCAGCACCTTTCTGGTCGGCGCCGATGGCCTGCTGAAAGACGAATGGCGTGGCCTGAAAGTACCTGGCCATGTGGACGACGTCCTGAAAGCTGTCAAGGCCCTGAAAACCACCGCGTGAAGACGCATTGAGGTACGAATGAAACGGGGTATTGCCCTGTCACATGAGTTGTGCATAATAAGTTCATGTTGGTGAACTTCATAACCGTACCCAAGAAAAAGCCGCCCGGTCACGAGGCGGCTTTTTTACTTCCAGAACCTCCAAAACTTCTTTTTAGAAAGTTTTAAACACCATGCCCCTGCCACCCGCCCCCACCAAGCGTGCCGCGCTGCTCTCGCCGGCCGTACTCAACGCGCCGGTCCATCCGTCACCCAGGCGGGCACGAAAACCAGAGGCCGCAGCAGCTGCACAAACGCCGCCGGTACTGGATCTGTTTGACAACCGCACAGCCGAGGCTGGCGCGAAGCCGCTAGTCTTTAAAGGTAAAGAGCCTGCCAGCCCCGAGCCAACACGCACTGAAGGCTATAAAAAAGAGAGTATCAAAAAACCAGGACTGGCGGCAAAACCCGCTAAAGCCAAATACACGGGGCCGGCCAAGCTGTTTGTACTCGATACCAACGTCTTGATGCATGACCCGATGTGCCTGTTCCGCTTTGAAGAACACGACATCTTCCTGCCCATGATCGTGCTCGAAGAACTCGACGGCCACAAAAAGGGCATGACCGAGGTGGCCCGCAATGCGCGCCAGACCAGCCGATCGCTGGACGCCCTGGCAGGATCGCAGGGCGCAGATATCGGCAAGGGACTCAAACTCAATACGACCGGTCACCGCGAAGCCGGTGGCAGCCTGTTTTTCCAGACCAAACCGCTGGACTACACGCTGCCCCTGAGCCTGCCGCAAGGCAAGGCTGACAACCAGATCCTTGGCGTGGTGGAAGCACTGCGCAAGGAATATGCGCCGCGCGAGGTGGTGCTGGTGTCCAAGGACATCAACATGCGCGTCAAGGCCAGGGCGCTGGGGCTGGCCACCGACGACTACCAGAGCGACAAGACGCTGCAAGATGACGATCTGCTGTATTCAGGTTCGCTGGCGCTGCCCGCCGACTTCTGGACGCGCCAGAGCAAGACCCTTGAAAGCTGGCAACAAGGCAGCAACACCTTTTATCGCATTGAGGGACCGATTGTGTCCAGCATGCTGATTAACCAGTTTGTGTATTTTGAGGCGCCGGGCGAGCCACCGCTGTATGCCCGTGTCACTGAAATTCAGGCCAAAACAGCGGTACTGAAGACCCTCAAGGATTACACCCACCTCAAGCACGCCATTTGGGGCGTGACCATGCGCAACCGTGAACAAAACTTTGCCATGAACCTGCTGATGGATCCAGAGGTTGACTTTGTGACGCTGGCAGGCACCGCCGGAACAGGTAAAACGCTGATGGCGCTGGCCAGCGGCCTGACGCAAGTGCTTGACGACCGCCGCTATACCGAGATCATCATGACGCGTGCAACCGTGTCGGTGGGCGAAGACATCGGTTTTCTGCCGGGCACAGAAGAAGAAAAGATGGGGCCCTGGATGGGTGCACTGGACGACAACCTTGAAGTCCTCGGTAAAACCGACACCAGTTCCGGAGAATGGGGCCGTGCGGCAACCAATGAATTGATTCGCTCGCGCATCAAGGTCAAAAGCATGAACTTCATGCGCGGCAGAACCTTTTTGAACAAGTACGTCATCATTGACGAAGCACAAAACCTGACGCCCAAGCAAATGAAAACACTGATCACCCGCGCGGGACCGGGCACCAAGATCATCTGCATGGGCAACCTGGCGCAAATTGACACGCCCTACCTCACCGAAGGTTCGTCGGGCATGACATTCGCCGTGGACCGCTTCAAAGGCTGGCCGCACGGCGGCCACATCACCCTGGCACGTGGTGAGCGCTCGCGTCTGGCAGATTTCGCCAGCGAGGTGCTCTGAGCCGAAGGGGAAGATTTTCCTGCGCCTGAAATGATGCAGGCGTAAAAAAGCCAAGTCAAGCGACTTGGCTTTTTCTATTGCTTTTTTGGAAATCCTGGTGGGCGGTGCAAGTTTCGAACTTGCGACCCCTGCAGTGTGAATGCAG
>JAUSDK010000230.1 GCA_030650875.1 Polaromonas sp.
GACTGTTAATCCGTAGGTCCCTGGTTCGAGCCCAGGTTGAGGAGCCAAAAATAACAGCGCTAAGTGCTTGAATTCAAAGGCCTCCCATCGGGAGGCTTTTGTTTTTGTGCTTTTGGAACGGTTTTGATAGCGCAAATGATAGCGATGGTAGCGCTAGATTGAAGAGGAGAGGGTGCCGGTACAGGGCCCAACGGTTCGCCTGCATGCGGTTAGTTTCGCATTTTTGCGCGGCCTGCGGTCCGTGTTTGTGGTGCTTCCCCTTCTGTCCAGCTGCGAGCCCGCTGCGCCAGGTTTTTGGCTGTTGTGAATTTTCCTTGAAAAAGGCTAAATGCACTCGCTTGACTTGTTATCCACCACTTTTGGAGATGACAAATGAAGCATGAATTTACAGCACGCCGGACCGCCCATCAGGCTCCGGTCCCCGCCCTGGCACGCAGCGCCGCGGCCAACGCTACCCCCACCCTGGCCATGTGCCTGTCGCAGGGGGTGAACCATGGCTAGAGCACCCAAGCCTTTCGAGTTTCGCGGCCAATGGCGCGCGCAGGTCATCCCCGCGATGCGACGCCGCACTGGGCGGGCTTCAGGCTGCTGGAGCGCCTCCCGGGATGCGGCGCTGGCGCTTGGGCGGCTGCCAGTTGAGCTGAGGCGCTACGGCCCGGGCCAGCCATTGATGCACGACCGTGTCGACCCAGCTCACGCGCTTGCCCAGGCGCAAGGGGGCGGGAAACTGGTTGCTGCGGACGAGTTTTTCGAGGGTGCGGTCACAGATGCCAAGAATGGCGATGACTTCGCTCTTGCCCAGCAGACGGATATTTTCTGACATGGTCACACTTCAAAAAGTTAAGGTGAGACGTAAAGGCACCCTGTTTAGCCTTTGTACGGATGCTTCCGGTTTGATGCGAGTTGAGAAGAAAAAAGCCACCGAGGAGGTGGCTTCTGAAATCAAATCATCGTATCTGGGCGCGTTACCTGAGTTACCCGAGTTACGCCCGTTACCTCGTTCAGTTGTACAGAGTCGTCCAATCAGATTCTTGCTCCACTACCATTGCCTGCTCCTGAGCTGGTGCAACGACCTGAACCTGCGTCTTGTCTGGTGCCCGCTCCGGGGGGGCGCACCAGCTGTTTTGCAGGCGCTTTTTCTTTCACCGTTTCTTTGGGTGCAGCAGGGGCGCCTGATTCGGCTGCCTCCTGCAAGCCCGGATTCTTGGACACCTTGCTGGCGTCAAAGGCGATGATAAGCAGTGTTCCACTGGGCTTGCCTTCCTTGGACAAGTAGAAGTCCGTTTTGAGTTTTCCGGTGACTTTGACGAAGTCTCCTTTGCTGAGATTCGGGTTTTCATCCAGCATCACCCTAACGGTGTACCAGGTCGTCGAAGTATCGACGCCCCGCTGGCTCTCGGCCAGTCTGAATTCGTAGTAGCCTTTGTTGCTGGCCTTGGTGACTTTCCGCTCAGGCTGTGACGCCAGGTTGCCAAACGCTTGCATAAGTTGTCCTCAAAATTGGTTGCATCAAGATGACGTTTTTTGTCGTCATACGAGTCGTATAGCAACCTGTTTTCAGGACGTGGTTGAAAGTGAAGGCGAAGGCGAGATGACCGGTTGGTGGGCGCGACTGGCGATGTTGGCCAGGCTGTCTACATAAATACTACGCAAAACCTGCTTCCATCGCGGCAGGTGCTATAGTCCACCCTCTTATCGCGCGGTGGAGCAGCCTGGTAGCTCGTTGGGCTCATAACCCAAAGGTCGTAAGTTCAAATCTTGCCCGCGCAACCAAACGTTGATTTAAGCGCTCCTGTCATTGACCTGAGCGCTTTTTTCATTTTGCGATGCATTCATCCAAGAATGCCATGGAGGATAGGGCGGGGACTAAGGTAATCCCATGCCTCCATGTTGTCCGAGCCAACAAGCCATGCTCATTAATTTCGGTCGTTGGCCAACGAGAACCTGCAATCCGGCTCACTTCCTTCCTGCGGCCAAAGAGGCGGTCGTATGTATTTCCTCGGTGACTCAGGATGCTTGATTACGACTGCCAAACCAAGAGTTCTCTACACGCTTGTACATCAGGCTTGATGCCAAGACCTGGAGCGTTAGTGAGCCTGACACTTCCATCTTTCACCTGAAAAACGGGTGCGGCGAAGATGTCTCGTAGCGGATTCGGGTTTGCATCGACTTCGACATACCCGGGACCTCCAACTGCGGCCTTCAAATGAAGCGAGGCAACCAGCCCAACACCCGCACCCAACCAATGGGGGCAGAACAGCTTTTTGCGCTCGAGCGTCGCTTTGCCCACCATTACGCACCCGCTGAAGCCGCCCCATTTCCCAACGTCGGGTTGAACCACTGTGATACCTGGATTCTCAGCAAAAGCGACGAACTGCTCAGTTCCGGACAGGTTCTCTCCCCCCGCAAGTTTCAAAGGCTGCTCGCGCCCAAGCCGGGCCCACTCTGACGTCGACGAATCTGCGCGAATTGGCTCCTCTAGCCAACCGAGGTCGTAGCCAGCCATGGACCTACCCGCCAAAATCGCTTCTTCCACCGTCCATGCTTGGTTCGCATCCACCATGAAGGGCACATGTGGGCCAATCACCTCTCGTACGGCCTTCAGATTCGCTTGGTCTCGACCCTCGCCAAACCCAACTTTGAGTTTGAATGCCCGATAGCCCTCACTCAGTTTCTGTGCGACCAGCTTTTCTGGGCTGGTGGGATTCAGTCCCGACGCATACACGGGTATGACGGGGGACTCATCGCCCTGTTCCGCATCCAATAGCTTCCAAAGAGGCAGACCGGCTTTTCGGGCTAGCAGGTCCCAAATGGCTACGTCGAGGCCGGCGACTATCTGTTGAAGCGGCCCCGGCTCTCCCGATTGGATGGCGAGCACGGCAAACTGCCTGGTTAGCTCATTCATGCATGCCTGTGGGGAAGCCCAGCGCCGGCCACATGCAATGGGTGGGAGATAAGTGGCAGCTAGGCGCCCACGATGTTCGGCACCCACCACCGGAAAATTGCACCAAATTTCTCCCCAGCCCTCTGCACCATCACGGTCTCGCACCCGCAACAGGACAGCAGGGCGGTCGCGCATAATGCCGAAGGACGTCTGTACGGGTGGGTCTGCGGGGGTCCTGAAGACAAAGACGTCTATCTTGTCGACATCAAATTCAAGATTGCAGTTCTGGTCTGAGGTCTTCATGTTTACTATGTAGCCGCCCGCGTACATCTGCTATCCACGGTCGGCGTTATTAATTCGGTCCTGAGCGGGCATGACATCGGCTGGATTGCCGCGCATTGCGGCACATCCGCGTTACTGCACAATCTTGGCGGACTTGACGATACGGGCGAACTTCTCAGATTCACTCTTCGTAAAGGCAGTGAACTCGGCAACAGACATGCCGCTCGGTTCGGCCCCCTGCTTCAACAGGTTGTTCCGGACATCTGGCATGGCCAGTACTTCCGCAATGTCATGTTGAATCTTCGCGATGGTTGCGTCTGGCGTTTTCGCAGGGACGAACACGCCAAACCACTGAATAAGTTCGAACTTCTCAAGTCCCGGGGTTTTGGCGATGGCTGGGATTTGAGGTGCCGCCGGGGATGACGTCAGTGAAGACACGCCGAATGCCCGCAGCTTGCCTGCCTGAATCTGTTGAAGCCCGGTGGGCAGCCCGACAAATCCGATATCCACTTGACCACTCATGATGTCCGTCATCGCTTGTGCCACGCCCTTGAACGGAACATGCAGCAGCTGTACGCCCGCGAGCTCCTCCAGCAACACACCTGCCAGATGTTGAGGCGTGCCGGCTCCCGATGAGGCGTAGCTGACTTTCCCCGGATTCTTCCGCGCGTAGGCGATGAGGCTGGCCATATCTGAGAATGGCTTCGAGGGCTCCGCGACCAATACGAACGGCAATTTCACCGTGAGAGTCACTGGCTTTAGGTCGCGCTCAGGCTGGTACAGCATCTTCGACATGAAATGCTGATTAATGACAACTTCTGCCGTAGCCGACATCAAGATGGTATTTCCATCCGGTGCGGCTCTGGCCACAGCGGCCGCGCCTATGGTGCCACTGGCACCAGCACGGTTATCGACGATGACTGGCTGCTTCCATTTCTCTGTGAGCTTTTGGCCAATGATGCGCGCGACGGGGTCTACGCCTCCGCCTGCGAGGTAGGGCACGATGAGGTTGACGCCCTTGTGGGGCCATTCTTGTGCGAGTGCCAGCAGCGGGGAGCAGATTGCGGAAAGGGCGAAGGTGGATAGCGCAGCGCGCCGACTCATTGTCATGGGTTTCTCCAGTTCTAAATTTAAGGGTTAGGTGGCCAGTTTTTTCACTACTGCGTCGGCAACGGAGTGCGCTACCCGCTGATTCGATTCCATGCTCAGCCCCGCAACGTGGGGCGTTAGTAATACGTTGGGGCAGTCTTGCCAGACGTTGCCAGAAGGCAGCGGCTCGTCTTCAAATACATCGATGGCTGCGCCGCCGAGGTGGCCTGCCCTCAAGCTAGCCGCGACAGCACTTTCGTCAATCACCCCACCTCGCGCTGTATTGATGAGTACGGCACCCTGTTTCATACGCGCGAGTTCATCACGACCGATAAGGTGCCTGGTACCTGCGCTCATCGGCACATGAAGGCTGACAACGTCCGACGCAGCAAGGAGCGCGTCGATGCTGCCCGCAGCACGGAGTCGTGAGCTAGCGTTGGCGTCGTCGATTGAACGATTGCTTGGCCCCATGGGGTCCCAATAGAGGATGCGAAAACCCGCAGCAAGTGCAAGGTCCGCCGTCAACCGTCCAACAGAGCCGTAGCCAATTACACCCAGCGTCTTGTCCTGTGACTCACGCCCACCAGCCAGAGCTTGTCTCGGCCAAGTGCCTTGCGCCACTTCGTCGCTTCGCAGATAGATGCCCCGTAGTAGCAACATAGCGCTGCAGAGTACATACTCCGCGACAGACCGGGCATTGGCCCCGACAGCGGGGCAAACATCGATGCCGCGCTCCCGGCAAGCATCAAGGTCAATGTTCTCCAAACCGACACCTAACCGTCCCACAACGCGCAGCCCCTTTGCGGCGTCTAGCAGGCTTGCACTGACTTGGGTTCGATTGCGAACTATCAGAGCTTGAGCTGTTTCGAGGGACGAACGGAGCAAAGTGGGGTTGTCGACCAGGCTAGGGTCGTATTGCACATCATGGTCTGCGCTTAACTTTTCTATCGCGTCCGTGTTCATCCATTCGGAGATGACGATTCGCGACCTTTGGGGTAAATTGAAACTGTTCATAGGTATGTATATGTAGACCTATTATGGCGGCAAAATCCGTCAATGCCACATCTGGGTAAACCCGAGTCCTGGCGTTTTTTGGTTGGTTGCGGCGAAGAAACTACGCCCAGGGCGCAACAGCAAGTTTCGAGCTACTCGCGTGCGGGTGTGGTTGCTTTCAGCGGGGTAAGTCAGACTCAAGCAAACATAGTTGTCAGTCTGGTCTGGCCGTTTCTGACTTGTCCGTGTACTGGGCGCTATCCGTTGCCTCACGAGCGCTTTCGCTACACCTGAAGGTCGATGTCGAGCTTGACAAGGTCACCTCGATAGATGACCTCGGCAAAGTACACAATTTTTCCAGCAGTAACTTCGAAGGTCCGCTCAACATATGCAGCGGGCGAGTTCTGTGGGACCTTAAGCAACACCGCGGCTTCAGCGTCGACTGCACGGACAGTTAGCGTTTGATAGGCCTTCTTGATAGAGGGGCCAATCATCGAAATGAGTATGGGGATTGCCGCATTGTTTCGAAACTCCTGAGAGGCTCGCTCAAACACTTTCGCCTCCACATGCACGGCAATTACGCAGTAGGGAACCCCACCCTCGGAATGAACACGACGCATTCGGACAAAGGGTCGCTCATCCCCCTGACCCACGTGAGCAGGTAGTTGGACAACACGTTCATCCAGAGTACGAATTTCTGGAGGACTCTGAACGTACATCTGTGTCAGGGCTTTCAATGTTGACTGCACCTTGATGGTCTTCACCGCAGCGCGTTGACCAGTCACAAAGGTTCCTCGCCCCTGATGTGACTCCACCAACCCTTCTTGCACGAGCAATTGAATGGCTTGTCTAGCGGTAAGCCGGGCGACATCAAACTCACGGGCAAGCTCGTGGAGCGACGGAAGGAACGTACCCTCAGGCCATGCCCCATGTGCGATTCTCTGCCGTATGGCTTCGGCAAGAACTCCGTACTTAGGCGTCATGCCTTTGCGAGAGTGGCTGCCGGCTTCACGAGAATGGGGCGAACAGGCAGTCATGGTTTTTTGAGAAGGAACATTTCGCTATTCTCGCTGCGCTTGGCCGCAAGTAAAATCAGCTGTCGAATCCGCATTTTTGGGTTTCGCTCTGGGCGGTGTAAC
>JAUSDK010000103.1 GCA_030650875.1 Polaromonas sp.
CATCCGCTCCAGCGCCTTCATGTTCATGTACGGCATCGTCTGGGTCTCGCTGATCTGGATGTACTGGACCGAGGTGCGCCGCACTGAAGTCATGGGCAAGAACGCCTCCGGCGCCCAATCCTGAAACAGACCCTTTTTCGAGGAAGCACCATGAATACCAAAACCAGTACAGGCGTTGACATCACCGACTGGCGACCCGAGGACGAGAAGTTCTGTGACAGCACCGGCAAACGCATTGCCTACCGCAACCTCTGGATCTCCGTGCCCAGCCTCCTCTGCGGCTTTGCCGTCTGGGGCATGTGGGGCATCATCACCGTGCAGATGCTCAACCTGGGCTTTCCTTTCACCCAGGCCGAACTCTTCACGCTGACGGCCATCGCCGGCCTGGCCGGCGCCACCATGCGCATTCCCGCGTCCTTCCTGATCCGGCTGGCGGGCGGGCGCAACACCATCTTCCTGACCACCGCCATGCTACTGGCGCCCGCCATTGGCACGGGCATCGTGCTGCAGCACCCTGAATGGCCGCTCTGGACCTTTCAGCTGATGGCGCTGTGGTCGGGCGTGGGCGGCGGCAACTTTGCCAGCTCCATGTCCAACATCAGCACCTTTTTCCCCAAGCGGCTGCAAGGCACGGCGCTGGGGCTGAATGCCGGCCTGGGCAACTTCGGCGTGACGACCATGCAGATCGTCATTCCGCTGGTGATGACCATGAGCGTTTTTGGCAGCTTCGGCGGCGAGCCGACGACGCTGGTGAAAGACAGCGGCTGGATCTTCGGCAAGATCGCCGCCGGCACGCCAACCTGGATCCAGAACGCGGGTTTTACTTGGCTGCTGTCGCTGGTGCCGCTGTCCATCCTGTGTTTTTTCGGCATGAACAACCTGAAAACCGTGTCGCCTTCGATTGGCGGCACGATTCCGGCTTTCCTGAAGATCATCTGGCTCTACACGCTGTCCTTCGTGCCGGCCGGCCTGGGCCTGTACCTCTATCTGCCCAAGCCCACGGGCCTGGGCCTGCTGAACATGTGGGTCGCCATGCCGCTGATCATCGTCAGCACCCTCATGGTGCTCAAGCTCACCGCGTTTGGCCCCATGAAGGAAAACATCGCCAAGCAGTTTGCTATTTTCAGCAACAAGCACACCTGGTCGCTCACGGTGCTCTATATCGTGACCTTCGGCTCCTTCATTGGTTTTTCAATGGCCTTGCCGCTGGCCATCACCGTGATTTTTGGCATCAGCCATGTGCCTGACGCGGCCGGCATCATGCAGCACACGCTGAAGAACCCCAACGCGCCGTCAGCCCTGACCTATGCCTGGATCGGTCCTTTTGTCGGCGCGGCGGTGCGCCCCATCGGCGGCTGGATTTCCGACAAGGTCGGCGGCTCCATCGTGACGCAGATCATTTCGGCTGTCATGGTTGCGGCCTCGGTGGCGGTCGGCTACGTCATGCTGCTGGCCTACAAGTCGGCCACGCCTGAAGAGTATTTCTTCCTGTTCATGCTGCTGTTCGTGGTGCTGTTCACCGCCAGCGGCATCGGCAACGGCTCCACCTTTCGCACCATCGGCATGATCTTTGACCGCCAGCAGGCCGGCCCGGTGCTGGGCTGGACTTCCGCGATTGCGGCCTACGGCGCCTTCATCGCCCCGGTGGTGATTGGCGCCCAGATCAAGGCCGGCACCCCCGAGCTGGCGATGTACGGTTTTGCCATTTTCTATGCCCTGTGCCTGGTGCTGAACTGGTGGTTTTACCTGCGCCCTGGCGCAGAGATCAAAAACCCATGAACGCGACTTCAGCGCCTTATCCATCCCATTACCGGAGAATTAAATGAGTCATTTTCTCGATCGACTAAGCCACTTTTCCAACCCCCGGGAATCGTTCTCGGGCGACCACGGCGTCACCACGGGTGAAGACCGCACCTGGGAAGACGCCTACCGCAACCGCTGGGCGCATGACAAGGTCGTGCGCAGCACGCACGGCGTGAACTGCACCGGCTCGTGCTCGTGGAAGATCTACGTCAAGGGCGGCATCGTGACCTGGGAAACCCAGCAGACCGACTACCCGCGCACGCGCTGGGATATGCCCAACCACGAGCCGCGCGGCTGCTCGCGCGGCGCCAGCTACAGCTGGTATCTGTACAGCGCCAACCGCGTCAAGTACCCGATGATCCGCGCCAGATTGCTCAAGCACTGGCGCGAAGCGCGCCTCACGCTGGGCCCCGTCGAGGCCTGGGCCGCCGTGGTGCAGGACGACGCCAAGCGGCGCGACTACCAGAGCGTGCGCGGCCTGGGCGGCATGGTGCGCTCCAGCTGGGACGAGGTCAACGAGCTGATCGCCGCGTCCAACATCTACACCATCAAGCAGCACGGCGCCGACCGCATCATCGGCTTTTCGCCGATTCCCGCGATGTCCATGGTCAGCTATGCCGCGGGTTCCCGCTACCTGTCGCTGATTGGCGGCGTGTGCATGAGCTTTTACGACTGGTACTGCGACCTGCCTCCTTCAAGCCCCCAAGTCTGGGGCGAACAGACCGACGTGCCCGAATCGGCCGACTGGTACAACTCCAGCTTCATCATTGCCTGGGGTTCCAATGTGCCGCAGACCCGCACGCCCGACGCGCACTTTTTCACCGAAGTGCGCTACAAGGGCTGCAAGACCGTGGCCATCACGCCCGACTACTCCGAAGTGGCCAAGCTGTCGGACCTGTGGCTGCACCCCAAGCAGGGCACGGACGCCGCCGTCGCCATGGCGATGGGCCATGTGATCCTGAAAGACTTCTACTTCGGCGGCAACGGCCAGCCGCGCTCGGCCTACTTTGACGAGTACGCCCGCCGCTACACCGACCTGCCGATGCTGGTGATGCTGAAGGAACACCAACTGGAAAACGGCGACACCGTGCTGGTGCCCGACCGCTATGTGCGCGCCTCCGACTTCAACGGCAAGCTGGGCGCTGCCAACAACCCCGACTGGAAAACCGTTGCGTTTGATGCCAGCGGCAAGGTTGTGATGCCCAACGGCGCCATCGGCTTTCGCTGGGGCCCGGACGGCCGCGCCGACGCTGGCCAGTGGAACCTGGAAGCCAAGGAAGCCCGCAACGGCGACGAGGTGCGGCTCAGGCTGTCGGTGATGGAGGGCGACGATGCCAGCCATGACAGCGCCAAGGTTGGCTTCCCGTATTTCGGCGGCATTCCCCACGAGCATTTCGCCAACAACGAGCAGTCTGACGTGCTGGTGCGCACGGTGCCGGTGCAGCGCATTTCGCTCGGCAAGGCCGGCGAGGAACGCTCGGCGCTGGTCGCCACGGTGTTCGATTTGCAAGTCGCGCAATACGGCATTGCACGCGGCCTGCCGGGCGAACTCGTAGCAGCAGACTTTGACGACAACACGCCTTACACCCCGGCCTGGCAGGAGCAGATTACCGGCGTGCCGCGCGCGCAGATCATCACCGTGGCGCGCCAGTTTGCCGAAAATGCCGAGAAGACCGAAGGCCGCTCGATGGTCATCATCGGCGCCGGCATGAACCACTGGTATCACAGCGACATGAACTACCGCAGCGTCATCAACATGCTGATGATGTGCGGCTGCATTGGCAAAAGCGGCGGCGGCTGGGCGCACTATGTCGGTCAGGAAAAGCTGCGGCCGCAAACCGGCTGGACGCCGCTGGCCTTTGCGCTCGACTGGATTCGTCCGCCAAGGCAGATGAATTCGACCAGCTTTTTCTACGCGCACACTGACCAGTGGCGCTACGAAAAGCTCGGCGTTGATGAAGTGCTGTCACCGCTGGCCGACAAAAAGCTCTACGGCGGCAGCATGATCGACTACAACGTGCGCTCCGAGCGCATGGGCTGGCTGCCCAGCGCGCCGCAGTTACAGACCAACCCGATGCAGGTGGTGAAAGACGCGCAGGCCGCCGGCCTGGACGCGAAAGACTATGTCGTCAAGTCGCTCAAGGACGGCTCGCTGAAATTGAGCTGCGAAGACCCGGACCATCCCGCCAATTGGCCGCGCAACATGTTCGTCTGGCGCTCCAACATCATCGGCTCGTCGGGCAAGGGCCATGAGTATTTCCTCAAGCACCTGCTGGGCACCGACAACGGCGTGCAGGGCAAGGACCTGGGCGCCGAAGAAGGCAAACCCGAGGAAGTGGTCTGGCACGACAAGGCGCCCGAAGGCAAGCTGGACCTGCTGGTCACGCTCGACTTCCGCATGAGCACGACCTGCCTGTATTCGGACATCGTGTTGCCCACGGCCACCTGGTACGAAAAGAACGACCTGAACACCAGCGACATGCACCCCTTCATTCATCCGCTGTCCACCGCGGTGGACCCGGTGTGGCAGTCGAAAAGCGACTGGGAAATCTACAAGGGCTTTGCCAAAAAATTCAGCGAACTGTGCGACGGCCACCTCGGCGTTGAGCGCGAAATGGTGCTCACGCCGCTGATGCACGACTCCCCGGGCGAGCTGGCCCAGCCGTTCGAGGTGAAAGACTGGAAGCGCGGCGAATGCGAGCTGATTCCCGGCAAGACGGCGCCGCAGATGCAGGTGGTCGAACGCGACTACCCGAACGTCTACAAGCGCTTCACGGCCGTCGGCCCGCTGCTTAACAAGATTGGCAACGGCGGCAAGGGCATTTCGTGGAACACCGAAACCGAAGTCAAGCAACTCGGCCAGCTCAACGGCCTGGTGACCGAGCCCGGCGTGACGCTGGGCATGCCGCGCATCGACAGCGACATCGACGCCTGCGAAATGGTGCTGCAGCTGGCGCCTGAAACCAACGGCCACGTGGCAGTCAAGGCCTGGGAGGCGCTGGGCAAGCAGACCGGCCGCGAACACGCGCACCTGGCGATTCACCGCGAAGACGAGAAAATTCGCTTTCGCGACATCCAGGCGCAGCCGCGCAAGATCATCAGCTCGCCGACCTGGAGCGGTATCGAGTCCGAAACCGTGTCGTACAACGCCGGCTACACCAATGTGCATGAGTACATTCCGTGGCGCACCCTGACCGGGCGCCAGCAGTTCTACCAGGACCACCCGTGGATGCTGGCCTTTGGCGAGGGCCTGGCCAGCTACCGGCCGCCAGTGAACCTGAAGGCGACGGCCGGCGTACACGGCATCCGTTCCAACGGCAATGCCGAGATCCTGCTGAACTTCATCACACCGCACCAGAAGTGGGGCATTCACTCGACCTACACCGACAACCTGTTGATGCTCACCCTGAGCCGGGGCGGCCCGATCATCTGGCTCAGCGAAGACGACGCCAAGCTGATCGGCGTGGAGGACAACGACTGGATCGAGGCCTACAACGTCAACGGTGCGATTTCGGCGCGCGCGGTGGTGAGCCAGCGCGTCAAGCCCGGCATGGTGATGATGTACCACGCGCAGGAAAAGATCGTCAACACGCCGGGTTCTGAAATCACCGGCCAGCGCGGCGGCATTCACAACTCGGTGACCCGGATTGTGCTGAAACCCACGCACATGATTGGCGGCTACGCGCAGTTGAGCTACGGCTTTAACTACTACGGAACCATTGGCACCAACCGCGACGAATTTGTCGTGGTGCGCAAGATGGACAAGGTCGACTGGTTAGATACGCCGCGCGATGACGACCGCGCCCAACTGGTGCAACAAATGGGAGAAGCAGCATGAAGATACGCGCGCAAATCGGCATGGTGCTCAATCTGGACAAGTGCATTGGCTGCCACACCTGCTCGGTCACCTGCAAGAACGTCTGGACCAGCCGCCCCGGCATGGAATACGCCTGGTTCAACAACGTCGAGTCCAAGCCCGGCATCGGTTACCCCAAGGAGTGGGAAAACCAGGACAAATGGAATGGCGGTTGGCACCGGTTGCCCAGCGGCAAGATTGAACCCCGCCAGGGCCCTAAATGGAAGCTGCTCATGCGCATCTTCGCCAATCCCAACCTGCCGGAAATCGACGACTACTACGAGCCGTTCACGTTCGATTACGACCATTTGCATTCAGCCCCCGAGATGAAAGCCGCACCGACAGCACGTCCACGCAGCCTGATCACTGGCAAACGCATGGAGAAGATCGTCTGGGGTCCGAACTGGGAAGAAATCTTGGGTGGTGAGTTCTCGAAGCGCAGCAAGGACAAGAACTTCGACGACATCCAGAAGGACATCTACGGTCAATTTGAAAACACCTTCATGATGTACCTGCCACGTCTGTGCGAGCACTGCCTGAACCCGGCTTGTGTCGCCAGCTGCCCATCAGGCTCCATCTACAAGCGTGAGGAAGACGGCATTGTGCTGATCGACCAGGACAAGTGCCGCGGCTGGCGCATGTGCGTGAGCGG
>JAUSDK010000005.1 GCA_030650875.1 Polaromonas sp.
GCCGGCAGCCTGGGGCAGACGCTGGGTCAGGAGCGTGAGCGGGTGCAGCAGCAGGGTGGCCTGGGCGGCGGTTTGCTGGGCAGCCTGCTGGACCAGGACGGCGACGGCCAGGTCGGGATGGGTGACTTGCTCAAAATGGGCGGCAGCCTGCTGGGCGGCCGGCGCTAGTTCAGCGCTCCCCCCCGGATGATCAACGGCGGGTTCTGATAGCGTTTGGACGCACGGTCAGGCTGCGCTGGAGAAACTGGTCGAGGGCGATCAGAACGACCATGGTGAAAGCGGCCATCACGACAAGGCTGGGCAGATTGAACGAGCTGATGTAACCGAAGCCCTGCGGCAGCGTGGAGCGCGTCGGCGTGGTGCAGACAAATTCGGCTGCCGCCATGCCGGTGTAGTGCATCGCGCAGACGGCTACCGCCATGACCACCGCCGCGGCGAAGCGCCGGGCAAGACTGGCCGTGTTGAAGGCCAGCCACAAAGCGGCGGTGGACGCCACCACGGCGATGACCAGCGAGATGGCGACGATTCCATAGTTCCACTGGATGAAACCGCCGAACTTCATGCCATACATGCCCAGGTAGTGCATGAATGCCACGCTGGTTCCCAGCAGCAGTCCGGCACCCAGCATGCGGGGCAGGCTGTCGGGCGCCCTGGCCACAAAACCAAGGGCCAGCGAGGCGGCCAGGATCGCCACGACCAGGGAAATCCCGGTTTCAATCATTGAAAAGCTGGTGGCCACGTCGAGCTTGAGGGCCAGCATGCCCACGAAATGCATGGCCCAGACGCCTACGCCGCCCAGCGCCATGCCGGCGGTCAGTATGTTGAAGGTGCTGTGGGTGTTGTGCCTCTGGATCCGTGTTGCTGCCGTGAGCGCGACAAAAGCGCCTGCCACCGAAATCAGGAAGGAAAGGGCTACCAGGGTCCACTGGTAGCTGGTTAAAACTTCTGGGTTCATATGAATACTAAGTAGTTACAAATAATACTCAACTGTAATATTCGCCGCGACTTATTACATTTTTCTAAAATTACCCCTGAAAAAATTGTGGGTAAGGCGCGCTTGTGCCGGGTTCAGGCGGCTTTTTCCACGTGCGCCTGGCGCGTGTACAAAAAGTCAATCACTGCCTTGCGGTAGTGCAGGTACTGCGCGCTTTCAGCCAGCGCCACCCGGTTGCGCGGGCGCGGCAGTTCCACCTGCAGCACCTCGCCGATCGTGGCGCTAGGGCCGTTGGTCATCATCACGATCTTGTCGCTGAGCAGCACCGCTTCATCGACATCGTGCGTCACCATCACCACCGTGCTTTGCGTGTTGGCCACGATCTGCAGCAGTTCGTCCTGCAGCTTGGCGCGGGTCAGCGCATCGAGCGCGCCGAAGGGCTCGTCGAGCAGCAGCACTTTGGGCTCCATCGACAGCGCCCGGGCAATGCCGACGCGCTGCTTCATGCCGCCCGAGATTTCGCCGGGGCGCTTTTGGCTGGCGGCCGTCAAGCCGACCATGGCCAGCACCGCATCGACCCGGGCCTTGAGCTGGGCCTTGCTCTCGGTCGC
>JAUSDK010000125.1 GCA_030650875.1 Polaromonas sp.
TGGTCGCAGCGCCGAGGAGGTGGCTGAGGGCTTCATCAACATCGCCGTGCAGCAGATGGCAAACGCCATCAAGAAAATTTCGGTGGCGCGCGGCTACGACGTGACGCGCTACACGCTGCAGTGTTTTGGCGGCGCGGGTGGACAGCACGCCTGTCTGGTGGCCGATGCACTGGGCATGACGCGGGTGTTTGTGCATCCATTGGCGGGGGTGCTCAGCGCTTACGGCATGGGCCTGGCCGACCAGAACGTGATCCGCGAGCAGGCGGTGGAACTCAAGCTCTGCGAGGCGGCGCTGCCAGAGGTTGCCGCCAAGCTCAATGGCCTGGCCGCCACGGCCCAAGCCGAGTTGCAACGCCAGCAGGTCAGTTCGGGCGCCGTCACCATGCACCGACGCGTGCATGTGCGCTATGAGGGCAGTGATTCGGCGCTTATGGTGCCTTTTGGCAGCCTGGATGAAATTGAAGCAGGGTTTGAAGCGGCCTACCGGCAGCGTTTTTCCTTCCTGATGCAGGGCAAGGGCCTGGTCGTCGAAGCCGTGTCGGTCGAGGCCGTGGTGGCGGGCGATGCGCCGGCCGAACCGCGCCACGCGCTGCACGCGCCGCGCGACATAGCCAAAGAAGTGCGCCGCGAAACCGTGCGCATGTATTCGGGCGGCCAGTGGCACGACGCAGCGCTGGTGGTGCGCGAAGACCTGCAGCCCGGCGACATCATCCCAGGCCCGGCCATCATTGCCGAGAAGAACGCGACCACTGTGGTCGAGCCTGGCTGGGAAGCGAGTCTGACAGCTTTTGACCACCTGATGCTGGACCGGCGGATGCCGCGTGCCATCAAGTTCGCAGCGGGTACGACGGTAGACCCGGTGCTGCTGGAAGTGTTCAACAACCTGTTCATGAACATTGCCGAGCAGATGGGCCTGCAGCTGCAAAACACCGCCTACTCGGTCAACATCAAGGAGCGGCTGGACTTCAGCTGCGCGCTGTTCGACACTGAAGGCCACCTGATTGCCAACGCGCCGCACATGCCGGTGCACCTCGGCTCGATGGGCGAAAGCATCAAGACCGTGATCCGGGAGAACGCCGGCAGGATGCAGCCTGGCGATGTCTATGTGCTGAACGACCCCTACCACGGCGGCACGCATCTGCCCGACATCACGGTCATCACGCCGGTCTACCTGGGCACTGCAACAGCGCCCACGTTCTACGTCGGTTCGCGCGGCCACCATGCCGACATTGGCGGCATCACGCCGGGCTCGATGCCGCCGTTTTCCACGCGCATTGAAGAGGAAGGCGTGCAGATCAACAACTTCTTGCTGGTGGACCGCGGCGTGCTGCGCGAAGCCGAGATGGTGGCGCTGCTTGAAAGCGGCCAATATCCTTCACGCAACCCGGCCCAGAACATGGCCGACCTGAAGGCGCAGATTGCCGCCAATGAAAAAGGCGTGCAGGAACTGCGCAAGATGGTCGACCAGTTCAGTCTGGACGTGGTGCTGGCCTACATGAACCATGTGCAGGACAACGCCGAGGAGTCGGTGCGCCGCGTCATCACGCGGCTGAAAAACGGTGCGTTCACCTTGCCGCTGGACAACGGCGCGCAGATTCAGGTGGCGATTCGCGTCGACACGCAAAACCGCAGCGCCGAGATCGACTTCACCGGCACCTCGCCCCAGCAGACCAACAACTTCAACGCACCCACGGCGGTCTGCATGGCGGCTGTGCTCTATGTGTTCCGCACGCTGGTCGATGACGACATTCCGCTCAATGCCGGTTGCCTGAAACCGCTCAAGGTCATCATTCCCGCCGGCTCCATGCTGAACCCGAATCCGCCCGCTTCTGTGGTGGCCGGCAACGTGGAAACCTCAAGCTGCATCACCAACGCGCTGTATGGTGCGCTGGGCGTGATGGCCGCCAGCCAGTGCACCATGAACAATTTCACCTTTGGCAATGCGCGTTACCAGTATTACGAAACCATCTCGGGCGGCAGCGGTGCGGGCGAGGGCTTTGACGGGACCAGCGTGGTGCAGACCCACATGACCAATTCTCGCCTGACCGACCCCGAGGTGCTGGAATTCCGCTTTCCGGTGCGTCTCGAAAGCTACGCAATTCGCGCCAATTCGGGCGGTGCCGGAAAGTGGCATGGTGGCAACGGTGGCGTGCGGCGCATTAAATTCCTCGAAGCCATGACGGCGAGCATTTTGTCGAATGGCCGAAAATACGGGGCATTCGGCATGGTCGGTGGCGAGCCGGGGCAGGTCGGAAAAAACGTCGTGGTGCGGGCCAACGGCGCGATTGAAGCGCTGGCGCATATCGGCCAGGCCGAGATGCAGCCCGGCGATGTGTTTGAGATTCATACGCCGGGTGGTGGCGGGTTTGGGCCGGTCTGAAACAGCTTGCCCCGGCTTTTATTCATTAATTAAAACAGGTTCTAGCGCTTATGTGGTGGGCGCAAGAGGCTATTCATTCAGGCGTCTGGTGGGTGGCTTGGCACCGTGCTGCTGATGTTGCGCGGCACCGCCATGTTCGCCTGCCGGGCGCGGAACAGGCCGGCGCGCATCAGGAAAATGGTCGTCACCGGCACCGTGATGGCCAGAAACAGCGCAATCAGCAGCGGGTGCGCGGCCAGTTCCCGGTTCTTCAGTGAAAAGAACAGCAGACTGGCGTACATGATGGACCAGCTGGCGCTGGTGGCAATGATGGAGGGCGCGTGGACACGCTCGAAAAAAGTCGGCAGGCGCAGCAGGCCAATGGAGCCCAGCAGGGCCAGCGCGGCGCCCATCAGCACCAGCACGGCAATGAAGATTTCAGCCCAGAGCGGCAAAAAATGCGGCATCGTGGTCATTCGATGACCTCCCCGCGCAGCAGGAATTTGGCCATCGCCGTGGTGCCGACAAAGCACAAAAAGGCAATCAGCAGCGCGGCTTCAAAGTAGTGGCTGTTGCCGTAGATCAGGCCCAGCACCAGCATGGCCAGCATGCCGTTCAGGTACATGCAGTCCAGCGCCAGCACGCGGTCCTGGGCGGTCGGGCCCTTGAGCAGGCGCGCCAGCGTGCAGGCCATGGCCAGCACCAGCATGAAAAGAGCCAGGGGCAGTGCCCAGGAAAGTACGGGACTCATTGAACGGGCTCCTCAAAAATCTCTATCAGGGGGCGCTCATAGCGATGCTTGATGTCCGCCGCAATGGCCTCGGCATCGTCGAGTTCCAGCACATGCAGCAGCAGCATGGAGCGGTCCAGCGCCAGCTCGGCCCAGGCCGTGCCGGGCGTGAGGCACACGATCATGGCCAGCACCGCCAGCCCGTTGGGGTCGCGCAGGGTCAGCGGAATATGCACAAAGCCGGCCGGATGGCGGCGCAGGCCGGGGCGTAGCAGCAGGCGCGCCACGGCGAAGTTGGAACGCGTGGTGTCCAGCATCACTGCGCGCATCAGGCGCAGCACGGCGCCGGGGTGGCGAATGCGCACCGGCATGGGCCGCAGCCCGGCCAGGAGCAAGGGAATGGCCAGTGCCAGCAGCAGCGCCAGCAGCAGCTGGGCCATTTCGAGGCTGCGGTTGAGCAGCAGCCACAGCACAAACAGCGCCACCGACAACAGCGGCGCGGGCAGCAGGCGTTTCATGGCGACTCCCTGGATGTGCTCACGGGCGTGCGGGGCCCCGCCAGGGGTTCGGCCGACATGACCGTGCCCACGTAGGCGCGGGGGTCGTGCAGCGCGTCGGCCGTGGACTGCGCGTAGCGCATGGCGGGGCCGGCCTGCACGGTCAGTGCGGCGCAGGCCAGCAGCAGCGCCGCAATCGGCAGGCCTTCAAGCACACGCAGCTGTGGGGTGGGGCGGTCATGGGTGGTCCAGAAATGGCGAATGCCGGCGCGTGTCAGCGCCACCAGCCCGAGCAGGCCGGTGCCAATCAGCAGCGCCATCAGCATCCAGCCGGCGGGGCCAGGCTGCAGTCCGCCAGATGCGCCCAGGCCCAGCGGGTTGAGCAGCGCTGTCAGCATGGCAAATTTGCCGACAAAGCCGGACAGCGGCGGCAGCCCGGTGATGACCAGCGTGCAGGCCATGAAGGCCAGGCCCAGAAAGGCCACGGCGGCGGGAATCACCTGGCCCGTCATGATTTCCTCGTCGGCGTCCAGGTTCAGGCCCTCGGTGGGCACCAGTTGCGCGTTCAGAAACGGGGCGTCGTCTTTTTCTTCGTAGGGCGCAAAGTTGGCGCCGTCGTTGCGCCAGCGGTCTATCAGGTCGGTCAGCAAAAACAGTGCGCAGACCGCCAGCGTGGAGCTGGGCAGGTAATACAGCAGGCCGGCCGTCAGCAAGGGTTGCCCAAAGCCGGCCGCTGCCAGCAAGGTGCCCGACGACAGGATGGCCGCAAAGCCGGCCAGGTGGCCCAGCCGCTGGGAGCCCAACATGCCCAGCGCACCAAACGCCATGGTCACCATGCCGCCGCCCATCAGCCACAGGCTGCCGAACTGCGCGGATGCCCCGGCGTCAGCGCCAAACAGCAGCATCCAGAGCCGCAAGGTGGCGTAGATCCCGACCTTGGTCATGATGGCAAACAGCGCGCCCACCGGGGCGGTGGCGGCGCTGTAGGCCGGCACCAGCCAGAAGCTCAGCGGCCAGACCGCGGCCTTGATCAGAAATGCCGTGGCCAGGATGCCGGCCGCCGCGTGCAGCAAGCCGCGGTCGACCTCCGCGATTTGCGGAATGCTTTGCGCCAGGTCGGCCATGTTCAGCGTGCCGGTGATGCCGTACAGCATGGACGCGCCAATCAGGAACAGCGACGAGGCGGCCAGGTTGATGGCAATGAAGTGCAGCCCGGCCTGCACGCGCGCGCGCCCCGAGCCATGCAGCAGCAGGCCGTAGCTGGCGGCCAGCATGATCTCGAAAAACACGAACAGGTTGAACAGGTCGGCCGTCAGAAAGGCGCCGCACAGACCCATGACCTGGAGCTGGAACAGCGGGTGAAAATGCACGCCGGCGCGGTGCCATCGTGCGGCGGCAAACAGCGCGGTGGCCAGCGCCACGGTGCTGGTCAGCACCAGCATCAGCGCTGACAGCCGGTCCAGCACCAGCACAATGCCGTAAGGCGCGCGCCAGTTGCCGGCCAGGTACACGTCCGGTGTGGCGTCTGGCCGGTCGGCCCAGAGCAGCAGGGTGATGGACACCATCAGCCCCAGCAGGCAGGCCCCCAGGTTGAGTGCGAGTTTGAGCCGCTGGCGCTCTTCGCGCAGCAGCAGCATCAGTGCCGCCGCCAGCAGGGGCAGCAAGATGGGCGCCAGTATCAGGTGCGGCAGCAGCGCTTCGGTCAGCGCCGTCAGGGCATTGCTGGCGGTCATGGCGCGGGTGGTTCCTGGCCATCCACATGGTCAGTGCCCGACATGCCGCGCGACGCCAGGATCACCACCAGGAACAGCGCCGTCATGGCAAAGCCGATGACGATGGCGGTCAGCGTCAGCGCCTGCGGCATCGGGTCGGCGTAGTGCGCCAGTTCGGTGGGAAGCCCCGGCTGCAAAATCGGCTCCTTGCCCAGCGCCAGTCCCAGGCGGCCCATGCTGAAGATGAACAGGTTGACCGCATACGACAGCAAGGCCAGCCCCATGATGACCTGGAAGGTGCGCGGGCGCAGCAGCAGCCACACGCCCGAACCGGTCAGCACGCCAATGGCCAGGGCAATCACAATTTCCATCAGCGCATCTCCTTCTGTTCGGCCTCTTGCGCCAGGCGGGCGTGGTAGCGGTGGCCGCGCACCGACTGGTGGGCAATGGCGGTCAGGATCAGCAGCGTTGAGCCGACCACCAGCGTGAACACGCCGAGGTCAAAAAACATGGCGCTGGCCACAGGCACCTCGCCCAGCAGCGGCAGCACGAAATGGGCGGTGTGGCTGGTCAGGAAAGGGTAGCCCCAGTGCAGCGCGCCCAGGCCGGTGCCCAGCGCAAACAGCATGCCCGCGCCTATCCAGCGGCGCGGGTACAGCGGCAGGTGGGCTTCTACCCAGTGCGTGCCCGAAATGACGTACTGCAGCAGCAGCGCCACCGACAGCACCAGCCCGGCGACAAAGCCGCCGCCCGGCTCGTTGTGCCCGCGCAGAAAGAAATAGACCGACGCCATCGCGGCAAACGGCAGCAGCACGCGCGCCAGCACGGCTGGCACCATGAGGTAGCCGATCGCCGTGTCGGGCGCCAGGCGCGGGTTCAGCAGGTCCGTGGCCAGGTCGGGCGGCAGCGCGCGCTGCTGCGCGGGCAGGTCCATGGCTTCGCGCGCCGGCCTGAAGCGCCGCAGCAGCGCATAGACCGTGAGCGCCACGATGCCCAGCACCACGATTTCGCCGAAGGTGTCAAAGGCCCGGAAGTCCACCAGCATCACGTTGACCACGTTGGTGCCGCCACCTTCGGTGAGCGCGCGCTCCAGGAAAAAGGTTGACGTGCTTTCAGGGAAGGGGCGGCTCATCATGGCCAGGGCCAGCAGCGCCATGCCCGATCCGGCGCCCACGGCCAGTGCCAGGTCGCGCACGCGGCGCAGGCGGGTGCTGCGCCGCTCGGCGCGGGTGGGGCGGCGCAGGCTTTCGTCGCGCTTGGGCAGCCAGCGCAGGCCCAGCAGGATCAACACCGTGGTGACGATCTCGACCACGATCTGCGTCAGCGCCAGGTCGGGCGCGGAAAACCACAAAAACGTGATGCACAGGCACAGCCCCGCGCCGCCCAGCAGCGTCAGCGCCGCCATGCGGTGGTACTTGGCATGCCAGGCGGCGGCCACGGCGCAGCTGCCGCCCAGCGCCCACAGCAGCGCAAACGCCGGCGATACCGGCAGCGACGCGCGGTTGCCCAGGTGCAGGCTGTGCGTCCACAGCGGCACGGCGCCCGCCGCCAGCGCGGCGACCAGCAGCCACAGCATTTGCCACTGCAGGCGCTGCGTGCCCAGCAGGGAGCGGCTTTTGCGGCCCGCCACCGTCAGCAGCGCCAGCGTGCCGTCAAACAGGCGCTGACCGTTGATGTGGTGCATCAAGACCGGTTGATCAATGCTGCCCCGCGTGCGCAGGCGGCGCAGCAGCAGGTACAGGCAGACACCGCCCACCATGGCCAGCACACTCATTAACAGGGGCGTGTTCAGTCCGTGCCAGACCGCCAGGCTGAATGCGGGCAACTCGCCGCCTACCACTGGGCGGGCGGCGGCGTTCAGGTAGGCGCCAACCGACAGCGCCGGCAGCACGCCCACCACCAGGCAGGCCAGCACCAGGAGCTCGACCGGCACGCGCATCCAGTGCGGCGGCTCGTGGGGCTGGCGCGGCAGGTCGGTGGCCGGCGGGCCCCAGAACACGTCGACCACAAAGCGCAGTGAATAGGCCACGCTGAACATGCCGGCCAGCGTGGCAGCGGCGGGCAGCAGCAGCTCCAGCAAGGGAGAGGTCTGCAGAAAAACCGTTTCGGCAAAAAACATTTCCTTGGACAAAAAACCGTTGAGCAGCGGCACGCCGGCCATGGCGGCGCTGGCCACCATGGCCAGCGTGGCGGTCACCGGCATCATCCGGCGCAGGCCCGACAGCCGCCGGATGTCGCGCGTGCCGCTTTCGTGGTCCACAATGCCGGCGGCCATGAAGAGCGAGGCCTTGAAAGTCGCGTGGTTCATGATGTGGAATACCGCCGCCACCGCCGCCAGCGGGCTGTTCAGGCCCAGCAGCAGTGTGATCAGGCCCAGGTGCGAAATGGTGGAATAGGCCAGCAGGCTTTTCAGGTCGTTCTGGAACATCGCCGCGTAGCCGCCCACCAGCAGCGTGATCAGGCCGGCGCCGCCGACCAGCCAGAACCACGCCTCGGTGCCGCCCAGCACCGGCCACATGCGGGCCAGCAGAAACACGCCGGCTTTGACCATGGTGGCCGAATGCAGGTAGCTTGATACCGGCGTCGGCGCGGCCATGGCGTGCGGCAGCCAGAAGTGAAACGGGAACTGCGCGCTTTTGGTCAGCGCGCCCAGCAGCACCAGCACCAGCGCGGTCAGGTAGAGCGAATCGGCCCGGACCTGCTGCCCGGCGGCGAGCACCTGGTCCAGGTCATAGCTGCCCACGATGTGGCCGATCACCAGCATGCCGGCCAGCATGCACAGCCCGCCGGTGCCGGTTACCGTCAGCGCCATGCGGGCGCCGCGCCGCGCGTCCTTGCGGTGGTGCCAGTAGCCGATCAGCAAAAATGAAAAGAGGCTGGTCAGTTCCCAGAAAAACGCCAGCTGGATGATGTTGCCCGACAGCACAATGCCCACCATCGCGCCCATGAAGGCCAGAAAGAACGCAAAAAAGCGCGGCACCGGGTCGCTGGGCGACATGTAGTAGCGGGCATACAGCACCACCAGCGCGCCTATGCCCAGCACCAGCATGCTGAACATCCAGGAAAAGCCGTCCAGGCGGATCACCAGGTTCAGTCCCAGCGCCGGCAGCCATTCAATCTCCTGGCGCAGCACGCCACCGTTTGCGATCTGGGGAAAGTACAGCGCCGCCTGCACCGTGCAAAACAAGGCAATCAGTCCGGCGAGCGTGGATTCAGCGTTGCGCGCATTGGCCGGCAATACGGCGGCGATCAGGCTGCCTATGAAGGGAAGAAGAATGAGGGTGATCAGGGGCATGCGCGG
>JAUSDK010000234.1 GCA_030650875.1 Polaromonas sp.
GGGCCAGGTTTTCAGCCGGGGTGCGGCTGCGGAACGGGCTGTCGGTGCCGGGCTTGTTGAAGTCGCCCCGGTGGATGCGCATGTCTTCGGCGCTTTGCTCGTCGACATAGGCCAGGCCGGCTTCAATCAGGTACTCGGCGGCGCGGTACATGAAGTCGAAGTAGTCGCTGGCCTGGTAGAGGTTGCTTTCACCATCGTTTTCCCAGCCGAAGCCCAGCCACTGCACGGCGTCCTTGATGCTGTCGACGTATTCGGTGTCTTCTTTTTCGGGGTTGGTGTCGTCAAAGCGCAGGTGGCACACGCCGCCGTAGTCGCGCGCCAGGCCAAAGTTCAGGCAAATGCTTTTGGCGTGGCCAATGTGCAGGTAGCCGTTGGGTTCGGGCGGAAAACGCAGGCGCACCTTGGCGGCGTCCAGCGGGCCGGCGGCGTGGTGGGCGGCGTCGCCCGGGCTGCCGCCCCAGCGCCGGCTGGCGTAGGTGCCCTCAAGCAGGTCTTTTTCGATGATCTGGCGCAGGAAGTTGCTGGGCTTGTGGGTTTCTTTGTCGGCGCCCACAGGGGCAACAGGGCTGGCGGCGGCGGCTTTGGAGGGGGCGGGGGAGGTCATGCATTGATTCTAGGCCGTAGCAGCTTACGTTTGGCTACGCTCTTCACTGTGCAAGTGGTAGGCGGTTACGCGCGCGCCGCGTTTAATACGGGCATGGGCACTTCCCGCCCTGATTAGGAGAAACAGATGAAGACAGCTATCAAGTCAAACCGCTCGATCATTCTGGGCAGTGCCACCGCCGCACTGGCCGTGGTGGCCATGGGCTTTGCGGGTGCTGCCCAGGCCAGAGACGACGTGTACTGGTCGGTGGGCGTGGGCTCTCCGGGGGTGTCCGTGAACCTGGGCAATGCGCCGCAGGTGTATGCGCAACCCGCACCGGTGTACTACCAGCCCGCGCCGGTTTACGTGCAGCCTGCACCGGTGTACTACCAGCCGCGTCCTGTGTATGTCAGGCCTGCCCCTGTTTATTTCGCTCCGCAGCCGGTTTACTACGGAAACCCGGGTCGTGGTCACGGGCGTCGTCATGGCCATGGTGGCCAGTACATGCAGGCGCCCCAGCAGGGTTACGGCGGGGGTTATTACGGGCCAGTGACGCGGGTGGATTACGACCGGGGTGACCGCGGTGGCCGATACGGCGACTACCGTTAAGCGGGCTTGACTCACTCAATAAACCTGCCTTGTGCAGGTTTTTTGCTTTGCCGTGGGCGTCCCGCCAAAGCGTGGTTCGGCTGATGCCCAGCCACCCGTCGACCCGGCCCAGCATTCTGTCGAGTCTTGCGTCAACACGGTGCCTGGCTCCAGGCCGGTAAATATCCGCTGCAGCGGTGCGCCCACCACCACCTCAATGCCCAGGACGGCAACACCGAGGCCGTGCGTCCCCGCATGCTGAGCAGACAGGAGTACAACGACTGCCTGGGCCTGCCGGAGGTGGAGGCGTGGGAACAGCGCTTCCCCGGGTAAAAAACCGGCTAATCAATAAAAAAAGCCCGCAAACCTGGGTTTGCGGGCTTTTTTTCATGGCCGCCTTGCAGCCATGCGTGCGTTAGGGAGCGCGGCTGGCGCGTGCTTAAGCCGCTTTCCAGAAAATGTAGTCAGCCTGGTAGGGCCGCGTCAGCTTGTCGCCAATGTCGACCTGGTTGCATGCCTTGCTCAGGTCCTGGCCGCCTTTGGTCTTGATGCGCTGGATGTAGGTCACGTTTTGCAAAATGCCTGGCGCGGCATCGGGGGTGCCCTTGGACAATTGGTTGGCCAGGTTGGTTTCGCCCACACGCGGCGCAACTGCAATCTCCGTGCCGACCACGCGGGAGCCGTCCACGTGGCTCCAGGTGGCGGGCGGGCCCGAATACTTCACGACCAGCTTGCCGGTGCGGTCAAGCAAGTCGGCCTGCGGCGTCACCAGCACCCAGCCGGTGGTGGTGGCTGTGGTGGCTTTGCATTCGTAGGTGAGGATGCCGGTGGCGGTGGTTTCAAGCGCCACCACGTTGCCTGCAGGCACCTGGATTTGGGCGTCGAGCGTGACCTGCGAGTATTCCTTGGGGGGCGGCTTGATGCTGGAGCAGGCGGCCATCAGGCCGACCGTGCCGGTGACCACGGCCAGCGTGACGGCTGCGCTTTTGCCGTAAGCCCAAAGGGTGTTGTGTGTAGTTTTCATGCGGTTCCTGAAGTTGTTGTTGCATTTTTATTACAACCTGACACGGCAAGCACCGCTGTAGGACGCCAGACTCAGTTCTTGCCAGCGCAAAGCCGGTGACGGGCGGGCTCGGGCGGCCTGCATGACAAAGGCCCGCAGAATCCGCCTGTTGCGAGGTCTGCGGGCCTGGCAACCGGTCACTCGGAAGGTCAGCGGCTGATGCCCCGAAAATCAGGGGGCACGGCTGAAGTAGCCCGTTGGCGCCGGCCGCTTGGCGTTACAGGGCCTTGTAAAAAATGTAGTCGGCCTGATACTTCACCGTTTGCCTGGCGCCCAGGTTGCCTGCCGCGCACGGGCTGGCGGGTGCTACGCCGCCCCGGGTGTCGACGCGCTGGATGTAGGTGACACCGCTCATGGCCCCGCTGCCCATGGCAGGGTTGCCCTTGACCAGCTGCGACGGAATGTTGCCCATGCCGTTGGGCGCCACCGCCACCTGGGTGGCGGTCAGCCTGGAGCCGTCCATGCTTTCCCACGTGGCGGGCGGGCCGTAGTACTTGCCCACCTGTTTGCCGCTGCGGTCATTGAGCTTTGCGTCGGGGCCTGCAAAGACCCATTCGAACTGGCCGGCCATGTCTTTTTTGGCGCTGCACTGGTAAGTGATGTCACCCACGCCCACGGTTTCCATCGCGACCTTGTGGCCGGCGGGCACCTGAACGGCTGCGGGCAGCATGGCTTGTGAATACAGGGGCATTATGGGCGCCATGCTGCCGCAAGCGGCGAGCAGGGATACGAGCAGCAGGGACGCTGAGACGGTGGCGGTGCGTGAGGTCATTTTTTCTCCTGGATTTGAAGGCGGCGGCTTGGCAGGCCGGCGGGGCAAGACGCCTGTAGCCCGTGGGTTGCACGGCAGACTGCGTTCGTCTTGCAAGCTATACGCAGCGTCAGGCGGGAGTGGATTCAAAAAAATCAGCGCCATGCGTCCTGGGGCATTTTGCGGGCCAAGCCGTGCCGGGTTGGCCGGGTCGCCAAGGCCATGCCTTTAGTGCAACTCGCCTCGGCGGCTGTCCGGCGGCACCCTGCTGCTGCTGCGTTGCTGGATTTTTGTGGTGTTCCTCGGGTGTGCATGGGCTGCATGGACCTCGGCGTCATCGTCTTCGTGCTCCGGTTCTCTTGCCTTGGCAGCTGTATCGCCTAGGAACTCCGCGCGGATTTTATGGGGGGTGGGCAGTCCTTCAGGTGCGAGCACGCAGTAGGCAATGCCGCACTGTGACAACAGGCTTTGCTTGAGATGCCGGTGGCTGAGGGGCGGGCCACGGTCACCCAGTACATCGACACAGCCGATCACCTGGCCGTCGGACCTGCAGACGGTGAGGGTGCAGTACACGCCACGCAGCATCTCGTACCAGTGCAGGCTTTGCTCTTTGGCGCTTGGCAACGTGAAGCTCGTTACCGGGACCTTGATCATGACGTGGTGGTCGGAAAAACTCTGCGTCAGCCAGCGCCAGACCTTGCGCTCTTCCGAGTTGGCCAGCGCGCGTGCGCTGAGCGGCCATTGCTGGGGAATCGACCGGCGTCTGCGGGCTGACTTGCCCATCCACCATACGTAGAGCAGTGCGCCTGCCGTCGCGCCAGCGACAGCAGCGGCAAGCGCAAACATCCATGCAGCAAGATCATTCAAAAGAACACCCCATAAGACACAATTTGTTTCCAATATAGCGGGATCAATTTGTAAATCAATGGTAATTTTTCACGTAATGTATGTTTTTTTTGCGGATTTATAACCTGACTCCCTGGTCTTCAGCCCAACGGCCCGTGGGCGACAATACGGGGATGGTAAGCATGCATCTGGACAATATTCTTTACTCCCAGGGGTTCGGCACAAGGCGCGTTTGCGCAGGGCTGATTCAACAGGGCTTTGTGGCAGTAGCCGGCGTTCCGTGTGTGGATCCTGCTATGGAATTTGAAGTGCAGGACCTGCGCTTTTCCGTGCAGGGCGTGGCGTGGGAGTTCCACGAAAAGGCCTACCTAATGCTGCACAAGCCCGCCGGATACGAGTGCTCGCAAAAGCCCAGCACCTATCCCAGCATTTACACACTGCTGCCCGCGCCGATTCGCCAGCGCGGTGGCGGCGCTGCGGCCGGCGTGCAGGCGGTGGGGCGGCTGGACCAGGACACGACGGGCTTGCTGCTGCTGTCGGACGACGGCAAGTTCATTCACCGCATGAGTTCGCCCAAGCACCATGTGCCCAAGGTCTATGACGTGGTGGCCAAACATGAAGTGGATGACAGGCAGATCCAGAAACTGCTGGCGGGCGTGGTGCTGGACGATGACCCCAAGCCGGTGAGGGCAGCGGCCTGCGAAAAGACGGGCGAGTTCCAGCTGAGCCTGACCCTGACCGAGGGCAAGTACCATCAGGTCAAACGGATGATTGCCGCAGTGGGCAACCGGGTGGAGGGCTTGCACCGATCACGCATTGGCGCGCTGCAGTTGCCGGCCGACCTCAAGCCCGGGGAGTGGCGCTGGCTGACGGCGCAGGACTTGGCGCTGATTGCCGCCAAACCATGATTTGCTTGCAGGATCAGAAGTGTCTGTTTCGCTTTATTCAAGCCAGTCGATGGCTATAAAACTACCGTAGTCATGCGCAGTTTTCCAGAAATTCAGTGATCGCCTTCAAGCTTGCTTCGGGCTGATCACGATAGGGCGAATGGCCGCAGCGGGCCAGCCTGACTTGCTGCGCATGCGGCGCGGCCCGGGCAATTTCATCAAGCTGGCGCAGGGTGCCGTAGGCGTCGTCCAGCCCCTGAATCAGCAGCAGGGGCGCACGGATGTGCTGGCACTCCGGCCGGATGTCAAAGCTGCGAAAGCCAGGCGACAGCCAGACATCGTTCCATTGCCAGAAAGCGCCGTCCACATCGTGGTGATGGCGGGCCAGGCGCTCGCGCAGTGGGCCCGATTCAAACGCCAGGCGCGCCTGGGCAATCGACGCAAGGGCAATGTCTTCCACCAGAACATGGGGCGCCATGGCGATGCAGGCTGACACCGCAAACCGGCTGGCATGGAGCAGTGCAATCGTGGCGCCGTCGGAATGGCCCAGCAGCACCGGCTCTTCAATGCGCAGTTGCTGGAGCAGGGCGGGCAGCACCTCCCACGCTTCGCGGTGCATGTAGTTGGGCTGCAGCCGGCCCGTGCACCGCACGTCATGCACGGCGTCAGACTGCCCGTAGCCGCGCCTTGAATAGACCAGCCCCGCCCGGCCCGTCGCCGTGCACACTGCTTGCGGCCAGTCTTGGCCACGTTGGGCCCACAGGCTGACCGAGCCCAGTCCCTCGTGCAAAAAAACCAGGGGGCGCTTGTGGCTGGCGCCGGCAATGCGCCGCAGTTCCAGCCCGACGCCATTTATTTTCAGAAAATTCATGCTTGCATCCTAAATGCTGTAAACGACTTGGGTCATAGGGCGTTGTTTACCGATATGAGTGCTCAAGCGGGCCGTTAAACTCAGTTGTTGATATTTGAAAGACTGCTTCTTGTGAATGTTTCTGCCCGTTTTCTAGCCGTCAGGCTGTGTGTTGTTGCCAGCCTGCTGGCTGTGCAAGTTGCTCCGGCCCTGGCGCAGCAGTCTGTCCCGGCGTCCCCGGCCTCGGCCGCCGCAGCCTATCCCGTATTTGTGCTCAATTCGCTGGATGACAGCGTGAGCGTGGTCAATCCCGTGGATTGGACCGAGACCCGGCGCATTCCCACGGGCAAGGAGCCGCACCATCTCTATATGACGCCCGACGAGAAGTCGGTGATTGTGGCCAACGCGCTGGGAGACTCCCTGACCTTCATCGATCCGCGCACGGCCGAGGTGCAGCGCACGGTGCGCGGCATCCTGGACCCGTACCAGTTGCGGTTTTCGCCCGACATGAAGTGGTTCGTCACGGTGGCCAACCGGCTCAACCACATCGACATCTACCGCTGGGATGGCAAGGAAATGACGCTGGCCAAGCGCATTTCCACCGGTAAAACGCCCAGCCACCTCTGGATTGACAGCAAAAGCACCACGATTTACGCCACCATGCAAGACAGCGACGAGCTGGTGGCGGTTGATCTGGCCACGCAAACGCTGCAGTGGCGTGTCAAAACCGGCACCATGCCGGCCGACGTGTTTGGCACACCCGACGACAAGACCTTGCTGGTCGGCCTCACGGGGGGGGACGGCGTGGAGGTGTATGACGTCTCGGTCAAGCCTGCGCGATTCGTGAAAAAAATCCCGACCGGCCTGGGCGCGCACGCGTTTCGCGCCGCCGGCGACCGCCGCCACGTGTACGTGAGCAACCGCGTGGCCAACACCATCAGCAAGATCGACTACCAGACCTTCAGCGTCGTGACGTCCTTTTTGGCGCCCTCGGGCCCGGACTGCATGGACGTCTCGGCCGACGGCAAGACCATCATGGTGGCCTCACGCTGGGCCAGCAAGCTCACCGTGATCGACGTTGCCAGCGGCAAGATCGTGCGGCAAGTCAAAGTAGGTAAATCGCCGCACGGCGTCTGGATGCTGAACCATGCGGCTCGCCAGTAAAACACGGAGCGCTATTGTTTTAATAGCTTCTCTTGCTTGTGCTACATGGGCCACGGCTCAAAATGACATAAAGCACAGCTGCGCCAAACCGCTCTACCTGACGTTTGACACGGGCCACATGGACGTTGCCCCGCTGATTGCGGAGGTGCTCAAGCGCCAGCACGTCAGGGTGACGTTTTTTGTCGCCAACGAGCGGACCCGGGTGGGAGACGGCAGCCTGGGCCAGCACTGGGCCCCCTGGTGGAAGGCGCGCGCCGCCGAAGGCCACGAGTTTGCGTCACACACCTATGACCACGCCTATTGGCGCGGCGATGTGCCGGGCGCCGAGCCCGCGTTTCGTATCCGGCCCTCGGCCGGCAGCGCCGAGGGCCGCGATTTGACCTGGAGCGCGGCCAATTACTGCGCCAATATTGACCAGGCGGCCCAGCGCCTGCAGGCCATCACCGGCAAGAAGTCGCTGCCGCTGTACCGTGCACCGGGCGGCAAGACGTCGCCCAAGCTGCTGGCTGCGGCCAAGGCCTGTGGCTGGGCCCACGCGGGCTGGTCGCCGGCGGGCTTTCTGGGCGACGAGTTGCCGAGCGAAACCTTCAGCAACGCAGCCTTGCTGAACAAGGCGCTGAAAGACATCCGCGCGGGCGACATCCTGCTGGCGCACCTGGGCATCTGGTCGCGCAAGGACGCATGGGCGCCGGCCGTGCTGGAGCCGCTGATCGTGGGCCTGAAAGGCAAGGGCTTTTGCTTTGAAACCCTGCGCGCCCACCCGGCCTACAAGGGCTGGATTGCTGCGCACGGCCAATAAACACCGAAAGAGACGTCGCCGTGATTGAATGGATGCAGGACCAGTTTGCCGTGGCGCAGCAGTGGTTGTTTGAGACCGTGGTGCAGCCGCTGGCGTTTGGGCTCGGGGCCGGCAACCTGCTCGAAGTGGCTTACAACGGCACCGGCTGGCTGGTCATGGGACTGCTGCAGATGGTCGTCCTGCTGCTGGTCATCGGGCCGCTGCAACGGCTTTGGCCCGTGGAGCCCACGACCAACCGGCGCGCCATCCGGGTGGATGTGCTCTACACCCTGATTCACCGCCTGGGCCTGTTCAAGCTGGTCATGTTCTTCACGTTTGAGAACTGGCTGGAGTCGGGCATTGGCGGGCTGCGGGCGCTGGGGATGCCCACGTTTCACCTGGACCAGCTCTGGCCGGGCGTGACCGACGGCGCCCTGATGAGCTTTGTGCTGTACCTGATGGTGTTTGATTTCGTCAATTACTGGTACCACCGTGCCCAGCATCATCTCAACTGGGGCTGGGCGCTGCATTCGCTGCACCATTCGCAGCGGCAGATGACGATGTGGACCGACAACCGCAACCACCTGCTGGACGACGTGCTGCGCGACCTGGTTTTTGTGGTGGTGGCGATCCTGATTGGCGTGGGCTCAGGGCAGTTCATTGCGCTGGTGGCGATCAGCCAGCTCAGCGAGAGCTTTCAGCATGCCAACTTGCGCCTGTGGTTTGGCCGGGTGGGCGAGCGGCTGTGGGTTGGTCCGCGTTTTCACCGGCTGCACCACAGTATCGGCACAGGCCACGAAAGCCACGGCCCGAGTACCCCGGGCGGCCACAACTTCGGTGTGCTGCTGCCCTGGTGGGACATGTTGTTTGGCACGGCCAACTTCGAGCAGCGCTACGATGCCACCGGGGTGCGCGACCAGGTCGAGCAGCAGCGGGACTATGGGCGCGGTTTCTGGTCCCAGCAGTGGCTGGGCCTCAAGCGCCTGGCCGGCCGCGACTGAGCCTCTGCGCCGGAATCATCCCTGGGTCAATCGGGTTATCCTTCCCGTCATGAGCAAGCTTCTCGATTCATTCTGGCGGGCCGTGATGTACTGCCTGCATCCCCGCGTGATCGCCCTGTCGGTGCTGCCCGTGGTCATCATGGGGGTGCTGTCGCTGGGCCTTGGGTATTTCTACTGGGAAAGCGCGCTTTCATTCATGCGCGAGAGCCTGGAGAGCTTTGAGCTGGTCAACGCCATGGGCCGCTGGCTGGACGGGTTGGGCCTGGGCAGTCTGCGCCTGGTGCTGGCCCCTGCGCTGCTGCTGTTCCTGGCGATTCCGGTGATCGTGATCACCACGCTGCTGTTTGTGGCGATGTTCATGACGCCGGCCATGGTGGCCATGGTGGCGGAACGGCGGTTTCCCCGGCTGGAGCGCAAAAAAGGCGGCTCCCTGCTGGCCAGCGTGCTGTGGTCGCTGGGCTCGACGCTGCTGGCCACCCTGGCGCTGCTGGTGTCGATTCCGCTGTGGCTGGTTCCGCCGCTGATTCTGGTTTTGCCGCCCTTGATCTGGGGCTGGCTCACCTACCGCGTCATGTCCTACGACGCGCTGGCGGACCACGCAAGCAGTGAAGAGCGGCGTCAGATATTCAAGGAAAATCGCCTGACGCTGCTGGGTATCGGCGTGCTCAGCGGCTACTTGGGCACCGTGCCCAGCCTGATCTGGGCATCGGGCGCCATGTTTGTCGCCATGGCCCCTATTTTGGTGCCGGTCGCCATCTGGCTCTATACCCTGGTGTTTGCTTTTTCGTCGCTCTGGTTTGCCCACTATGCGCTGGCGGCGCTGGAGCAGCTTCGCATGAAAAACGGCGCTGCTGCGCCCGGCCGGGTTGTTCCTGATGCGATTGAAGTGATCGCAATTGAGCCCGTGGCTGAAAAGCTGCCGGACATGGCTTCTCCGGGTGGGCAGCCCGATTCCAGACTTTAAAACCCTAGACTTCAAGAACTCCCCGCATGACTACACACTTTGGACTCATCATCGTCGGCGACGAAATTCTCTCGGGCAAGCGCGCTGACAAGCACCTGCCCAAAGCCATTGAATTGCTGGGCGCGCGCGGATTGCAACTCAGCTACGCCCACTATGTGGGGGACGATCCGGCCCGCATCACCGCCACGCTGGCGCAAGCCTTTGCCGCCGCGCGCCAAAGCGGTGATGTGGTTTTTTCCACCGGCGGCATTGGCGCCACACCCGACGACCACACCCGGCAATGCGCCGCAGAGGCATGGGGCGTGCCGCTGGCGTTGCATCCCGAGGCCGAGCTGCTGATCCGGGAGCGCATGCAGGACATCGCCCGGGAGCAGGGCGTGGCCTACGAGCCCGACCGTCATGACAATATTCACCGCCTGAACATGGGTGTGTTTCCGGTCGGTGCCCAGATCATTCCGAATCCGTACAACAAGATTCCCGGCTTTAGCTGCCCTGCGGGCGAGGGCGCGCTGCACTTCATGCCGGGCTTTCCGGTCATGGCCTGGCCCATGCTGGAATGGCTGCTGGACACCCGCTATGCCCATTTGCACCAAAAGGCAGCCTACGCAGAAAAATCGGTGATTGTTCTGGGGTCCATGGAGGCCATGCTGACACCGCTGATGATCGATATTGAAGATGCATTCAAAGGTGTCAAGGTGTTTAGCCTGCCAAGTGTCGACCACCCCGAACACGGCCGCCATATTGAATTGGGCGTCAAGGGCGCGCCGGAGGCGGTAGAGCCTGCCTATGCGGCCTTGCTGGCGGGTCTGCGCGAATTTGATCTGAATTTAGGCCCCGAATTGGTGCGTTAAGTTTTGCACCATAACGGTGCGATATCCAGGTGCATCTTTGTGGTGCATGGGTCGAGTGTTTTTTAACATGGGTATTTCGGCAAATGCCTGAAGTAGCTTCAGCTCGCGCGACAATAGCGGCACAATTGAGTGTTGAGCTAAAAATCGGGCAAGCCCGGCTTTGGCATAAAAAGTGCATTAGCAGTGCACCAAGACAATTTTTTAACCACCTATCCAGCAACAGGAGATTCTGATGGCAAAGACCGTCGCAGACGTCATGAAAATGGTCAAGGAAAACGAAGTCAAGTTTGTTGACTTCCGCTTCACCGACACCCGGGGTAAAGAGCAGCACGTCACCGTACCTGTGTCCCATTTTGACGAGGACAAGTTCACTTCGGGCCATGCGTTCGACGGCTCATCGATTGCAGGCTGGAAGGGCATTGAAGCCTCCGACATGCAGCTCATGCCTGACGCCAACACCGCCAACATCGATCCTTTCTTTGAAGAAACGACGCTGCTGCTGAGTTGCGACGTGGTCGAGCCCAGCGACGGCAAGGCCTATGACCGCGATCCACGCTCCATCGCCAAGCGCGCCGAGGCCTACCTCAAGGCGTCCGGCCTGGGCGACACCGCCTACTTCGGACCAGAGCCGGAATTCTTCATTTTTGACGATGTGCGCTGGAACACCGACATGTCGGGCACCTTCTTCAAGATCGAAGAATACGAAGCGCCCTGGAATTCGGGCGCCAAGCTCGAAGGCGGCAACCGTGGCCACCGGCCCACCGTCAAGGGCGGCTACTTCCCCGTGCCGCCGGTTGACAGCACGCAGGACATGCGCGCTGAAATGTCCCTGATTCTCGAATCGCTGGGCATTCCGGTCGAAGTGTTTCACCATGAAGTCGCGGGTCCCGGCCAGAATGAGATCGGCACCAAGTTCAGCACGCTGGTAGAGCGCGCCGACTGGACGCAGCTGATGAAATACGTGGTGCACAACGTGGCTAACGCCTACGGCAAGACCGCGACCTTCATGCCCAAGCCCATCGTTGGCGACAACGGCTCGGGCATGCACGTTCACCAGTCGATCTGGAAAGACGGCAAAAACCTGTTTGCCGGCGACGGCTATGCAGGCCTGTCCGATTTCGCGCTGTACTACGTCGGCGGCATCATCAAGCACGCTCGTGCCCTGAACGCCATCACCAACCCCGGCACCAACAGCTACAAGCGTCTGGTTCCTGGTTATGAAGCACCGGTCAAGCTGGCTTACTCGGCCAAGAACCGCTCGGCTTCGATCCGCATTCCTTACGTGGCCAACCCCAAGGGACGCCGCATTGAAGCGCGTTTCCCCGATCCACTGATGAACCCTTACCTCGGCTTTGCAGCCCTGATGATGGCCGGTCTCGATGGCGTGGAAAACAAGATTCACCCCGGCGAAGCCGCCACCAAGGACTTGTACCATCTGCCGCCCGAGGAAGATGCGCTGGTGCCGACCGTGTGTCACAGCCTGGACCAGGCGCTGGACGCGCTGGACGTGGGCCGCGGTTTCCTGACCAAGGGGGGCGTGTTCACCGACAGCATGCTGGACGCCTACATTGAACTGAAGATGGGCGAAGTGACGCGTCTGCGCCAAGCTACGCACCCTATCGAGTTCGAGATGTACTACTCCCTGTAATCAGGGCGCTGCGGTTTCCCGCCATCGGCGGGTTCTGTGCAGCTCATTATTAAAAAGGACGGCCAATGCCGTCCTTTTTTATGGTTATTACGGACTTATTTCCTTGACGGCTTTGTACACTGACCGCTTTGCCGCATACTCGGCGGCATTTGCGCTTGTGCGCCCATCAGCTGCTTGCGGGCACCGGAGTTCCCTATGAAATACACCCTACTGTTGTCTGCTTTTTCCTTGCTGCTGGCAAGCGCGGCAAACACCGTCTGGGCGCAGCAGATTTATCGCTGCGTCGACGCCAGCGGCGGGGCGACGGAATACATCAACAATGTCAAGGACGCCCAGACCCGCAACTGCAAGCAGGTGTCAGGGGGCAATGTCACGGTGGTGCAGCCCACGCCGGTTCCCAGAGCCGCTGTTGTCCGCGCGGCGCCAGCCTCGGCCGTGGGCCGGCCGCGCAACGACGGCAACCCTGAACAGCGTGCCCGCGACAGCGACGCGCGCCTCATTCTTGAGGCAGAGCTGAAAAAGTCCGAGGCCAGGCTGGCCGAGCAGCTCAAGGAATACAACAATGGCGAGCCCGAAAAGCAGGGCATCGAAGGGCGAAATTACCAGCGTTACCTGGACCGCGTGGCCGAACTCAAGGAAGGCATTGCGCGCACCCAAAGCGATATTGCCGGCCTCAAGCGCGAGATTTCTCGTTTGCCGGCTTCAAATTAGGCGCTGGCCGGGCTGTGCGGCGGCCCCTTCTGAGCCAAAATAGCCAACTTGACCAAGCCTTATTTTTCTGCCGTTTCAGGCACCCCTCTTGCGGCCTCCGGGCCGCCCCGGTTTCAATCGTTTGACCTGCTGGCCACGCTGGTGGCGGTGGTGCGAACCGATGGCTCCGTGGTGTTTGCCAACGCGGCGCTGGAAGACGCGCTGGGCATTTCCCGGCGCACCATTGAAGGCTCGCAACTGCCGGAGTGCTTCACGGAACCCCAGATTCTTCAAAATGCGCTTGAAGGTGCGAGCAGCAACGAGTTTGCCGCCCTGCGCTATGACGCGTGGCTCAGGCGGGTCAACCATGAACCCCTGCCCGTGCATGTGGTGGTGGCGCAGACCGACCAGCCCGGCGAAGCGATTGTGGAATTGCTGCCACTGGAGCAGCAGGCCAAGCAAGAGCGCGAGGAGCGCTTGATGGACCAGGCCCAGGCCAACAAGGAGCTGATCCGCAACCTGGCGCACGAGATCAAAAACCCCCTGGGCGGCATTCGCGGCGCGGCGCAGTTGCTGCAGATGGAAATCGACAAGGATCTGAGCGAGTACACCCAGGTCATCATCCACGAGGCCGACCGGCTGCAAACCCTGGTGGACCGTCTGCTGGCGCCGCACCGCCGGCCGCACCTCGTAGGGGATGTGAATATCCATGAAGTGTGCGAGCGGGTGCGCTTGCTGGTGCTGGCCGAATTTCCCAAGGGCCTGCAGCTGACGCGGGACTACGACACCTCGATCCCCGATTTTCGCGGCGACCGCGAGCAACTGATCCAGGCGGTGCTGAACATCACCCACAACGCGGCGCAGGCGCTGGCCGAACGCATGGCCGCAGGGGATGCGCAGATCACCTTCAAGACGCGGATTGCCCGGCAAGTAACTTTTGGCAAGCAGCGCTATCGCCTGGCATTGGAATTGCATGTGGTTGACAATGGACCGGGCGTGCCGGACTCCATCAAAGACCGCATTTTCTATCCCCTGGTATCGGGGCGCGAAGGCGGTTCCGGGCTGGGGCTGACATTGGCGCAAACCTTTGTTCAGCAACACCACGGTTTGATTGAGTGCGACAGCAGGCCAGGCCGAACAGATTTCAAGCTGCTGATACCACTGCCTTAAGCTTGAGGTCTGTTGTTTTTCATTTTGAAAATAACGGATAGACCCAAGGGATGACACGCATGAAACCGATCTGGATTGTTGATGATGACCAGTCCATCCGGTTTGTTCTGGAAAAGGCACTGCTGCGGGAAGGTCTGCCCACGCGCAGCTTCACCAACCCCCGCGAGGTGCTGGCCGCGCTGGAAGACGCGAGCGAGGACGAGGGGCCGCAAATCCTGGTCAGCGACATCCGCATGCCGGGCGGCTCGGGCCTGGAACTGCTTGAAAAAGTCCATGTCAAGCTGCCCGGCCTGCCGGTCATCATCATGACCGCGTTCTCCGACCTGGACAGTGCGGTGTCGGCCTTTCAGGGCGGCGCGTTCGAGTACCTGCCCAAGCCGTTTGACCTGCCCAAGGCGATCGAGTTGATCCGCCGCGCCGTCGAGGAAAGCCAGCGCGAGGAAGTGGCCGAGGAGCGCATGGCTGCCGCGCCAGAAATGCTGGGCCAGGCCCCGGCGATGCAGGACGTGTTTCGGGCCATTGGCCGCTTGAGCCAAAGCATGGTCACGGTGATGATCACCGGCGAATCAGGTTCGGGCAAGGAGCTGGTGGCGCGCGCGCTGCACAAGCATTCGCCGCGCGCCAACGGGCCTTTTGTCGCCATCAATACCGCCGCGATTCCAAAGGACCTGCTGGAGAGCGAGCTGTTTGGCCATGAGCGCGGCGCCTTCACCGGCGCCCAGACCATGCGGCGTGGCCGCTTTGAGCAGGCCGATGGCGGAACGCTGTTTCTTGATGAAATCGGCGACATGCCGTTTGACCTGCAAACGCGTTTGCTGCGGGTGCTCAGCGACGGTCATTTCTACCGGGTGGGCGGCCACAGCGCCGTCAAAACCAACGTGCGCGTGATTGCCGCGACGCACCAGGATCTGGAGCAGCGCGTCAAGGACGGCGGCTTTCGTGAAGACCTGTACCACCGCCTCAACGTGATTCGCCTGCGCCTGCCTGCCTTGCGCGAGCGGCGAGAAGACGTGTTCATGCTGACGCGGCATTTTTTGCAGCAAAGCGCCAAGCAACTGGGCGTTGATTCAAAGCGCATCTCCGACGCAGCCTTGCAGCAACTCAGTCATTTCAGCTTTCCCGGCAATGTGCGCCAGCTCGAAAACATCTGCCACTGGCTGACCGTGATGGCGCCTTCGCAGGTGATCGAGCCCAAAGACCTGCCGCCCGAGGTGCTGAGCGCCATGCCCTGTGTGGTCAGGGCCGTGGCGCCAGCCGACAAAACGGAGGGCGTCAAGCCCGAGTGGGCCGATCCGCAGGAAATCGCAAGCGATGTGCCCCAAGCGGACGCCACTTCTCTGCCCCTGGCCGGGCTTGAGTACAGCGCGCCAAACTGGGAAAGCGGGCTGGAGGCCGAGGCCCAGGCCCTGCTGGCCACGGGCCGCACGGACGTGTGGGACGTGTTGACCCGCCGCTTCGAATCCAGGCTGATCCAGACCGCGCTGCTCAACACGCGCGGCCGCCGCATCGAGGCCGCCCAGAAACTGGGCATTGGGCGCAACACCATCACGCGCAAGATCCAGGAACTCAATCTTGAGTAAATAAGGGCTGAAGCGCATATTCCACCTACGCTAACAGCTACCTTTTTGATAGTGACTCCGCGCTTTCACGAAGAAGGCCGCCGAGCGAGGCTGGATGCGAAATGGGCTAACAAGGTAAGCCTTTCCTTGCCTGGCAAGGTGTGCGGTCGGGCAGGGTACCGATCGGGGGCGACTGAAAGCGTTGACTAAAATTTTCAGCGCGCCATCGCGATGGCGATCTTGTCACTCGCGTTCCCTTTTCCATTGCATGCTCCTGCTTGCGCACTCCCGCATGCAAGCTTTAGGTTTTTAAATTTGCTCTAGACCCTTTTTAGGGTTGAGAGGAATTCATGCGCTAACACCTCTGTCAATTCTGCGTTCTGGCTGATTGCCGATTGCACCAGGACAATGTGCCTTTGCTCAGAAGCTTGTGTAATTTCAATGATCTGGAGCTTGGGGTCCGTCAGCCATCGGCTACCCTTGAGGAGAGGAAGAATCGATACACCCAGGTCCGAACGGATGAGCTCCACAATTGTTTCGATTGAGTTGAGTTCCAGAAATTCATTGGGCTTGATTCGCAGCTTTCGCAACGTACGCTCAACGATCTGTCCAGTCAGCTCCGTACGGTCGAAACGAAGGAATGGATGCGACTTCAATAGAGATTGCACCGTTTTCTGGCTCGCCTTTCGGGCACACACTAGCACCATGGGTTCCGAATACAGATCTGTTCTGGCCAAACCAGACCAGCTTTGTCCGGGATCGCGCACCACCACAGCGGCATCGAGTTCGCCTGAACCGACTTTGGACAGCAACTCAATGGACTTGGCTGCACTGACGTGTAAATCCAGCGATGGATGACATGCTCTTACAGCCAGGCAGGCAAGAACCAAGGGTCGGACCGTTGAGACAACAGCGCCAAGATTCACCGTACCGGACAAGCTCTCCGTCCCCGCTGCACTGAACAGTTTTTCATACTGGGCGATGAGATGCTTGATCTTTGGGAGCAATTCACGCCCTGTGTTATTCAGCATTATCACCTTGCCCCGCCGCTCAAACAACGATCGACGCATATCGCTCTCCAACACCCGCATTTGTAAGCCGACGGCGGCTTGAGTCAGCGCGACCTTGAGGGCAGCCGCTGCAAAAGAGCCTTCGGTTGCTACGGCAACGAATGTTTTGAGTGTGCGAATACTGCTCATTGAATGACGTTTTCAGGTGGGGGAAGGGGATTCTTGATAAAGATTTTCTTTATCGTTTTGCGAAAATTACTCGATTGACTTATTTATCGTGGATTCGATAATTATCTGTACCCACTTCGGCATATGAACAGTTCCAAAGGATACACAGATGAAAATTTTCTCTACCGTGCTGCTGTTTGCATACGCTGCAATGGCAGGGTCATTGGTTCATGCACAGAGCTACCCCGACAGACCGGTACGCATCATCATTCCGTTTCCACCCGGCGGAGCCACTGACACACTTGCGCGGGTGGTGTCTCTAAAAATGGGAAAAATACTGGGCCAATCCATCGTCGTTGAAAACCGGGCGGGCGCAACTGGGGCCATTGGTTCGGACGCAATCGCCAAGGCTTCGCCGGATGGCTACAGCCTGTTGCTCGCGACTGCATCGACCCATTCCATTGGTCCGGCCATCAACTCGCGCTTGCCCTACGATGCCGCACGGGATTTCACGCCGATTGCACAGCTGGGCAGCGCGGCTGCCATCTTGCTGGTTCCCAACAATTCGCCAGCCAAGACCGTGCAGAATCTGGTCGATATCGCACGCAAGGATCCGGGGCGCCTCAACTATGGATCCAGTGGCAAGGGCTCGTATTCACATCTGGTGGCTGCGGTGTTCCAAGGCAAGACAGACACGGTGATGACGCACATTCCCTACAAAGGAACGGCGGCTGTGATCCCCGACATGATCGGTGGCAGCATTGACTTCATGTTTGAGTCCATCCCGGTCGCATTGCCGCGTGTTAGGGAAAGACAACTTCGGGCGCTGGGCGTGACCTCTCCCAAGCGCACCCCACTGGCGCCAGAGTTTCCTGCAATCGCCGAAACGGTGCCGGGCTTTGAGTCAGTGATCTGGTACGGACTGTATGGGCCGAAAGGTTTGCCGCAAGACATCGTTCAGCGGATTAACGCAGCAGCCAACCAGGCGCTCGATGATCCAGAGGTCAAGGCGCAATTCACTCGACTCGGAATTGACCCGGCCGGAGGCACACCGCAACAGTTCGCCCAAATCGTCGTTGCTGATTCAGCCAAGTGGAAGCGCATAGTCGCTGATTTAAAGGTAACGCTGGATTAAGACTGAACAGGTTGGCTTCCTGCAAAGGCAGCTGAAGCCGAAACATCCTTTCGATCACGCATGCGTGTTCCTTCCAGTCTTGTGAAGTGACTTATCGCGCGTCTTTACCGCTTTTTTTATCCGCTTATCCAGGAAAAAACACATATGCTTTTTCTCGCTAACTGTTTCCGCTTGTTGGGAGTTGCCTCTCTCATCGCCGCATCCGCCGCCAGCCAGGCCCAGGCCTGGCCCGAGCGGCCGGTGCGCCTTGTCGTGCCTTTTCCCGCAGGCGGCGCCACCGACCTTGTGGCACGGGTGATTGCCCAGCGCGTGTCCCGGGACATCGGTCAGCAGATCATCGTTGACAACAAGGCCGGCGCGGGCGGCACCATTGGTTCGGCTGAGGCGGCCAAGGCGGCGCCCGATGCCTACACCCTGCTGCTGACCACCAGCAGTACCCACGCCATTTCGCCGCACCTGATGCCCAGGCTGCCCTACGATCCCTTGAAGGACTTCACGCCGGTGGCGCACCTGGCCGACGCCGCCAGCGTGGTGCTCGTGACGCCGTCGCTGCCCGTGAAAACGGTGGCCGAGCTGATCGCTTATGCCAAAAAACATCCTGGCCAGTTGAACTACGCCAGCAGCGGCAACGGCACCATCGTGCACCTGACGACCGAAGCCTTCAAGGCCCAGGCCGGCATTTTCATGACCCATGTGCCTTACAAAGGCACGGCACTGGCCATTCCCGATGTCATTTCCGGTTCGGTACACGTGCTGATCGATGCCATTCCGTCCGGCATGCCGCATGTCAAGAGCGGCCGTCTCCGGGCCTTGGCGGTCACGGGTGAAAAGCGCTCGGCCCTGGCGCCCGAGCTGCCGACCGTTGCCGAGGCCGGTTTGCCGGGCTTCTCGTCCGTGACCTGGTTTGGTCTGTATGCGCCGCGCGGCATGAGCGCGGACCTGGTGGCGCGTGTGCATGACGCGTTCGAGAAAGCAGCCCACGCCCCTGACGTGGCGGAAAGCCTGGCCAAGCTGGGCGTTGAAGCCGCGCCCACGGGCTCGCCCGCACAGTTCGCTGCCATGGTGTCTGCCGACAGCCAGCGCTGGGCGCGCATTATTCGCGACCGCAAGATCACCCTGCAATAAAAGGCGCACCCATGCTCAATTCATCCCCCCTCGATTTCAAGAACCCCTATCCTTCGGCACGCTCTGCCGTGATGGGGCGCAATGTGGTCAGCACCTCGCAACCACTGGCCGCACAGGCCGGCCTGCGGATGCTGCTGGCCGGCGGCAACGCGGTGGATGCCGCCATCGCCACAGCGATGGCGCTGACCGTTGTGGAGCCGACCGGCTGCGGCCTGGGCAGCGATGGCTTTGCCATCGTCTGGGACGGCAAGGAACTGCACGGCCTGAATGCCTCTGGCCGCTCACCGGCGGCCTGGTCGGCCGACCGCTTTGCCGGCCACAGCGTGATGCCCGACAAGGGCTGGGATGCCATCACCGTGCCCGGCGCGGTGTCCGCCTGGAGCGCACTGTCGCGCCGCTTCGGCCGCCTGCCGTTTGCCGACCTGGCCGTGCCCGCCATTGGCTACGCGCGCAACGGCTTTCCGGTGTCGCCCATCATTGCCCATTTGTGGGCCATGGGCGGCGTGCGCCTGGGTGACCAGCCCGGCTTTGCCGAGTGCTTTTTGCCCGGAGGCCGCGCGCCGTCTGCAGGCGAGCTGTTTCGCAGCGAAGCCCATGCGAGCACGCTCGAAGCCATTGCCGACAGCCATGGCGAGGCGTTTTACCGCGGCGCGCTGGCCCGTCGCATGGCGGCGCATGCGCGGGAAAACGGCGGCGTGATGACCGAAGACGACCTGGCAGCCCACAGCGCCGACTGGTGCGGCACGCTGTCGCAGCCTTTCGCCGGCTCCGTGGTGCATGAGCTGCCGCCCAACGGGCAGGGCATTGCCACCTTGATGGCGCTGGGCATGCTGGAGGCGCTGGGCATTGGCAACCAGCCGCTCGACCACGTCGACACCGTGCACCTGCAGATCGAGGCGATGAAGTTCGCGCTGGCCGACCTGCACAAGTACAACGCCGACATCGACGCGATGCAGGTCACGCCCGCCGCGCTGCTGGAGCCGGCCTACCTGGCCGAGCGCGCCCAGCTGATTGACCGCAACCGGGCCGGCGACCCCGGCCACGGCGCGCCCAGGCAGGGCGGCACGGTCTACATTGCGGCGGCCGATGGCTCCGGGATGATGGTCTCCTTCATCCAGTCCAACTACATGGGATTTGGCTCGGGCATCGTGGTGCCTGGCACCGGCATCAGTATGCAGAACCGGGGCTTTGGCTTTTCGCTGGAGCAGGGGCATGCCAACCAGGTTGGGCCCTCCAAGCGCCCGTCGCACACCATCATTCCGGCGTTTGCCATGCATGCCGATGGCACACCGCAAATGGCTTTTGGCGTCATGGGCGGGCCGATGCAGTCACAAGGCCATCTGCAAATGGCTTTGCGGGTGCTGCACTACGGACAGAATCCGCAGGCTGCGGCCGATGCGCCGCGCTGGCGCGTGACCGGCGGCCTGAAGGTGGCGGTGGAGCCGGGCTTTGACGCCGGCGTGGTCAGCGAACTCATTGCGCGCGGGCATGACGTCACCGTCGAGCGCGGCAATGGCGTGTTCGCCTTTGGCGGCGCGCAGTTGGTGCTCAAGCACGGCGATGCCTACATCGCGGGCTCGGACCCGCGCAAGGATGGCCAGGCGGTGGCGTTTTGATCATGAACATCGACCCTGTCCTGATCGTTGAGTTGCTCGTCATGGGCTGTGTCAGCGGTTTTCTGGCCGGCTTGCTGGGCATAGGCGGCGGCATGGTGCTGGTGCCGGCGCTGACCTTCATTGGGACCGCCAAGGGCTTCCCGGCCGACTATGTCGTGAAAATGGCGGTCGCCACCTCGCTGGCCACCATTTTGTTCACCTCGCTGTCGTCGGTGCGCGCGCACCACAAGCGCGGCGCGGTGCGCTGGGACGTCGTCAAGCTGTTGGCGCCGGGCATTGTCGTGGGGTCGCTGCTCGGCGCCCAGATCGCCAAGCTGCTGTCGACCAAGTCGCTCGCGCTCGTCTTCGCCGTTTTTGTCAGCTATTCGGCGCTGCAGATGTTCATCGACAAAAAGCCCAAGCCCTCCCGGCAATTGCCGCAGGGCGCTGGCATGATTGGCGCGGGCACGGTGATCGGCACGCTGTCGGCGCTGGTGGGCGCCGGTGGCGGGTTTATTTCAGTGCCCTTCATGGCCTGGTGCAACGTCGCCATTCACACGGCCGTGGCAACCTCGGCCGCATTGGGATTCCCGATTGCGCTGGCAGGCACCATCGGCTATATCTATGCGGGCTGGAACCTGCAGGGCGTACCAGTCGGCAGCTTTGGCTACCTTTACCTGCCCGCGCTGGTGCTGATCGCCGTGACCAGCGTCCTCTTTGCACCGTTAGGTGCCAAGGCGGCCCACAAGCTCGACGTCAAGCAGCTCAAGCGGGTGTTTGCCTGCCTGTTGTTCTTGCTGGCGGCCTACATGGCGAGCAAGGGGCTTGCGGCCTGACCGGCAGGGCGCCAGGCCTGTGCTGGATGTTTCCCAAGTAGCACCGGCATTCGGTGCTATTTTTTTTTATGGTTTTTCGAGTTCCACCACGACCGGCACATGGTCGCTGGGCCGCTCGTTCTTGCGCGGCAGTTTGTCGATCACGCAGCTGCGAACCAGCGGCTTGAGCGCTTCGCTGACCAAAATGTGGTCGATGCGCAGCCCGCGGTTGCGCCGGAACGCCATTTCCCGGTAGTCCCACCACGAGTAGCTTTTCTCGGGCTGGTCAAACATCCGGAAGGCGTCCGTCAGGCCGAGTTGGACGAGCGCCTGAAAGTGCAGCCGCTCCTCGCTGGTGTGGTGAATGGTTTCGCGCAGGCCTTCCGGGTCGTAGGTGTCGCGGTCATCTGCGGTGATGTTGAAGTCGCCCACCAGCACCAGCTTGGGGTGCGCCAGCAGTTCCTGGCGCAGCCAGTCGCGCAGGCCTTCCAGCCATTTCATCTTGTAGTCGAACTTTTCGCTGCCCGGCGACTGGCCGTTGACGAAGTAGCCGTTGACCACGCGCACCTCGCCATCGGCCGTCTCCAGCGTGGCGGCAATCACGCGCGATTGCTCGTCCGCGAAGCCTGTGATGTTTTTCACGATGTCGCGCGCTGGCGTGCGGCTCAAAATGGCGACGCCGTTATAGGTTTTCTGGCCAAACACCGCGCTGTGGTAGCCCGCCGCTTCAAGCTCTTTCAGCGGGAACTTGTCGTCGCTGAGCTTGAGTTCCTGCAGGCACAGCACGTCCACCGGATTGGCCGCGAGCCAGTCCAGCACCTGCGGCAGCCGCACGGTCAG
>JAUSDK010000131.1 GCA_030650875.1 Polaromonas sp.
TTCCCGGCCGGCACGCTGACCGGCGCGCCCAAGGTGCACGCCATGGAGATGATTGACCAGCTGGAGCCGACCAAGCGCGGCCTGTACGGCGGCGCTTGCGGCTACCTCAGCTATGCCGGTGACATGGATGTGGCCATCGCGATTCGCACCGGCATCATCAAGGACGGCACGCTGTATGTGCAGGCGGCGGCCGGTGTGGTGGCCGATTCGGTGCCCGAGCTGGAGTGGAAAGAAACCGAAGCCAAGGCGCGCGCCTTGCTGCGCGCCAGCGAGCTGGTGGAAGAAGGACTGGAGTAAGCCATGAAGCTCTTGATGATCGACAACTACGACAGCTTTACCTACAACATCGTCCAGTACTTTGGCGAACTGGGGGCCGAAGTGGAGGTGTTCCGCAACGACGAAATCACGCTGGCAGAAATTGCCGCGCGCGCGCCAGACCGGCTGGTGGTGTCGCCCGGTCCGTGTTCGCCCGCCGAGGCCGGAATTTCGGTGGCAGCGATCCAGCACTTTGCCGGCAAGCTGCCGATCCTGGGCGTCTGCCTGGGCCACCAGTCCATAGGCGCGGCGTTTGGTGGCACGATTGTGCGGGCGCAGCAGCTGATGCACGGCAAGACCAGTGTGATCACCACCACGCAAGAGGGCGTGTTTGCCGGACTGCCCCGGCAATTCACCGTCAACCGCTATCACTCGCTGGCGATTGAACGCGCGTCCTGCCCCGAGGTGCTGGCCGTCACGGCCTGGACCGACGACGGAGAGATCATGGGCGTGCGCCACAAGGAGTTGCCGATCCAGGGCGTGCAGTTTCACCCCGAGTCGATCCTGACCGAGCACGGCCACGCGATGCTGAAAAACTTCCTGATGCAGCAGGCGTGAATTGGCCATGTATTCAATAGCGGTAAACGTCTGAAATAATTGGATCAGGGGGCTTGTATGACGCATAAAACAGTCGATCTGCGCAGCGACACGGTGACCCAGCCGACCGCCGCCATGCGCGCGGCCATACTGGCGGCCCCGCTGGGAGACGACGTGTTTGGCGACGACCCCAGCGTCAATGCGCTGCAGGAAAAAATCGCTGGGTTGCTCGGCTTCGAGGCCGCCTTGTTCGTGCCTACCGGCACGCAGAGCAACCTCTGCGCCATCCTGGCGCATTGCCAGCGCGGCGACGAGTACCTCGTCGGCCAGCAGGCGCACTGCTACCGCTGGGAAGGCGGCGGCGCGGCGGTGCTGGGCAGCGTGCAGCCGCAGCCCTTGAACCACCAGGCGGACGGCACGCTGGCCCTTGAGGACATCGAGGCCGCGATCAAGCCCGGCGATGCGCATTTCGCCCGTACCCGCCTGCTGGCGCTTGAAAACACGCTGGGCGGCAAGCTGTTGTCGTTTGACTATCTGCAGCAGGCCACGCAACTGGCCAAAGCCAAAGGCCTGAGCCGGCATCTGGACGGCGCGCGCCTGTTCAACGCGGCGGTGGCGCAGGCGGCGCAAACCGGCAGCGATGCCTTCACCGAGGCAGCGCGCATAGCCGGCTGTTTTGACAGTGTCTCGGTCTGCTTCAGCAAGGGCCTGGGCGCGCCTGTCGGCTCGGTGCTGTGCGGCTCGAAGGACTTTATTGCACGCGCCCACCGCATCCGCAAGATGGCCGGCGGCGGCATGCGCCAGGCCGGCATGCTGGCGGCTGCCGCGTCGCATGCGCTGGACCACCACGTTGAGCGGCTGGCGCAAGACCATGCCTTGGCCCGGCGCCTGGCGGACGGCCTGGCGGGCATCGACGGCGTGCAGGTCGAGACGCCGCAGACCAACATCGTGTTCGTGGACCTCGATGGCGCGGCCAAGGCCAAGTCGGCAGGCTTGCTGGCGCACCTGGCCGGGCAGGGCATTCGTGCCACCGGCCTGTACCGGCTGCGCTTTGTCACGCACCTGGATGTGGACGAGGCGGGCATTGACCGGACTGCCGTCGCGATTCGCCAATTTTTCAAGGCCTGACGGCCTGTTGTGATTCACAAAAACATACCCTAAAGACGCCCATGCCCAACAGCCACAAAATCACCCCGCAGCAAGCGCTGCAGCGCACCATCGAGCACCGCGAGATCTTTCACGACGAGATGCTGCACGTCATGCGCATGATCATGAGCGGCGAGATGTCACCGGTGATGATGGCCGCGCTGATCACCGGGCTGCGCGTCAAGAAGGAAACCATCGGTGAGATCACCGCGGCCGCGCAGGTGATGCGCGAGTTTTCGACCAAGGTCCATGTGGCCGACAAGACGCACCTGGTCGACATCGTCGGCACCGGCGGCGACGGTTCGCACACCTTCAACATCTCGACCTGCGCCATGTTTGTAGCGGCTGCTGCTGGCGCCAAGGTCAGCAAGCATGGCGGGCGCAGCGTCAGCAGCAAATCGGGCAGCGCCGACGTGGTCGAGTCGCTGGGCATCAACATCAATCTGTCGCCCGATGCGATTGCGCGCTGCATCGAAGAGGTCGGCGCGGGTTTCATGTTTGCGCCCAACCACCACCCGGCCATGAAAAACGTCGCGGCCATCCGCAAGGAACTGGGCGTGCGCACCATCTTCAACATCCTGGGCCCGTTGACCAATCCGGCCAGCGCGCCCAACATCCTGATGGGCGTGTTCCACCCCGACCTGGTCGGCATTCAGGTCAGGGCGCTGCAGCGCTTGGGCGCCGAACATGCGCTGGTGGTCTACGGCAAGGACGGCATGGATGAAGTCAGCCTGGGTGCGGCCACCGTGGTGGGCGAGCTCAAAGACGGCGAAATCACGGAATACGAAATCCATCCCGAAGACTTCAAGCTTCAGATGGCCAGCAATCGCGCACTGCGCGTGGAAACGCCCGAGCAGTCCAGGGCCATGCTGCTGGGCGTGCTCGACAACCAGCCGGGCGCGGCGCGCGACATCGTGATCCTCAACGCCGGCGCGGCGCTGTATGCCGCCAACGTGGTGGATTCGATGATGAGCGGCATCGAACGGGCGCGTGCGGCCATCGAATCAGGCGCTGCCAGGGCCAAGCTGGCGCAACTGGTGGCCTTCAGCCAGCGGGCCGGGGCTTGAGGCCATGTGGCGCGACCCCGGCGCCTGGATCGCGACAGGCGTTTCGGCGCTGTTTATCATCGTGGGATTCGTGATGCACCGCATCTTCATGAAAGTCCTCCAAAACGGTGTTCACCCGCCGTCCTCCCCGCCAACCCACTGGAATCCCATGAGTGACATTCTGAACAAAATCATTGCCGTCAAGCGCCAAGAAATCGAAGAAGCGATCAACCGCAAGCCGCTGCTGGCCATGCGCAAAGACGCCGAGTCGCGCGTCAATACACGCGACTTCGTCGGTGCCCTGCGCGCCAGGATTGCGGCCGGCCAGCCGGCGGTCATCGCCGAAATCAAGAAGGCCAGCCCGTCGAAAGGCGTGCTGCGCGAGGACTTCATTCCCGCCGACATCGCCCAGGCTTATGCCGAGTCCGGCGCGGCCTGCCTGTCGGTGCTGACCGACAAGCAGTTCTTTCAGGGCAGCATCGACTACCTGAAGCAGGCCCGGGCGTCGTGCGACCTGCCGGTGCTGCGCAAGGATTTCATCATCGACGCCTACCAGGTCTACGAGTCGCGCGTGATGGGCGCCGACTGCATCTTGCTGATTGCCGCCTGCCTCGACGACGCGCAGATGAAGTCGCTGGAAGCGCTGGCGATGTCACTCGACATGGCCGTGCTGGTCGAGGTGCACGACGAGGCCGAACTGGACCGCGCGCTCACGCTCAAAACGCCGCTGATCGGCATCAACAACCGTAACCTCAATACCTTTGAAGTCTCCCTGGACACAACGTTGAGCCTGATGGGCAAGGTGCCCGCAGACCGTCTGCTGGTGACCGAATCGGGCATCACCACGACCGAAGACGTGAAGCGCCTGCGCGACGCCAAGGTCAATGCCTTCCTGGTGGGCGAGGCTTTCATGCGCGCCGACGACCCGGGCGTGGCGCTGCAACAGCTGTTCGGGCTGTAACGGCGTCCATGGAGCAGGTTTCGTTGGCCGGCATGCAGGCCCGTGCGACTGATCTGCTGGTCAGCGCCGACCCGTCGGACTGGCCGGTGGCGCCCGGCTGGCGGCCGCTGACGGCTGCTTTTTTTGCGAGTCCGGCGGGGCAAAAGCTGCTGGGCTTTCTGCGCCGCCGGCTGGACGAGGGCACCGTGATTTTTCCGCCGCAGCCGCTGCGCGCGCTGGAACTCACCCCGCCCGAATCGGTGCGCGTGGTAATTCTGGGACAGGACCCCTATCACGGCCGAGGGCAGGCCGAGGGGCTGGCTTTTTCAGTCGCGCCCGGCGTGCCTTTGCCGCCGTCGCTGCGCAATATCTTCAAGGAGTTGCAGCGCGACCTCGGAACGCCGCCGCCGCCGTTTCCGGTGCCTGGCGGCAGCCTGGCGCGCTGGGCCCGCGACGGCGTCCTGCTGCTCAACACCTGCCTGACGGTGGAAGAGGGGCGGCCGGCCAGCCATGCCGGGCAGGGCTGGGAGGTCCTGACAGACAGCGTGATTCGGCATGTGTCAGATGGTGATCATGCGGTGGTCTTTCTGCTGTGGGGTGCCCATGCCCAGAGCAAGCGCGCGCTGATCGACGACAGCCGCCACAAGGTATTGCTGGCCAACCATCCGTCTCCGCTGTCTGCGCTGCGGCCGCCGCTGCCGTTCATCGGCTGTGGTCACTTCTCGCAGGTGTGTCAGTGGCGTGACCTGCAAGCGGTGCGGTAAAAAGGGCGGGCGCACTGTAAATGCCTTGGCATTCCAGAACTTTTGTTTAATTTCCACATCATTGACTGGTCACCGACATAAACCCGTGGCATAATCTGAGGTTCCCTTAAAGGATGGGTGTCCGAGTGGTTAAAGGAGGCAGACTGTAAATCTGTTCGCTAACGCGTACGCTGGTTCGAATCCAGCCCCATCCACCAATTTCTAGTTGATTTTGGTAAGTGAGCATCGCAAGGCCAGTGTCGTGTGACCGGCTTTGAGTTGTGAAGTAGTAGGGTAAGTAGTGTGTGAGTTGATCTGGTAGAGCTGCGCGGGAGTAGTTCAATGGTAGAACCCTAGCCTTCCAAGCTAATGACGCGGGTCCGATTCCCGTCTCCCGCTCCAAAAAGCTGTGCTTGCAGGCGATTTTGGGGTTTTGCTGGTTGATTTTGCGCCTGACTGCAGTAAGAGATTTTTGAATTCAGCCCATTTGGCTCAGTGGTAGAGCACTCCCTTGGTAAGGGAGAGGTCGCGGGTCCGATTCCCGCAATGGGCACCATATTTTTGGCCGGTGCAGTGCAGTCGACATTGCATTTGGCTGTTGTTGGATTAGCTGGTGTTGTAACTTTCCGGAGTCGAAAATGGGTAAAGAAAAATTTTCGCGGACGAAACCGCACGTCAACGTTGGCACGATTGGCCACGTCGATCATGGTAAAACCACCTTGACCGCAGCGATCACCACCGTGCTCGCAGCCAAGTTCGGCGGCACCGCCAAAGGCTACGACCAAATTGATGCGGCACCGGAAGAA
>JAUSDK010000134.1 GCA_030650875.1 Polaromonas sp.
AGGCGACCCTACTGTCTGCGACCCCTTCGCTGCGCTACGGGGCACCCTGCGGTGCTCGCTTCAGGCGGGGTCCGCGCAAACTCGCCTTCGGCTCAAACAGCGCGCGGCCCTGATCCGCCTGAAGCTCCGCTCCTCAGCGCAGACAGAAGGGGGTGGGCCAGGGAAAAGAAAAAACACCAACAGCCAACAGCCAAACATCGCAGAACGCGCTCGGCGCGTTCTGCTCCCCGATTCCGACTGCGCTCCCGATTCAACCCGTCCTGGCTGGGCCTGTGATGACACGGAAAAGCGGGATCAGGGCGAGCGATTGTCTGAGCGTAACGTAGTGAAGCGAGTTCGAGCTCGACCCCCGCTTTTTCGGGGCAGCACAGGTTGCCCGAAGCGCAGCGCAGGGACCCAGACTGCGGGTCGCCTTTTCTTGGGGTACTTTCTTTTGGCGAAGCAAAAGTAAAGTGCCTCGCCCGCCGGGCGAGACCGGCCAGCCCAACACAGCAAAGCCAACCCAAGACCGAACAAGCACCCCCCGTTTTTTCGAAGATGGACCCCCCACGCAGATTCAGAAAAACCCGGTCACACAGGCGCCTTCACAGTGACCCGGTCGCGGTGTGCCTGGGCTTGCTCCGTAATGAGCGCACGTTTTTCAGGGTCTAGCCGGGCGAGGTTTTTAACCTGCAGCGCCATGCGCGGATTCTTGGCCAGCCAGGTTTCGTGGCGCAGCAAAAAATCCCAGTACAGCGTGGTGTAGGGGCAGGCCTCATGGCCGGTCGACTGCGCCGGATCAAAGCGACAGCCCTTGCAGTGGTTGCTCATGCGCTGGATATATTTTCCGGTGGCCGCATAGGGCTTGCTGGCCATCATGCCTCCGTCGGCAAACTGGCTCATGCCCAGCGTGTTGGGCAGTTCCACCCACTCCACCGCATCGACATAGACCGACAGGTACCAGCCGTGCACCTCCTGCGGCTTGACGCCCAGCAGCAGCGCGTACAGGCCGATGACCATGAGGCGCTGGATGTGGTGCGCGTAGCCGTGCTGCAGCGTTTGCTGGAGGGCGTCGCGCAGGCAGGCCAGGTCGGTGTCGCCGGTCCAGTAGAACGCGGGCAGCGGCGCTTGCGCGTCCAGCGCGTTGCGCTCGGCGTAGCCGGGCATCTGGGTCCAGTAGATGCCGCGCACATATTCGCGCCAGCCCAAGATCTGCCGGACAAAACCCTCCACTGCGGCCAGCGGCGCCTGCCCTGCGCGGTAAGCCGCCTCTGCGGCCTCCACAACTTCCCGGGCGGAAAGCAGCTTGAGGTTCATGGCCGACGACAGATGCGAGTGGTAGAGCCAGGCTTCACCCTGCCACATGGCGTCTTCATACTGGCCGAACTGCGGCAGACGCTCGGTGATGAAGGCGCCCAGCGCCACCAGCGCCTGCGCGCGGGTGACCGGCCAGCCGAACGCGTCGAGCGTGCCGGGGTGGGCGCTGAAACGGCTGTTGACGAGCGCGATGACCTGCTGCGTGATGGCGTCGGGGGCAAAGACGCTGCGCGGCGGCAATTCGCCGGGGCCTTTGGCGCCAAAGGATTCGCGGTTGTCGGCATCAAAATTCCACTGCCCGCCCACCGGCTTGCCGTCCTCCATCAGGATGCCGGCTTTGGTGCGCAGTTCGCGGTACCAGTATTCAAGCCGCAACTGCTTGCGCCCCTGGGCATGCGCGGCAAACTCGCGCACGGTGCTGAAAAAATGGCCGTCGTCGCGGATCTCAAGCGGCTTGCACGCCGCCTGCGCCGCGCCGCGCAGGGCCTGCAGCACGCGCCAGTCGCCGGGGGCCGTCATGACCAGCGCGCCGGGTTGCAGCGTGTCGATGGCCGCCTGCAACTCGCCGGCCAGCGTGCCACAGTTGCCCACGTCGTCAAGCTGGGCGTAATGCACGGTCCAGCCCCGGCCACGCAGCTGCGCGGCAAAGTGGCGCATGGCGCTTAAAAAGAGCGCGATACGTTGTCTGGCCGACCAGACATGGGTGGACTCCTGGTCCACTTCCGCCATCCAGACCGCGTCCTGCCCGGGATCAAAACCGTCGAAGGCGGAGGCGTTCTGGTCCAGCTGGTCCCCCAGCACAAGAACCAGGTGGCGCAAGGGTCGGGACGACGTTGCAGCGTCAGTCATGAACGGAACGCCCTGGCTTCTTTTTGGCGCGGCAAGCATCCGAGCAATAAAGCACCTCGGCCCAGTTCTTGGCCCAGGCCTTGCGCCAGCTCATGGGGCGCCCGCAGACGGCGCAGGGCTTGCTGGGCAGGGCCTGTTTGTTGCCCTTGAAGTCGTTTTTCATGCCAGTTGCCAACCAAAAAAATGCACGCCTGGCCCGCAGGTCAAGACCGCTGCGCGCGGGGATCTACTTTTCCAGATACCACTGCACGAAATACTTGGCGACAAAGCCCAGCATGCCAAACCCCAGGCCCAGAAAAATCACAAAGGTGCCGAACTTGCCGGCCTTGGACTGCCATGCCAGGTGGCCAATGATGAACAGCATGTAGAGCATGAACGCCCCCACGCCGAAGGTGAGGCCAAAGGTGGCGATCTGCTCTTCCGTGAAGCCGAACATCAGACGACTCCCTCAGGCGGATGGCGTTCGGGCAAGGCACTGGCATCGACCAGGTCACGGTAGGCATGCCAGCTGGCGTGGCCCAGCAGCGGCAGTACAAAAATCAGGCCCACCAGCAGCGTGCCCAGGCCCAGCATCGTCAGGCCCATGATCAGGGCAGCCCACAGCGCCAGCGGAATGGGGTTGGTCAGCACCGCCTGCCAGCTGGCCAGCACGGCTTGCATCACATCGACCCGGCGGTCCAGCAGCAGCGGCATGGCGATGACGCTGGAGGCAAATATGGGCGCGGCCATGAGGCCGCCCATGGTGAGCCAGAGCTCGAACACGTAGTGCTTGGGCGCCAGCACAACATGGCGCAAAAAGTCCACCGGGGTGTTAATGGGTTGCGGCGCCATCAGCGTGATGAGTGCGGCCGAGGTCAGCACCCAGCCGGTGCCGGCCAGCGCCAGCAGCAAACCGAAGCGCACCAGGCACCAGTAGCCGCCGCGCACCACAAACCGCGAGTGCTGCCAGCGGGTCCAGGTTTTCAGGACGAGCTGCGGATTGACGGCTTCGCCGCGTTCCAGGGCGCGGCTGATGGCGTACAGGCTGGTGGCCAGCACCGGCGCCACCACCAGAAAGCCTGAAAACGCGCCGGCCAGCAGCCAGAAACGGTCGCGCGCCAGCAGCATCAGCAGGCCCCCAATGACGGCCAGCACCGCGCCATGCGCCAGGCTGAGCCAGCCGCCGCGCAGCATGTCTTGCGCGCCGCGCACCAGCCACCGCAGCGGCTGCGCAAGGCCGATGGTGCGAATCACAGGCAGCGCCACACGGCCAGGGGCCGACGGCGAGGAGGAAGGAGGAAGGTTGGAGTGCAGCGCCATGGCCTGAGCATACCTGCAGCGCCCGCCCCGGGCTGACCAGGCGCAAGGCTTTTCGGGTGCGGCATGAACGTCTGTTGACCCTGGTCAAGAATTGAACGAGGGCGTGGGCGCATACTGAAAACGAACCCCAAAGGAGCCCTATTCAATGAACAAACAACAAGCCGCCCCCTACCAGGGGCAGTTGCTGGCCATGCGCACGGCGCTGCTGGCGCAAATTTCCGGCCAGCGCGGGGGCATCATCGGCCGGGCCGAGGCGGCCGCGGACCACTTTGGCAGCACCGAAGACTCCAGTGCCCAGGTGGCCACGGAGCGCGCGCTGGAATTTGCCATCGGCGAGCGTGAAACCGCCGAACTCGCCGCGATGGACGCCGCGCTGGCCCGCATTGAAGCGGGCAGCTACGGCCAATGCACCGACTGCGGCGTGGACATTGCCCCGGCAAGGCTGCAGGCGAGCCCCGAAGCGCCGCGCTGCATCAGTTGCCAGGAAAAGCAGGAACAACGCCGCGCCGCCTGAAGACTTGATTTGATTTGATTTTCTTTTTCCCAACCTTTTGAAAGATTGCATGCCTACTTTTCACGCCGTCGTCTGGATGGACAACACCGAAGCCCATGTCGCCATGTTTGACCAGGAACACATGCAGACCCAACGCGTCAAGTCACGCAGCCATCACAAGCACCAGGGCAAGACCGAAGACAGCGCGGCCTATTTTGCGGACATTGCCACGGCGCTTGCCGGCGCCCACGAGGTGCTGCTCACGGGCCCGGGCTTGGCGCGCAACCAGTTTCGCGACTGGTGCGTCAGCCATCAGCCGGAAATGGCCAACACCATTGTGGACTCGGTGACCACCGACCACCCCAGCGACGGCCAGCTGGTGGCACTGGCGCGCCAATACTTCAAAAAGTTCGACAGCATGACGGACCCCGCGGCAGCCTGAGTCCCATACACCCTTCAGTTGCAGGGGTATACCTGAATGGACAGCGCAGGGGGTGCTGGTTAGCCTGACGGATCGCGGCGCTTTGCCGCTTTCCTTTTTCAGGCCAAGACCCATGACGCCATCCCCTTCCCCCGCAGATTCCAGCCCAAGCCCGGCCTCCGCCGAGCAGACGGGTGACGCCCTCCCGGTCATGGCCGCGCCCTATGTGCCGCCGCCGCCCACAGGCCCGCAGGCGCTGATGCGGCCGCTCGGGGCCGGCGATCCTTTTCGCTGGCTGGCGGCAGGCTGGCGCGATCTGCGGGCGCACCCGGGCATTGGCCTTTTTTACGGCCTGTGCTTTTGGGTCATGGCCATGACGCTGGGGGCGGTGTTTCGGGCCAAGCCCGAATACACGCTCTCGATCGCGTCGGGCTGCCTGCTGGTGGGGCCGTTTCTGGCCATGGGCCTGTATGAAGTCAGCCGCCGCCGTGAACAGGGCCTGGCGCCCGAGTTGGGCGCCTCGCTGACCTGCTGGGACGCGCACATCCGCAGCATGGGCATGCTGGTGCTGGTGCTGATCGTGCTGGAGCTGCTGTGGGGCCGCGCCTCGCTGGTAGTGTTTGCGGTGTTCTTCAACACCGGCATGCCGTCCACCACGGGGGTGATCAAGGCGGTGTTCAACCCCGAAAACTGGGAATTTCTGGTGATTTACCTGGCCGTGGGCGGGCTGTTTGCCACGCTGGTTTTTTCCACCGCCGTGGTGTCGATTCCCATGATTCTGGACCGCGACACCGACGCCGTCTGGGCCGCCATCACCAGTATCCGCACGGTGCTCTCCAACCCGGGCGTGATGCTGCTGTGGGGGGTGCTGATCACGTCACTGATCACCGTGGCGCTGCTGCCCTGGGGCCTGGGGCTGATTTTGGCCGGGCCGCTGCTGGGGCATGCGAGCTGGCATGCTTACCGGGGTGCTGTGCAGTGGCAGGACGCGGCTGCGGATGCAGGCACGGCCTGAACGCCAGCCGCGAAGGCCTTGATCCACGGACGCATTTCGTTCGCTTAAATCACCGCGCCAAACAGCGCGCCAACCCCTGCGGTGATCGCCATGGCCAGTGCGCCCCAGAAGGTGACGCGCCAGGCGCCCGCCACCATGCCGGCGCCGCCGACACGGGCCGACACGGCCCCCAGCAGGGCCAGGAAAACCAGCGAGGTTCCAGAGACCCAGGGAATCAGGGCCTGCGCTGGCGCCAGCGCCGTGACGGCCAGCGGCAACACGGCGCCGACCGCGAAGCTCGCGGCCGACGCCAATGCAGCCTGCACCGGGCGCGCGCTCAGTGTTTCGGAAATGCCGAGTTCGTCGCGCGCATGGGCGCCCAGGGCATCGTGCGCCATCAGTTGTTCGGCGACCTGCTTCGCCAGCTCGGCCTCCAGGCCCCGGCCGACATAGATGGCGGTGAGCTCCCGGTGTTCGGCCACAGGGTCCTGCTCCAGCTCGGCGCGCTCCCGAGACAGGTCGGCTTTTTCGGTGTCGGCCTGCGAATGGACGGAGACATATTCGCCCGCCGCCATCGACATCGCCCCGGCCACCAGACCGGCAACGCCTGCCACCAGGACACTGCCTTCGCCTGAATTGGCGGCCGCGACACCGACCACCAGGCTGGCCGTGGAGACAATGCCGTCGTTGGCACCCAGCACCGCAGCGCGCAGCCAGCCGATGCGGTCTGTGCGGTGGCGTTCAGTGTGGCGGCTTGAGAATTTCATGGTCAGTAGCCTTTGCAGGGGAGTCTGAAACCCGGCCTTCGCACAGAGGCCCCTAGGCTTTGCGCCAAGGCCGGGGAAGTTCACATGATAGTGGGTGCTGGCGCCAACGACAGGCCCACCCTCTTCAGGTTCAGCGTGGGCCCAGTACCCTCAGCAGCGTCTCTGCCGACGGTGCCCCTTGCGCCATCTGCAAATTTCCGCTGGCATCCTTGTAGAAGGTGGTTGGCGTGGCGGAAGAACCCAGTTGCTGCATCAGCGCCTCGTTGGCGTCAAGCTGGGCGCGCACCTTGGCCGAAATCTGGTCCAGCGGTTTGATGCCCCCGCTGGCGTGTTGCTGTTCGTGCTGCGCCAGTGCGGCTTCCGGATCTTTGGCAGACAGCAGGGCTGCCGCCTTGCCGGCGCTGCTGTCCCGAAGGATGCCAACCAGGACATGGCGCACCTGCACCTTGCCGGCCTTGACCCAGGGCTGCGCGTCGTTCCAGAACTTGTTGCAGTAGGGGCAGTTGGGGTCGGTGAAGGTGTAGATGACGCGCGGCGCGCTCTTGCTGCCATCGGCAATCCAGCTGCTCTTTTCAAGCTGATTCCAGGTTTTAACCGTCATGGGCTTGCTGACCAGCCGCTCCAGCGGTTCCTGGCTCAGGCTGTCTCCTTTGGCATCGACCATGGTGCCGACGATGGCCTGCTTGCCGTCGGCGGTCAGGTAGATGGCGAGCGGCCGCTGCTGGGCCATGGCCGCATAGCCCTTCAGCCCGCCGGGCGCATCAAACGTGCCCATCACCTCGACGCCCTGCGCTTCAAGCGCCTTGATGGGGGCCGGCCAGTTCTTGGCCGCCTGAGCCAGAACGATGCCGGGCGAGGCCAGAGCAATGGCCAATAAAAGTCGTGGTTTCTTGATCATGCGTGGTTTCCTGTGAGTTTGATAATTTTCAAGGCGTGCGCAGTTGCTGCAATTTACTGGCCAGCGAGGCGGCCGACAACTCGCCCAGATGGGTATTGACCAGTCGTCCGCGCGCGTCGTAGAACAGCGTGGTGGGCAAGGCTGTCGAACCGACGACCTTGCCGAGCGCGGTGCCCGGGTCAAGCAGCACATTGGCCAGCGCCAGTTGACTGGTGGAAAGGTAGCGCAGGGCCGTTGCGCCGTCTTCGCCCTGGTTGGCAAAGACAAAGACCACACCGGTTTCCTGCTGCTGGCCGGCGGCAAGCACCGGCATTTCGCGGCGGCAGGGCGGACACCAGCTGGCCCACAAATTGACCACCATGGGCCGACCGGCCGCCAGGCGCGCCAAGTCGACGGGCTCACCGGCCAGCGTCGTCAGTTGCACCGTGGGCAGCGTCGGTTTTTCTTCTTCCGTCATGCGCAGCGCGCCAAACATGGCGCCCCAGACCAGCGCCCCGGCCAGCAGCCCCAGCATCAGCGGTTTGCGCAGCGCCGCACGGCGCCAGCCCTGCCAGAGGGCCACCAGCAAGGCCGCCGCCACGCCGGCCCAGGGCGTAAAACCGCCGTCACGGATATCGAAAATGGACCACGGCGCCTGGCGGTAGGTGTCGAACCATAGGGCGACGAAGGCGATGCGCGCCACCAGCAGCCCGGCGAGCAGCATGTCGGACAGGCTATGGCCTATGCCGCCGGTTTGCTGGCGGCGCCCGACCAGGTGGCCGACCGCCGTCGCAGTCAGCAGCGCCACCAGCAGCAT
>JAUSDK010000235.1 GCA_030650875.1 Polaromonas sp.
ACGGATCAGGGATCGCGATTGTCTGAGCGAAGCGAGTTCGAGCGAGACCCCGGCTGGACCGAGCACCGCAAGTGCCCGTAGCGCAGCGAAGGGTCGCAGACAGCAGGGTCGCCTTTCTTTTCGTTAGGTTTCTTTGGCGAAGCAAAGAAAAGTAACTCGCCCGCCGGGGCGACTCCCGGCCAGCCCAAGCCAGCAAGGCTAAATCGCTACTAATTAAGTAGCTGTCAGTACCCGTATTCAAAGCGCCAACGCCTTGCGCCCAACCCGCCGCCCCAGCCGGTCAAACGCCAGATAAACCACTGGCGTCGTAAACAGCGTCAGCACCTGGCTAACAATCAACCCGCCAAAAATCGCCAGCCCGAGTGGCCGTCGTAGTTCAGCCCCATCCCCCCAGCCTAGCATCAGCGGAACGGCGGCAAAAAGCGCGGCCAGCGTCGTCATCAGGATCGGCCTGAAACGCAGCAGGGCCGCCTGAAAAATCGCCTCCTGCGGCGACTTGCCTTCGTTGCGTTCGGCGTCAATCGCAAAGTCGATCATCATGATGGCGTTCTTCTTCACGATGCCGATTAAGAGGATGATGCCGATGATGCCGATCACCCCGAGGTCGGAGCCGCTGATCATCAGCGCCAGCAGCGCGCCCACGCCGGCCGACGGCAGGGTGGAAATGATGGTCAGCGGATGGATGTAGCTTTCATACAGCACGCCCAGCACGATGTAGACGCAGACCACGGCCGCCAGGATCAGCCACAGCTGGCTCGACAGCGACGACTGGTAGGCGCCCGCTGCGCCCAGAAAAGTCAGCGTCACGCTGGCGGGCAGGGAAATGTCTTTCGCGGCCTGCTTGATGTCGTCGACCGCCTTGCCCAGCGACACGCCGGGCGCGGTGTCAAAACCCAGCGTGGTGGACGGATACTGGGCCACGCGGGTGATTTGCAGCGGCGCCGGCTCAACGTTGATGCGCGCCACGCTGGACAGCGGCGTGGTGCTGCCCGAGCCGGTCTTGAGCGGCAAGTTGCCCAGGGACGCGGGGCCGGCCAGCGGGTCGGGCAGCGCTTCCAGAATCACGCGGTATTGGTCGGTTTCGGTAAAGATCGTGGACACGATGCGCTGGCCGTAGGCGCTGTAGAGCGCGTCGTCAATCGACGCGGTGGTGATGGCCAGGCGCGACGCCGTGTCGCGGTCTACCGTGATGTAGGCGCTGGAACTGCTGGAGCCGGCGTCGGACGCGACGTTGCGCAGGCTTTGCAGCTGGCGCAGGCGCTGCGTCAGCTGGCCGGCCCATTGCACCACCGTCGCGTTGTCGGCGCCTTCAATCGACACCCTGAACTGGGTCGGGCCGGTTTCGGCGTCAATCGTCAGGTCCTGCGTGGGCTGCAGGTAGAGCGTCACGCCGGCGATCTGGCTGGCGCTGGCCTTGAGCCGGTCCATGGTGTCCTGCTGGCTGCCCGTGCGCGCGGGCTTGAGGTTGATCAGCATGCGCCCGGTGTGCAGCATGGTGTTGTTGGCGGCATCCACGCCAATGAAGGAGCTCAGCGTGGCGACATCGGGGTCTTGCAGAATCGCCTGGGCCGTGGCCTGCTGCAGCTCGGCCATGCGGGCATACGACACCGACTGGGAAGTTTCGACCCGGGCCTGCAACTGGCCGGTGTCCTGGGTGGGAAACAGCCCCTTGGGAATCAGCAGATACAGCAGCACCGTGAGCCCCAGCGTGGCCAGCGCCACCAGCAGCGTCGCGCCCTGGTGCCTGAACACCGTGTGCAGGCCCTGCGTGTAGCGTTCCATGACGCTTGTGGAAAAGCGGGCGAAAAACTGCTGCAGCCGGCCCGCCGGCTGGTCGTTGTGCGCTTCGGACGCCGGCTTGAGCCATCTGCCCGACATCATGGGCACCAGCGTCAGCGACACCACGGCTGAAATCAGGATGGTGATGGCCAGCGTGATGGCGAATTCGCGGAACAGCCGGCCCACGACGTCGCCCATGAACAGCAGCGGAATCAGCACCGCAATCAGCGACACCGTCAGCGAGATGATGGTAAAGCCCACCTGCTTGGCGCCCTTGAGCGCCGCCGCCATGGGCGTTTCGCCTTTTTCAAGGTAGCGCGAGATGTTTTCGATCATCACGATGGCGTCGTCCACGACGAAGCCGGTGGCAATCGTCAGCGCCATCAGGCTCAGGTTGTTCAGGCTGTAGCCCAGCAGGTACATCGCGCCGCAGGTGCCAATCAGCGAAATCGGCACCGCCAGGCTGGCAATCACGGTGGCGCGCAGGTTGCCCAGAAACGCAAAGATCACCAGCACCACCATCACCACGGCCAGCAGCAGCTCTATTTCCACATGCATCACCGAGGCGCGTATGCCCGTGGTGCGGTCGCTCAGCACCTCGACGTTGACCGAGGCGGGCAGGCCGGACTGCAGCTCGGGCAGGCGCGCCTTGATGGCGTCGACCGTGGCAATCACGTTGGCGCCGGGCTGGCGCTGCACATTCAAAATAATGGCCGGCTTCAGGCCGCTCCAGGCGCCGAGCTTGATGTTTTCCGCGCTGTTGACGACCTGGGCCACATCGGCCAGCCGCACCGCCGCGCCGTTGCGGTAGGACACGATCAGGTTCTGGTAGTCGGCGGCTGTGAGCAGCTGGTCGTTGGCGTTGATGGAATAGGCGCGGGTGGGCCCGTCGATGCTGCCCTTGGCGCCGCTGGCGTTGGCCGCCGAAATGGCGGTGCGCAGCGCGTCCAGGCCCAGCCCGTAGGAGGCCAGGGCGCGCGTGTCGGCCTGCACCCGCACGGCAGGGCGCTGGCCGCCGCTGAGCGATACCAGCCCCACGCCATCGACCTGGCTGATCTTGAGCGCCAGCCGGGTGTTGACGAGGTTTTGCACCTCGGTCAGCGGCAGCGTGTCGGACGTGATGGCCAGGCTCAGGACCGGCGCATCGGCCGGATTCACCTTGGCATACACCGGCGGCGCGGGCAGGTCGGACGGCAGCAGCGAGCCGCCCGCATTGATGGCGGCCTGCACTTCTTGCTCGGCCACGTCGAGCGCCAGCCCCAGGCCAAACTGCAGCGTGACGATGGACACGCCAGCGGCGCTGGTCGAGCTCATGCGGCTCAAACCGGCCATCTGGCCAAACTGGCGTTCCAGCGGCGCGGTGACGGTTTGCGCCATCACCTCGGGGCTGGCGCCGGGGTAGAGCGTCTGGACCTGGATCGTCGGGTAATCAACCTGCGGCAAGGCCGACAGCGGCAAGAACTTGAAGCCGACCAGGCCCGCCAGGACGATGGCGACCATCAGCAGCGCCGTCGCCACCGGCCGCATGATGAACGGGCGCGACGGGCTCAAGGTGTCCTGCGGCTGTACGGGGTCGGTCCCGGTCGGCTCGCTCATGTGCCCTCGGCTTGCGATGCGCGGCGGCGCGGCCGCGAGGCACCTTCGGCGGGCGCGTCGGCGCTGGCGCCCTGTTGCCGCGCCTTGCCCTGGCGCTGGCCCCTTTCGGGCCGCTCGCCCGCTGGCGCGCCCGGCAGTACCACCCGTGCGCCATCCTTGAGCCGGTCCGCCCCTTCGGTGATGACGCGCTCGCCCGCCGCCAGGCCCTTGCTGATCACGATCTTGTCCACAGCGGCCTGGCCGCGCTGCACCAGCCGCAGCGACACGGTGCGCTCGGCGCCATTGAGCACATACACATAGTCGCCGTTGCTGCCATGGCGCAGGGCTGTCACCGGCACCACCACGGCATCCTCCATGGTTTTCAGTAGCAGCCGCACATTGACAAACTGGTTCGGAAACAGCGCCAGGTCGGTGTTGGCAAAGCGCGCCTTGGCCTTGACCGTGCCGGTCTGCACGTCGATCTGGTTGTCCAGCGAGGCAAACACGCCGCTGGCGAGCGCGCTGGAGCGGGTGCGGTCGAGTGCGCTGACCGGCATGCTGGCGCCATTGCGGGCCAGTTGCTGTAGCTCGCCGGCCTGGTCTTGCGGCACGGCAAACACCACGTCAATCGGGGTGAGCTGCGTGATCAGGGCAATGCCGTTGGCGTCGCTGCTGTTCACCACATTGCCCACGTCCACGGTGCGCAAGCCGACGCGGCCGCTGACCGGGGCCAGCACGCGGGTGTAGCCCAGGTTCAGGCGGGCCGTGCCCTCGCTGGCCTTGTCAATCACCACCGTGCCTTCAAGCTGCTTGACCAGCGCCGCCTGCGAGTCCACTTCCTGGCGGGCAATCGAGTCCTGGCCCAGCAGGGTCTTGTAGCGCTGCAGCGTGACGCGGGCGCTGTCAAGCTGGGCCTCATCGCGCTGGCGCTGGCCGCTGGCCTGCATCAGGGCCAGTTCAAACTGGCGCGCATCTATGGTGGCCAGCAACTCGCCGGCGCGCACCATCTGGCCTTCCTTGAACAGCACTTTTTCCATCACGCCTGACACCTGCGGCCGCACCCGCACACTGGCTTGCGGCGTGACCGTGCCCAGGGCTTCCAGCGTCAGGGGAATGTTGGCCTTTTCTGCCGTGGCCACGCCCACGGTGGTGGCCGGGGCGCCGCGCCGGCCCGGCGCTGCGCTGCTGGTGTCTGCGGCAGGATGCGTGAGGTGCCAGGCCAGCCAGCCCAGGCCACCGAGTGCCAGCAATGCAATCAGGGTGCCGATGATGGACGCGCGGCGGCTGAAGCGGGGGCGGGCGCTGGTGGGCGGGATTTCGGCTTGGGCTTGGGGGTCCATCAGCGGTCCTGGTTGACTGCCGCGCGGGGAAGCGCGCGGCGCTTTTTGTGTTGGATGACGTTTGGATGCGCAGTGCGCCAGACATGCCGGTGTTGCCGGCAGGGCCTGCTTTGTAAGTCAAGGTAATTATCCGTGCAACACCGTATCTGCAGATGTTTGACTTGAAAGGTGGAGGTAAACGTGGGGTAAAGCGGCGAATGCGGTCCTTAAAATCCCTCCATCGTTTCAAGAAAGTACCGCCCCGTGACTGAACCTGCCCTGGCGCAAGCCCTGAATCCCTCGCTCCTGGTGTGCCGTGCCGACTACCGCAATCCGGTGCACGCCAGCGCGCTGGTCCGGTTGCTGGACGCCTACGCGCAAGACCCGGCGGGCGGCGGCGAGGGGCTCAGTGATTTTGCAAAAACGAATCTGGTGGCGGCGCTGGCTGCGCGGCCCCAGGCCTTCAGCGTGCTGGCATTTGACGGCGACCAGCCGGTGGGCCTGATCAACTGCATTGAAGGATTTTCAACCTTTGCCTGCCGCCCGCTGGTCAATGTGCACGACGTGGCCGTGCTGGCCAGCCACCGCGGCCAGCGCGTCGGCGAGCAGATGCTGGCCCTTGGCGAGGAGATTGCCCGCGAGCGCGGCGCCTGCAAGCTGACGCTGGAGGTATTGCAGGGCAATGCCAGCGCCATCCGGCTGTACGAACGCGTCGGGTTTGCCGCTTACGCGCTTGATCCTGCGATGGGGCGGGCGCAGTTTTTCCAGAAATGGCTGGACTGACCGGCTGGGCCGTCAGGCCGGACGCACCACAAACCAGTGCTGCGTCCGGTTGATGATGGCCACCAGCGACAGCATCACCGGCACTTCCACCAGCACCCCCACCACGGTGGCCAGCGCCGCGCCCGATTGCAGGCCAAACAGCGAAATTGCCACCGCCACCGCCAGCTCGAAAAAGTTCGACGTGCCAATCAGGCAGGCCGGGCCGGCCACGTTATGCGGCAGCTTCAGGGCCTTGGCGGCCACGTAGCTGATGACAAAAATGCCGTAGCTCTGGATGATCAGCGGCACCGCAATCATGGCAATCACCAGCGGCTTGTCCACAATGGTTTGCGCCTGAAAGCCAAACAGCAGCACCACCGTGGCAATCAGGCCAATGACCGACCAGGGCTTGAGGCGGGCCACAAAATCAGCCACCGCATGACCCGATTTGCGCTGCAGCACCTGCCGCGTCGCCATGCCGGCTGCCAGCGGCAGCACCACATACAAAATAGTCGATAGCACCAGCGTTTCCCAGGGCACGGTGATATTGGTGACGCCCAGCAAGAAGGCGGCAATGGGGGCAAAGGCCACCACCATGATCAGGTCATTGATCGACACCTGCACCAGCGTGTAGTTGGCGTCTCCCTTGACCAGCTGGCTCCAGACAAAAACCATGGCGGTGCAGGGCGCCACGCCCAGCAGGATCATGCCGGCGATGTATTCGCTGGCGGACTGCGGATCGACCCAGGGCGCAAAAATGTACTGGAAAAACAGCACGCCCAGCGCGGCCATGGTGAAGGGCTTGATCAGCCAGTTCACCACCAGCGTCAGCATCAGCCCGCGCGGTTTCTTGCCCACGTCCTTCACCGCCGTCCAGTCAATCTGGATCATCATGGGGTAAATCATCACCCAGATGAACACGGCCACCACCAGGTTGACATGGGCAATTTCAAGCCCGGCAATGGTCTGGAAGGCGCCGGGTGCCAGCAGTCCCAGGCCCACACCCACCAGAATGCCCAGCGCGACCCAGACGGTTAAAAAGCGTTCAAACAAGCCCATGGTGTTTTTTCTTTCTGTGGCCGGTTCAGGCTTGTTGCGGCAGGTCGCGCGCGGTGCCCTGCAGCAGGGCGCGTTCCAGCTTTTCGGGCGGCAGGTTCACCAGCAGCGTCAGCCGGCGGTTCAGGGCCAGCAAGGTCTGGCGAAAGGCTTCAAGTTTTTGCGCCTCGCTGCCGTCAATCGCCGAGGGGTCGGCATAGCCCCAGTGCGCGGTGGCGGGCTGGGCCGGCCAGAACGGGCAGACTTCGCCGGCCGCGTTGTCGCAAACGGTAATCACCAAATCCATGTGTGGCGCATCAGACCGTGCAAACTCGTCCCAGCTTTTGCTGCGCAGGCCTTGGGTTGGAATGCCGGCGTTCGCCAGCACCTGCAGGCCCAGCGGATGGGGCTGCTGGTTGTCGCGCGGGTTGCTGCCGGCCGAAAACGCCTTGAAGCGGCCCTTGCCGAGGTGGTTCAGAACGGCTTCCGCCAGAATGCTGCGGGCCGAGTTGTGGGTGCATAGAAACAGGACGTGGAGGGCGCGTTCAGACATGGTGGTGAGGTGGGTAGTGAAAGGGAAATATGGCTATCAGCTTGGTCGCGTGAGAGGTGATTTTTCAGCAGTCCACGCAAACCGCTTGCGCGCTGGTGTCGCAGGTCTGGCCTTCGCAGCAATGCTCGGTCAGGTAGGCCAGCAGCGCGTTCATGTGGCCAAACTCGGCGCGGTAAATCAGGTTGCGGCCACGTGCTTCACTGCTAACCAGCCCGGAATGGGCCAGCTCCTTGAGGTGAAACGACAGGGCGCTGGGCGCCACGCCCAGTTGCTCGGCCATCACGCCCGGCGTCAGTCCGCCCGGCCCGGCGACCACCAGCGCCCGGAAAGCACGCAGGCGCTGGGCCTGCGCCAGGGCTGCCAGCGCCTTGACGGCGGCGGTTTCATCCAGGGCAGTTAAAACGTGGGCCGGGGTGATTGTTTTCATAGTTCAAATATAATTGAAATATTGAATCGATGCCATTTGTCCGTGAAGAAATTTTTAACAGGAGTCCCAGGTCCATGTCCGACATCACGATTTACCACAACCCGCAGTGCGGCACCTCGCGCAATGTGCTGGCGCTGATCCGCAACACCGGCGCCGAGCCCGAGGTGATTGAATACCTGAAAACGCCGCCCACCCGCGAAACGCTGCTGGCGCTGATGGCGCAAATGGCCGTGCCGGTTCGGGATGTGATGCGGCGCAAGGAAGCGCTGTATGGCGAGTTGGCCCTGGACAACCCCGCGCTCGGTGATGAAGCACTGATAGACGCCATGCTGGCCCATCCGATTTTGATAAACCGGCCCATCGTGGTGACAACGCTGGGCACGCGGCTGTGCCGGCCGTCCGAGGCGGTGCTCGATCTCCTGGCGCTGCCCCAGCGCGCGGCCTTCAGCAAGGAGGGCGGCGAGCCCGTCGTGAACGCCCAGGGAGAAGCCGTTGCCAAGCGTTAACCAAGCGCTGCTGGGCAGCCCCAACCTGGATGCGGCGCTGTTTGCCGTGCCGTCCATGGCCAGCCTGCAAGCGCCTGCGCCCAGCACGCATGCGCCGCGTATCTTGCTGCTGTACGGATCGCTGCGCGAGCGCTCCTACAGCCGCCTGGTCACCGAAGAAGCGGCCCGCGTGCTGCACGCGCTGGGCGCTGAAACCCGCACCTTTGACCCGCGCGGCCTGCCTCAGCCTGACGGAGCGCCTGACAGCCACCCGAAGGTGCAGGAATTGCGCCAGCTTGCGCAGTGGGCGGAAGGCATGGTCTGGTGCTCACCCGAGCGCCACGGCGCCATGACCGGCATCATGAAGTCGCAAATCGACTGGATTCCGCTGGCGGACGGCGCGGTGCGTCCGACCCAGGGCAAAACGCTGGCCGTCATGCAGGTCAGTGGCGGCTCGCAGTCGTTCAACGCGGTCAACCAGCTGCGCGTGCTGGGCCGCTGGATGCGCATGCTGACGATTCCCAACCAGTCGTCGGTGGCCAAGGCGTTTCTGGAGTTTGACGAGGCCGGGCGCATGAAACCATCCAGCTATTACGACCGGGTGGTGGACGTGATGGAGGAACTGGTGAAGTTCACGCTGCTGACGCGTGATGCCTCAGCCTGTCTGGTGGACCGCTACAGCGAACGCAAGGAAAGCGCCGAGGCGCTGTCTTTGCGCGTGAACCAGCGCAGCCTGTGACGGCTGCTGCTGGCCTGGCCTCTTTTTAGAGCGCCGCGCCCGCGTTGGCCACGGCGAGCGCCGTCATGTTGAAAATTCGGCGCACCGTGGCCGATGGCGTCATGATGTGCACCGTGGCCGCCGCACCCAGCAAGATAGGCCCGACCGTGACGCCTTCCCCGGACGTGACTTTCAGCACGTTGAACAGGATGTTGGCAGCGTCCAGGTTGGGGCAGATCAGAATGTTGGCCTCGCCGGTCAGCGTGGTGTCCATCAGCGCGCTGCGGCGAATCGTCTCGGACAGGGCCGAGTCGCCATGCATCTCGCCGTCGCATTCGATGTCTGGCGCCATTTTTGCAAACAACTCGCGCGCACGCCGCATCTTGAGCGCCGAGGCGCGTTTGGACGAGCCGAAGTTGGAGTGCGACAAGAAGGCTACCTTGGGCGGCAGGCCGAAGCGGCGCACTTCTGCGGCGGCCATCAGCGCAATGCTGGCGAGCTGCTCGGCGCTCGGGTCTTCGTTGACAAAGGTGTCGGCGATGAACAGGGTGTGCTTGGGCAGCATCAGCGCGTTGAGCGTGGCAAAACCTTGCGCGCTGTCCTTCAGGCCGATGATGTCCTGCACATGGTCCAGGTGCACGTCGAAACGGCCGTGCAAGCCGCACAGCATGGCGTCGGCATCTCCGCGCTTGACCATCAGCGCGGCGATGGTGGTGGTGGAGCGGCGCACGGCGGCCTTGGCCGCTTCCGGGCTGACGCCGTCGCGGCCCAGCAGGCGGTGGTAGGTTTCCCAGTACTGGCGAAAGCGCGCATCGTCCTCGGGGTTGACGCATTCCACGTCCTTGCCCAGGCGCATGCGCAAGCCGGCTTTCAGGATGCGCGCCTCGATCACGGCCGGGCGGCCAATCAGGATGGGCGTGGCGATGCCGTCGTCCAAGGCCAGTTGCGCGGCGCGCAGCACCCGCTCGTCCTCGCCTTCGGCATAGGCCACGCGTTTGGCGGCAGACGCCTGCGCAGCACCAAACACCGGCCGCATCAGCATGCCGGTGGAATAGACAAAGCGGGTCAAACTCTGGCGGTAGGCGTCCATGTCCTGGATGGGACGGGCCGCCACGCCAGACGCTTCGGCGGCCTTGGCGACGGCCGGGGCAATGCGCAAGATCAGCCGTGAGTCAAACGGCGTCGGGATCAGGTAGTCGGGGCCGAAGGACAGTTCCTGGCCGGCATAGGCGCGGGCAACTTCTTCGCTGATGTCGGCCTTGGCGAGGTTGGCGATCTCGCGCACGCAGGCCAGCTTCATTTCCTCGGTGATCTTGGTCGCGCCGCAGTCGAGCGCGCCGCGAAAGATGTAGGGGAAACACAGGACGTTGTTGACCTGGTTCGGGTAGTCAGAGCGGCCAGTGGCAATGATGCAGTCGGGCCGCACGGCCTTGGCCAGTTCGGGCCGAATCTCGGGCTCAGGGTTGGCCAGCGCCAAAATGATGGGGCTTTTGGCCATGCTGATCACCATGTCTTGGCTCAGGACGCCGGGCGCCGAGCAGCCGAGGAACACGTCCGCGCCGTTGACCGCATCGGCCATGGTGCGCTCGTTGCCGGTTTGCGCGTAGCGGGCCTTGGACTCGTCAAAGCCGCCGGGCCGGCCTTCGTAGATCACGCCCTTGGAGTCGCAGACAAAGATGTTCTCGCGCTTCACGCCCAGTCCGACCATCACGTCCAGGCAGGCGAGGGCGGCGGCGCCGGCGCCCGAGACCGCCACGCGCACGCTGCCGATGTCCTTGCCGACCAGCTCCAGGCCGTTGAGCAGGGCGGCCGACGAGATGATGGCGGTGCCATGCTGGTCGTCATGGAAGACCGGGATGTTCATGCGCTCGCGCAGCTTTTTCTCGATGTAGAAGCACTCGGGCGCCTTGATGTCTTCCAGGTTGATGCCGCCCAGCGTGGGCTCCATGGCGGCAATGATGTCCACCAGCTTGTCGGGGTCGTTCTCGTTCAGTTCGATGTCGAATACGTCGATGCCAGCAAATTTCTTGAACAGGCAGCCCTTGCCCTCCATCACCGGCTTGGCGGCCAGCGGGCCGATATTGCCCAGCCCCAGCACGGCGGTGCCATTGGTGATCACGCCGACCAGGTTGCCGCGCGAGGTGAAATCGTGGGCCAGCGACGGGTCAGCCTGGATGTCCAGGCACGGATAGGCCACGCCGGGCGAGTAGGCCAGCGACAAATCGCGCTGGTTGGACAGGGGTTTGGTGGCGTTGACCGAGATTTTGCCGCGCGTGGGCAGGCGGTGGTAGTCGCGCGCGGCTTCGCGCAGCGCCAGTTCGGCGGGGGAAAGGGAATTGCTCATGGGGTCTCCAAAAAAACTCGAAATTGGACGCGGAACGAAAGCGTACTTTACTTGGAACGGCAAGCACCCATTCCGGGTTAGCCCTTCCGCATCGCCCGTGCCGCCTGTCACACAACTGCCATTGAACTGACACAGGCACGTCACCTTCGGCTTTCACAATCAGCGCCATGACCCGCACTCAGGAGCGCACGATGGAAATGAATTTGAACCAGTCCCATGTTCACGCCTGGCAGACCCGGCAGGGCCCGGGCGTGCGCCACTACATCGATAAACAGCTTTTGCGCATCCTGCGCTGTACCGCACAGGCCATGGCCAGCAGTCCGGGAGGCTTGCGTTTTAAAGCCGGAACCCGTCCCTGGCTGGACGGCTTGCCGGGCGGGCGGGGGGCGTGCGCCGCTGCTACCCGGGGTGTTACTCCCGTGCTTCAGGCCACCGACGACTGAATCCCAAAGCCCCTTCGCCGGGGCTTTTTTTGGGCTTGTCCAGTCGGGGCTGCCGTGAATTTTTGTGTTTCAAGACATCAAGGAACAAGGAGACCGCCATGAAAGAACTACCTAACCCCACTTTTGCATTGTCGCCCGTCGCCATGCCACGGGGGTCACTTCATCAAAGCCGTCATGCGGTCGGTCCAGCCGCTGTTCAAGGGCCTTCCGTGGGGAAAATCGCCGTCAGCTGGGCGCGTCATCAGGATGAGGTGCGGCAAGCGCAGCGGCTGAGGTACCAGGTGTTTGCGCTGGAAATGGGCGCCACGCTGTCCAAAACCCTGCCGGGCCACGACGTGGATTTGTTTGACGACTACTGCGAGCACCTGCTGGTGCGCGATGTGGCGAGCCAGGAAGTCATTGGGACCTACCGCGTGCTGACGCCGACCCAGGCCACGCGCGTGGGCAGCACCTACAGCGACCTGGAGTTTGACCTGACGCGGCTGCGCAACCTGCGCGCGCGCATGGTGGAGTTGGGCCGCAGTTGCGTGCATGCCGAGCACCGGCACGGCGGCGTGATTCTGGCGCTGTGGGGCGCGCTGGCAGAGTTCATGGGGCGCAACCAGCTCGACACCATGATCGGCTGCGCCAGCATTCCGATGCAGCACAGCGGTGTTTCAAACGGCCATGCCGCCGCCAGCATTTGGCGCCAGGTCCGGCAAACGCACCTGGCCTCTATCGAATACCATGTGACGCCGCGGCTGGCCCTGCCGGTGGAGCGGCTGGACAGTTCGCTGGACGTAGAGCCGCCGGCCCTGATCAAAGGCTACCTGCGCCTGGGCGCCAAGGTGCTGGGCGCGCCCGCCTGGGACCCCGACTTCAATTCGGCCGATTTGCCCATGATGATGCGCATCGCCGATTTGCCGCCGCGCTATCTGAAGCATTTTTCGGGCGGCGCCCTGCAGGCGTGATGCCAACCCTTCTGGGTGCGCCAGCTGATGGCCACATGCAAACACCAGTTGCCAGTCCCTTCATGCGGGTGCAACATCCGTCAAAGGCCCTGTCACACCGGTGTCATCAAATTCATAGAAAATCCGCACACTTTTGACGAAAAATAATTCCTGTTAATGCCCAATTTATCCGCCCCGGTGGACGCTGCCGCGCCACCTGTAGAGTTTCTGGACCGCGACCGCAGCATTCTTGCTTTCAATGAGCGGGTGCTGGACTGGGCCAAGCGCCCGGAGGTGCCGCTGCTCGAACGCCTGCGGTTTTTGTGCATCGTGTCGTCCAATCTCGATGAGTTCTTTGAGGTGCGTGCCGCGTCCCACCTGACGGCAGCGCAAAGCAATGCGGAAAAAGGGCCTTACACCGCCCAGACCTTCCTGGCGATTTCGGCGGCTGCGCACGACATGGTCGCGCGCCAGTATTCCCTCTATAACGATGAGTTGCTCCCCGCTTTTGCGCGGTGCGGAATTCGCATCGTCTCGCACGGCGAGCGCAATGCGGCGCAGCGGCGCTGGGTCAAATCGTATTTTGAAAAGCAGGTGCGGCCTTTGCTGGTGCCGGTCGGGCTGGACCCGTCGCACCCATTTCCGCAAGTGGCCAACAAGTCGCTGAACTTTATTGTCCGGCTCGGTGGCCACGACGCGTTTGGGCGCCAGAACGAAATCGCCATCGTCAAGGTGCCGCGGGTACTGCCGCGCTTCATACACATGCCCAGCCCCGGCAGCAACAAGGGCACGCTGTTTGTGTCGCTGTCCAGCGTCATTCGGGCTCACCTGGCCGAGCTGTTTCTGGGTCGGGATGTCGGGCAGTTTTCGCAGTTTCGTGTCACGCGGCACTCCGACCTGGCGGTGGATGAAGACGACGTCGAAAACCTGCGTACCGCCTTGCGGCAGGGCCTGGAGCAGCGCCATTACGGCCAGGCGGTGCGGCTGGAGGTGTCGGCCGGTTGCTCGGACTACCTGTCGAGCTTTTTGCTCAAGCAGTTCAACCTGCCCGCACTGGCGCTGTTCCGGGTGCATGGCCCGGTCAACCTGGTGCGGTTGACGCAGCTGATCGACCTGGTCAACGACCCCACGCTGCTTTTTTCGCGCTACAACGCCTGCTACCCCACGCAACTGCAGCCCGGCCAGTCTTTTTTTGAAAGGCTCAAGCGCAGCGACGTGTCGATTCATCAGCCGTTTGAAAGCTTTGACGGCGTGCTGGCCTTTTTGCGCGAGGCGGTCTATGACCCGCAGGTGCTGGCGATCAAGCAAACCATTTACCGCACCGGGGCGGATTCGGCGCTGATGGTGCTGCTGCGCGAAGCGGTCAGGCGCGGCAAGGAAGTCACGGTGGTGGTGGAGCTGAAGGCCCGCTTTGACGAAGAAGCCAATATCAACTGGGCCGAAATGCTGGAGTCGATTGGCGCGCAGGTGGTGTATGGCGTGGTCGGCCTGAAGACCCACGCCAAAATGCTGCTGGTCACGCGGCGCGAAGGCAAGCAGCTCAAGCGCTATGCCCACCTGTCGACCGGCAACTACAACCCCAGCACGGCCCGCCTGTATACCGACGTGAGCTACCTGACGGCCGACCCGCTGCTGACCGCCGACATCGACAACGTGTTTGTGCACCTGGCCAGCCAGAGCCGCCTGCCAAAAATGAATCACCTGTTGCTGGCGCCATTCCAGCTGCAATGCAAACTGGTGGAAAAGATAAATGCCTTGGGCGATGCCGCCTTGCAGGGCAAAGACACGCGCATCGTCGCCAAGATGAATGCGCTGACCGACGAGGCGCTGATGCTGGCGCTGGTCAGGGCCGGTCAGTGTGGCGTCAAGATTGACCTGATTGTGCGCGGCGCCTGCATGCTGCCGGCCCAGGTGCCGGGCGTAACCGACAACATCCGGGTGCGTTCGGTGATTGGCCGCTTCCTGGAGCATTCGCGGGTGTTTTATTTCCGCAGTGCCGAGGAGGAAACGCTGTACCTGTCCAGCGCCGACTGGATGAATCGCAACATGCTGCGCCGGGTGGAGCTGGCCTGGCCGGTGATAGACCCCGTCCTTCGCCAGCGCATTATTGACGAATGCCTGGTCGCTTACCTGCATGACGGCGTGGATGCCTGGGACTTGCAGGCAGATGGCAGCTATGTGCGCGTGAATCCGTCAGACCCGGCCCGGCGCCATGGCGCGCAGGCGGCGCTGATGGCGCGCTACACCGCATCTCCCCAATGAGGAGCGCGTCATGGATCTGATTTTGTGGCGTCATGCAGAAGCCGAAGAGGGGCTAGGCGGCGACCTGTCGCCCACCATCGACCTGGCGCGCGCGCTCACGTCGCGCGGAGAAAAGCAGGCCTTTCGCATGGCCAGCTGGCTGGACCGGCAGTTGCCCGATGGCGCGCGCATCATGGTGAGCCCGGCCCGGCGCTGCGAGCAAACGGCGCTGGCGCTGGGACGCAAGTACAAGGTTCGCACCGAACTGGCGCCCGGGGCCACGCCCGCGCAGTTGCTGGAACTGGTCCAATGGCCGCTGAGCAAGTCGCCGACGCTGGTGGTTGGGCACCAACCGACGCTGGGGCAAACGATTGCGCAGTTGCTGGGGCTGCAGGAAACCGACTGCCCGGTTAAAAAAGGCTCCGTTTGGTGGCTTCGCAGCCGTGAGCGTGATGGCCACAGGCAAACCGTCGTGGTGACGGTGCAGTCACCCGAAGTGCTTTAAGCTGCGCTTATTTTTTGAGTCTGGGCCGGCCGGTCTTGAGGGCCGGAACTTGCGCCAGTGCCGTCAGGAAAGCCGCATCGGACAGGGCGGCCAGCGCCTTGATGGCAGCGCGCAATAACTCGCTTTTCTTGGCGGGGCGCGTCAATTTGGCGGCGCGCTGCTTGAGGTCGCCCAGCACCACATATTCTGCTTTGGGAATCGTGAAGCTGTCGCGAACCAGTTTAGGTTTTTTGGCTTTAGGCGCGGGAGCCGTTTTTGCGGGTTGTGCCGTCGCAATGGCTTTGGCAGGCGGCGCCTTGACGGGCTCTTTTTTCAAAACCGGCTTTTTCAGCACGGCTTTTTTCACGACGGCTTTTTGGGCAACGGCCTTGCCTGCGGCGACTGTGACCGCAGGCCGTTTTACGGGTGCCGCTTTGGCTTTTTCGGCTGTCTCGGGTTTGGCCACTGCCTGCAGGGGGGCGGCTGCTGCTGGCACAGCTGGTGCCGCTGCCGCACTCAGCTCCGGCGAGGGCGCGGCTGTTTTTTTGGAGGTGGCCATCGGTGATCTTTCTTTTTGAATGCAAATAAACGGTTTATATAGTTTATTTCATTTTCAAAAAACGCACGCTACGCGCACGCAATCAGGCCCGTTTTTTTTAAAAACCTGAAACGATCAGTTGCCAGGGCGTTTTTTGCCACGCCAGCACTTCTTCCTGCAGCAGGTAGGCCGATTGCGGAAAGGCTTGGGCCCAGTCTGGCCGGTAGTTCAGTACAAAAAGTCGGCCGGGCTCGGCACCCGCTTCAAGTTGCAGGCCTTTGAGGTCCGGCTCGCGCCGGGCGTGGCACAGGATCACGGCCAGTCGCAGGCAAAGCAATTGCTGAATGAAGGTGCGGTCTTCAAAGTCGGCCTCCAGCTTGCGCAGTTTGCCGCGATGGCCCAGCACCAGCAGGCTCAGCGTGTGCAATTCAGACAGTGCAAAACCGGGCGCATCGGCATGGTCCAGGATATAGGCGCCATGCCGGTGGTAGTCGCTGTGTGACACCTGGCTGCCAATTTCATGGAGCTGCGCCGCCCATTCCAGCTTGCGCTGCTGGCGTTCCGGCCCGGTCGTGAACGGGCGTACCATCTGGAACAGGTGCCGTGAGACGTTGCTGACGCGTTGCGCCTGCTCGCTGTCTGCATTGAATTTGCGGGCCAGGCGCTGCACCGTGGTGGAGCGCAAATCGCTCACCTCCTGGTCGCGGTCCAGCAAGTCATACAGCACGCCGTGGCGCAATGCGCCTTGCGCTGTCTGCATTTGCTCAATGCCCAGCAAATCAAACACGGCCCGCAGCACACTGATGCCGCCGCCAATCACTGCGCGCCTGTCATCTTTCATGCCTTCGAGCTTGAGGCGCTCGCCGCTTTGCGCCTTGAGCAGGCGATCGAGCAGCCAGTCCAGGCCTTCACGCGACACCAGCCCGGCCGGCCAGCCCGCGGCGGTCAGCACATCGCTCACGGCACCCATGGTGCCTGACGAACCATAGGCCACATCCCAGGCGCTTCGGCGATAGACGTTCAGCGCTTCGTCGAGCACGGCTTTGGCTGCAATTTCGGCGGTTTCGAAGGCGCGCGGGCTGAACTGCCCCTCGGGAAAATACCGCATGGACCATGCGACACTGCCCACGCGGTAGGACTCCATGGTGCGCGCTTCTAGTCCCTGGCCCAAAATCATTTCAGTGGAACGCCCGCCAATGTCGACCACCAGCCGCCTCTCGTCGGACTGGGGCAGCAGATGGGCCACCCCCTGGTAAATCAGCCGGGCTTCTTCGCGGCCCGAAATGACATCGATGGGAAACCCCAGGATGGTGTGGGCCCGCGTCAGGAATTCGTCCCGGTTGTGGGCTTCGCGCAGGGTCTGGGTTGCCACGGCCCGGACTTCTGTTGTTTTAAAACCCGCCAGCCGCTCGCCAAAGCGGGCCAGGCAGTCCCAGCCGCGCTGCATGGCCTCTGGCGTCAGGTTGCGATCGGCATCCAGCCCGTTGCCCTGACGCACGGTTTCCTTGAGGTATTCGGTGCGGTGGATTTGCCCCTGGTCGAGGCGGCCTATTTCCAGGCGAAAGCTGTTGGATCCTAAATCCACAGCGGCGAGGCGGGTTCCGTTTTGCATTTTTGAGTATCTTTTTTTGCCTCGTCGGTAACTTTCGTGCCGGGTTTAGACGCGAGAAGCTTGCCAAGGGCGTTGTATCGCGCAATTTACGTGATTTTGGGGGTACCAGGAACCATTGGGAGTTTCTCATGGTCACTTGTAGTCATTGCCGGCTCCGGGTTCTTTTGGTTTTTTGCCTTTTTGGCCTGAAATATAGCCATCCGTGGACCCTGCCAACGTCAGGCCATGACCCAATCTGCCCAAATACGCCGCACGCGGGCTACAACCAACGGCGCCAGTGTAGGTGAGTCCCATCCGCGCGTTTCTGACGCAGCGGGTGCAAGTTGTATCAATAAAACTTGGCACAGAAATAATGGGTTGGGGTTTGGGCCAACCCTTTGGAGCGCTTGTCACGAGTCTGTCACGTGCTTGTCATATTTAAGCTCTAAAGTTCCGGTTGTTGACTTGTTTATCCAACCCCTAAGGAATCTCATGAAAGCCAAACGCATTTTTCTCAAGACATTGGCCGCTGCCGCCTTCGCCACCTTTGCCATGAGTTCTGCCATGGCGGCTGACATCACCGGCGCGGGCGCTACTTTCCCGTTCCCGATCTACGCCAAGTGGGCCGAAGCCTACAAGAAAGACACGGGCATCGGCCTGAACTACCAGTCGATTGGTTCCTCTGGGGGCATTCGCCAGATTCGCGCGAAGACCGTGGCCTTTGGTGCCTCCGACGCGCCGGTCAAGGGTGAAGAGTTGGATAAGGACGGCATGGTCCAGTTTCCCGCCATCATTGGCGGTACTGTACCCGTGATCAATCTGGACGGGTTCAAACCTGGCGAATTGCGCATGACCGGGCCTGTGCTGGCTGAAATGTTTATGGGCAAGATCGCCAAGTGGAACGATCCAAAGCTGGCGGCTCTGAACCCCGGCAAGGCCCTGCCTAACCAGAACATCACCATCGTGCACCGCGCCGACGGTTCAGGCACGACATACAACTGGACCGACTACCTGACGGCTGTCAGCAAAGATTGGGCTGACACGGTCGGCAAGGGCGCAGCGGTGAAGTGGCCTGCGGCGTCATCCGTCGGCGGCAAGGGCAATGAAGGCGTAGCCGCCAACGTGAACCGCATCAAGGGCGCACTCGGCTACGTGGAATACGCCTACGTGAAGAAAAACAACATGAATTTCCTGCAGTTGCAAAACGCTGACGGCAAGTATGTGAACCCCGACGACAAAACCTTTGCTGCTGCCGCTGCGGGTGCCGACTGGTTCAGCGTGCCGGGCATGGGCGTCTCCATGGTGAACGCCAAGGGCGCAGACAGCTGGCCTGTCAGCACAGCTTCCTTCATCCTCATGTACAAGCAGCCGGCCGACAAGGCGCAGTCTGCCGAAGTGCTGAAGTTTTTTGACTGGGCATTTAAAAACGGCAAGGGTCTGGCCAGTGAACTCGACTATGTGCCGCTGCCAGATACACTGACGACCCAGATCCGTTCGAAAATCTGGACGCAGATCGCGAAGTAATTCGGGACAGCTTCAAAAGCGTCCGTCGGCTGGCTTGCGCTGGCCGGCGGACGCTGGTATGTGGTGAGTAGCCCGAAAAGGAGTCATTGTTTATGAGTTTGGGAGCAACCATGAATTCACAGCCGGTGTTTGTCGAAACCAGTAATCCCAATATGGAGGCGATTGCTAGCCGGCAGCGGATCCAGGACATCTTTTTTCATCGGGTGACGCAAGGCTTTTCCCTGCTGGTGCTGGTGGCACTGATGGGCATCATCGTTTCGCTTTTTATCAACGCCTGGCCAACGTTTCAGAAGTTCGGCTTCAATTTCATCTGGCGCGTTGAATGGGACATCATCAACGAAGAATTTGGCGCGGCGATTGCGATTGTGGGCACGCTGGCCAGTGCGGGCATTGCCCTGTTGATTGCGGTGCCGCTGGCATTTGGCATTGCCTTGTTTCTGACCGAAACCTGCCCTGTCTGGCTGCGTCGCCCGCTGGGTACCGCCGTTGAGTTGCTGGCGGCGGTGCCTTCCATCATTTACGGCATGTTCGGCCTGTTTGTGTTCGCGCCGTTGTTTGCCGATCACTTCCAGATGCCAGTGCAGAATCTGCTGGGCTCCATGCCGCTGGTGGGTTTCCTGTTTGGCGGCAGCACCAACGGTTTCGGTATTTTGGCGGCAGGCATCGTGCTTGCCTTCATGGTGTTGCCCTTCGTGGCGGCGGTGATGCGCGATGTTTTTGAGATCGTGCCGCCCATCCTCCGCGAATCGGCCTACGCGCTGGGCTGCACCACCTGGGAGGTAGTGCGCCGGGTGGTGTTGCCGTACACCCAAAAAGGGGTGATTGGCGGCATCATGCTGGGTTTGGGGCGCGCTTTGGGTGAGACCATGGCGGTGACCTTTGTCATTGGCAATGCCAACCGCATGCCGACCTCGCTGTTTTCTCCCGGGACATCGATCGCCTCGGTGCTGGCAAACGAGTTCGGCGAGGCTGCCGACTTTCACCTATCGACCTTGTTTGCGCTCGGATTTTTACTTTTTGCGATCACTTTTATCGTGCTGTCGGTCGCCAAGATCATGCTGCTGCGGGCCGAGAAGGCCAAGGGCTTCTAAGTCTGCCTTGCACCGACCAGAATCTATTCAAGACGGAATCCTCCATGGAATTCAATCAAAAACTTTATAAAAACCGTCAGCGCGCCAATGCAATCGGCCTGACGCTGTCCATGGGTGCCATGGTGCTGGGGCTCTTCGTCCTGCTCTGGATCCTGAGCGTGTTGTTTTCCAAAGGCTTTGCCGCGCTGGACTGGAACATGTTCACGCAGTCCACGCCGGCACCCGGCTCTGAAGGTGGAGGCCTGGCCAACGCCATCGTCGGCAGCCTGATGATGGTGGGTTTTTCTGTGCTGGTATCGACCCCCATTGGTATCCTGGCCGGCGTGTATCTGGCCGAGTACGGCGACGAGAGCAAGACGGCAGAACTGACCCGATTCGTAACCGACATCATGCTGTCGGCACCCTCTATCGTGCTGGGTCTTTTTGTCTACGCCATTGCGGTCGCCACGGTCGGCAACTTTTCTGGCTGGGCCGGCAGTCTGGCGTTGTCGTTGATTGCCGTGCCGGTGGTGGTACGCACCACCGAGAACATGCTGCGCCTCGTGCCTGGCAGTTTGCGTGAAGCGGCTTTTGCATTGGGCGCACCGCGCTGGAAGGTCGCCACGCTGGTGACGCTGCGTGCGGCCCGCTCGGGCGTAATGACCGGCCTGCTGCTTGCCGTTGCCCGCATCAGCGGTGAAACCGCGCCGTTGCTGTTCACTGCGCTGAACAACCAGTTTTTCAGTACTGATATGGGGGCGCCCATGTCCAACTTGCCGGTCGTGATTTTCCAGTTTGCCATGAGCCCGTACGACAACTGGGTCCGGCTGGCTTGGGGCGGTGCGCTCCTCATCACCCTGGCGGTGCTGGTGCTTAACGTGGTGGCCCGCGTCTTCCTGCGGGACAAGACGCGCGGCTAGGCCGCAGTCGCCTGCCTTCAACCCTCGACGCCTTCTTAAACCTGGAATTGATCATGCCCAACACAGCCACAGCTGCAGCCGCAGTTGCAGCCCAAGTACCTCAAGCCAAAAATGCGCTCGAACTGCGCAATCTGAACTTCTTTTATGGCAAGTTTCAGGGCCTGAGAGACGTCAACATGAACATCGAGGAGCGCAAAGTTACCGCGTTCATCGGGCCTTCGGGCTGTGGCAAATCTACCCTGTTGCGCACGCTCAACCGCATGTACAGCCTGTACCCTGGCCATCGGGCCGAAGGCCAGATCAATTTCTATGGTGAGAACATACTTGACGCCAAGCAGGATATTAATTTGCTGCGCGCGCGCATCGGCATGGTGTTCCAGAAACCCACGCCGTTTCCCATGTCGATCTACGACAACATCGCGTTTGGCGTCAAGCTCTACGAAAACCTCAACAAGAGCGACATGGATGACCGGGTGGAATGGGCGCTGACCAAGTCTGCCCTCTGGAATGAGGTGAAAGACAAGCTCCACCAGAGCGGTCTGTCGCTATCGGGCGGGCAACAACAGCGCCTTTGCATCGCGCGCAGTGTGGCGGTGAAGCCCTCGGTGTTGCTGTTGGACGAGCCCACTTCTGCGCTGGACCCCATTTCCACCGGAAAGGTGGAAGAACTGGTGCACGAACTCAAGCAGGACTACACCATTGCCATCGTCACCCACAACATGCAGCAGGCGGCACGCTGCAGCGATTACACCGCCTACATGTATCTGGGCGAACTTATTGAATTTGGCGCGACCGATCAGATATTCCTCAAACCCAAGCGCCAGGAAACCGAAGATTACATTACAGGAAGGTTTGGTTGATCATGAGCGACAAGCATCTATCCAGTCAGTTTGACAGTGAACTGACCAACGTTTCAACCCGCGTCATGGAAATGGGCGGTTTGGTTGAATCCCAGATTCGGACCGCCGTGTACGCGCTCGCGCAGTTCAGCGTGGAGGCCTCCAATGAAGTGACTGAAATGGAAGCGCGTGTCAATGCCATGGAAGTGGATATTGACAAAGACCTCTCGTCCATCATTGCGCGCCGTCAGCCCACAGCGCGCGACTTGCGTTTGCTGATTGCCATCTCAAAAACCACGGCGAATCTGGAGCGTGCAGGCGATGAAGCCGAAAAAATCGCGCGCATGGTGCGTTCCATCGTCGACAGTGGTGCTGCCCGCAACCTGCCTTCGTCGGAACTGCGCATTGCAGCTGACCTGGCGTCGGGCTTGCTGCGCAAGGCGCTGGATGCTTTTGCCCGGCTGGATGTCAGTGTAGCCGTGTCCATCCTGAAGGAAGACGATGCGATTGACAAGGAGTTTGACGGTTTTGTGCGCAAGCTGATTACCTACATGATGGAAGATCCCCGGACCATTTCGCCAAGCCTTGACTTGCTTTTTGTCGCCAAGGCGATCGAGCGGATTGGCGACCATGCCAAGAACATTGCGGAGTTCATCATTTATGTGGTGAAGGGTGCCGACGTGCGCCACACCTCCATGGAGGCGATCGAATCCGTGGTCCGTTGACGCGGGGTTGATCTTGTATGAAGAAATTACCCCGTGTATTGGTGGTGGAAGACGAGCCGGCGATTGCCGAGCTTGTCGCGGTGAATCTCAGGCACAATGGTTTTCAGCCCATTTGGGCTGCAGACGGTGACATGGCGCAGCGTGAGCTGGATGCCGTGTTGCCGGATGTCATTCTTCTGGACTGGATGCTGCCGGGGCAAAGTGGTCTGCAGCTTGCCAAGAAATGGCGCGCCAACGCGCGCACCAAGGCCATCCCCATCCTGATGATCACCGCCAGAGGCGATGAGCCTGACAAGGTGGCCGGGCTGGACGCTGGCGCGGACGACTACATCACCAAGCCTTTTTCAACCCAGGAGTTGCTGGCGCGTATTCGTGCCGTGCTGCGCCGGCGTGCGCCGGAATCGGTGAACGACAGCGTGACGGTGGGGGCGCTGGTGCTGGATGCGGCCACCCACCGGATCACCTACCAGAACCAGGAACTCAAGCTGGGGCCAACGGAGTTCAAGCTGCTGCATTACCTGATGAAGCATGCGGAGCGCGTGCACAGCCGTAGCCAGTTGCTGGACAAGGTATGGGGCGATCACGTCTTCATAGAGGAGCGTACCGTGGACGTTCACGTCAAGCGTTTGCGTGAAGCGCTGGGGGCGGCCGGCGCGCTGGTGGAAACGGTTCGCGGCGCGGGTTACCGCCTGACGGCGCATGGCCAGACCCAGTGATGAAGACTAACCTGGTGCATGGCGCATGACTTGGCGCCTTTTCCGTTTTTTCCTGTTCCAGTTGTCCGGCGCCTTTCTGGGTCAGCTGCTGATTCCCGGCGCTGATTCCGGGCACGGCACGATTGTGGGCCTGGTAGCGGCCAGCACGCTGTGGGTACTGATTGACCTGCAGCGCGGAAGCCGGCTCTTGCTGTGGCTCAGGCGTGGCGAGACCTCCGCGCCTGTCAAGGTGGGCGGGCTTTGGGGTGAGATCGCTGACCGGGTGCGGCGGCTGGTGAAGGCGCGTGAACTCAAGGCCGCCGACAGCGAAGCCCGCTTGCAGGAGTTTTTGGCCGCGATTCAGGCGTCTCCCAACGGTGTTGTCTTGCTCGATGCCCAGAACCGCATCGAGTGGTGCAATGAAACGGCGTCGGAGCATTTCGGCTTCGATCCGAAGCGCGACCTCATGCAGCATCTTCCCAATCTGCTCCGCGACCCCCGGTTTTCCAGCTACCTTGCGGGCGAAGACCACGGGCATGAAGTGGTCATGATGGGACCGCGCAGTACGGCCAGCAGGCCCGTCAGTCTGGCGGTGCGTTTGCATGGCTATGGAGAGGGCCGCAAGCTGCTGCTGTCGCGCGACGTTACGGCGATGGAGCAGGCCGAGACGATGCGGCGCGACTTCGTGGCCAATGTCTCCCATGAAATCCGCACGCCGCTGACCGTGCTCGCGGGTTTTGTGGAAACGCTGCAGACGCTTCCCCTCGATGAAGAAGAACGCACGCGCTACCTGGCGCTGATGGCCCAGCAGGCTGGCCGCATGCAGACGCTGGTGAGTGATTTGCTGACGCTGTCTCGCCTGGAAGGCAGCCCGCCGCCCGGCGCCAGCGAGTGGGTGCCGGTGCAGCCTCTGATAATGGCGTGCGAACAGGAAGGTCGGGCCTTGTCGGCGCTTTTGACCGCCGCGCATGGAAAAAAGCATGTGCTCCAGGTGCAAAGCGCGCAAGACTACGCGCTTGCCGGGTCGCGCAGCGAGTTGCTCAGCGCCATGTCCAACCTGCTCAACAATGCCGTTCGCTACACCCCTGCGGGCGGCACGATAGAGGTGAAATGGCAAGAATTGCCCGACGGGCGTGCCGAGTTTTCGGTCAGGGATTCCGGGCTGGGGATTGCGCCTGAACATATTTCCCGGCTGACCGAGCGCTTTTACCGGGTGGACCGCAGCCGGTCGCGCGAGTCCGGCGGTACCGGTTTGGGTCTCGCCATTGCCAAGCATGTGGCACAACGTCACGGTGGCGAGTTGCGTATTGCAAGTACCTTGGGGAAAGGCTCGCGTTTTTCCGTGGTGTTTCCAGCCAGCCGCGTCAAGGTCGTTGCGCAGTCGCGTTCGGCTGGTGCATTGCCCGCCACAGAATAAACAAAAAAATGAAGGCGGTGACTGCCAGCGCGCCAGTGCTGGCAGCCCAGAAAGTCACGGGTGTGGGATAGGGGCCTGTGCCGGACAGGCGGTGGTAGGCCAACAGGTTGCCGCCACCCAGGCCAACGCCCCATAGCAACACGCAGTAAACAAGCAGCGGTGCCAGGGTGATGCGGTAACAGCGCAGCACAAACACGCACACGGCCTGCACGGCGTCGAACAGGTGGTAGATGGCGACCCAGACCAGCAAGGTGACCGCCAGGCTGATGACCTCCGAGTTTGTGGCGTAGGCGCTGGCCAATGCGTTTCGCCCCATCCAGAGCAGGGCTGACATGCCAATAGCGGCACCCAGCGTCAGCTTGAGGCCGGTGATGACCGTGGCCGACGCTTTTTTCGGATGGCCCGCTCCAAGCCAGTAGCTTGCGCGGGAACTGGTCGCCAATCCCAGCGAGAGGGGCAGCATGTAAAGCACAGCCGCCAGATTGGATGCGATCTGGTGGCTGGCCGAAGGGGCGAGACCCTGGCGAGAGATGAACAAGGCCATCAGGGTAAAGGAGGTCACCTCGACCATGATGGCAAGTCCTCCCGGAATGCCCAACCGCGCAAACGCGCGGATTTGGGGCCAATCCGGCAATTCGAGCCTGCGCCAGATCGCATAAGGCCGGTAAAAGTCCTGTGTGCGCAGCATCCACACCGCGAGACCCAGCAGTGTGTAGTTGATCACCAGCGTTGCCCAAGCGCAACCCACGGCACCCTGTGGTGCCAGTCCGAGTCCACCGAAGGCAAACCAGATGGAAAGCGGAATCTTCAGAAAAAGCGAACCTGCTTGCAGCCAGGTGACCAGCACGGGTTTGCCAAGCGCCTGGTTGAGCGTACTGAAGACGCGAAACAGCAGTGCGGGCGGCAGTGCCACGGCCAGCACCATCAGGTAGCGCTCGACTTCGCTCTGCAAGGCGGGGGGAACCTGTGTCCAGCGCATCAGCCCGTCTGGAAACAACAGGGCTGTCACACCGACAGCCATCGCGCAGCCGCAAAGATACATCGCCTGACGCACCGAGCGCCCCAGTTGCGGGAATTTCCGCGCGCCATGGAGTTCTGCCCAGACCGGAAGCAGCGCTTGCAGAACCCCCATCAGACCGACATACACGCTGATGAAGATGGCTGAACCTACCGACAACGCGGCCAATGCAGCCTCGGAGTGTCTGCCGGCGACCAAGGTGTCGGTTACGCCGTATGCCATGACAGCGAGTTGGCCCACCAGAACCGTGCCCGCATGGCGCGCGATGGTTTTCAGCTCGATCACGTGTTCAGGGCGCTGTCGCCGCCACGCGCCGGTAGAGAAGGATGTCCTCGTTGTCGTCCGAAGGTCGCCGGACCGTGGCCTGGCGCTCCCACAGGCGCAGATCCACAGTCTGTAGCAGGGTCGTGGCAGCGTCCGCGTCGACAATCAGCCACGGGCAACGTGCCTGGCGATCAGCAGGGCGTAACGTGAACTTGCCGTGGAACTGAAAGGCGGCGAGCTGTCCGCGACTCAGACCGTGCACTTGCAGGCAGGCGGGGCGCCCGGTCATGCTGGCCACACTCTGCACCAGTGGCGCATAGCTGCGTGCGAAGTCCAGCAACGGCAGCCACAGCGTCATCAACAGTGTCCAGCAGAGCGCGGCGCCGCCTGCAGGCAGCACCATGCTTTTCCAGATCGCTGCGCGGTGACGTCCGGCGCGCCATTTGACCAGCCAGATCCAGGCCAAGGTGGCGGCCAGTGCAACGCCAAAGGAGACGGTGGAGAAGCTGGGCTCAAAGCCTGGCGCCAGCCGCGCGACGTTGGCGGCCGGCTGCCTGGGGATGCCGGTTTGCATGGCCGTCCAGACTACCCAGATGGTGAACGCGCACGCGGAAAAAAATAGCAGTGTGAACCAATCCACCAACGCCGCCATGCTGCGCTCCAGTGTGGGCAGTGCAAAAGCAGCCAGTGTAGCCAGGGCGGGCAGGGCCAGAAGCAGTGATCGATCGGAGGAGGGCGTGAGAACGGTGGTGCCAATGGTCACCGAGGCAAACCAGAGAGGAAGCGCGAGGTGGCGGTAGCCCCGCAGCTGGCCAAGTTGCCTGCGCCAGCGCCACAACGTCCACAGCGCCAACGGCCAGACCGGCCAGGTAAACCAGAGGAAAAGTCGGCCCAGGCTGGGCCAGTCTGCTGGTGGCGTGATGCGCCAGCGCCAGAGATCCAGCCACCATGCGAGCCCTGCAGCGAGCGCGGTGAGCGCCAGCAGGCCGACGATTTCTCTTCGGCGATGCATGGGTTGTTCGTCGATGTCCCTCTGCTCCAGCAGACATAAAACAAGGCCGCCAATGCCAAAAAGAAGGGCGATGGCCGGTCCACCGGACAAGGTGAGTCCCGCAAGGCCTGTTGCTGCGCTGACCAAGGGCACAGCGCTGCGGAAGCGCATGCCTGCGACACCGTAAAAGATGAACGAGGTGAAACACAACTGTGCCAGCGCCGGTGTGGTTTCGTGCGAAAGCTGTGCCAGTCCCAGACAGGCGATCAGCGCCAGCAAACTGCCATCGGCCAATGCGCGGGCGTAGTCCGCCGGTCGGGCTTCACCGCCAAAGGCAAATGCGACTGGTTGCGCACCCGGGCTGCGCGCAAGATGGTAAACACCGTACCAGGTCGCCACCAGGGTCAGCGTCAGCATCAGGACGAATGGGAGGCGCGCCGCAAAGTCCGGGGCGATCCAGGCCGGTGCGAGTTGCATGGCCCAGGCGCCAAGCCAGTAGGGCAACAGGGCATCTACCTCGGGTGGGATCCCCATCAGTTGCGGGCTGAGCCAGGCGCTGAAGCCTTGCGAGCGTTCGCCCAAGAGTTCCAGCATGTAGCCAAATGCTGTCATGTCAGCATTTTTCCAGGGCTCACGGCCAATGTAGCCCGGCAGGATATAGGCCAGGCAAAACAAGATCAGCGCCAGACGGGGCAGGCGCCGCACGGCACCTTGTGCCACGATGGCAGGGGTCGGCTGGGTCACTCGGTCAGGCTGGTTGGCGTGTAAGCAGGGAGGGCGAATCGCGGCGCAAAGCAAAAGGGCAGCACGGAGAACCGGGCTGCCCTTCTCGGGAGATCCGCGCCGGGTTACTTGGCGACGGAGGTCTTGCCGAAGCGGTTGCGGAAGCGCTCCACGCGGCCACCCATGTTGTCCACCGACTTTTGCGTGCCGGTGTAGAAGGGGTGTGATTCACTGGAGGTGTCCAGCTTGTACATCGGCAGTTCGCGGCCGTCTTCCAGCTTGATCATTTCTTTCGTGTTGGCGCAGGAGCGCGTCACGAACTTGAAACCGTTGGACAGGTCCACGAAACAGATTTCGCGGTAGTTGGGGTGAATGCCTTCTTTCATGATTCTTTCCTTGTCAGTTGCGTTAGCCGCGCAAGCCCTGTGCAAACCATTCGCACAATGAAAAGCCTTGCGTACTTTTCGCGAAAACCCGCGATTATTGCATGAAATCAACGGGATGAAGCGGGTGCCGGACTGCCTCAGCCGCCGCGCCGCATCATGTCGAAAAACTCGACGTTGCTCTTGGTGGACTTCATACTCTTGAGCACCATCTCCATCGACTCAATCTCATCCATGTTGTACATGAACTGGCGCAGGATCCGGGTCTTTTGCAGCACTTCGGGGGCCAGCAGCAACTCTTCGCGGCGTGTGCCGCTGCGGTTGAGGTTGATGGCCGGGAAGACGCGTTTTTCGTACAGACGGCGCTCCAGGTGGATTTCGCTGTTGCCGGTGCCCTTGAATTCTTCAAAGATCACTTCGTCCATGCGGCTGCCGGTATCGACCAGTGCCGTGGCGATGATGGTCAGCGAGCCGCCTTCTTCCACATTGCGCGCGGCGCCAAAGAAGCGCTTCGGACGCTGCAGCGCGTTGGCATCCACACCACCGGTCAGTACCTTGCCGGAGGAGGGGACGACGTTGTTGTAGGCGCGCGCCAGGCGGGTGATGGAGTCCAGCAGGATCACCACGTCTTTTTTCAGCTCGACCAGGCGCTTGGCACGCTCGATCACCATTTCAGCCACATGCACGTGGCGCGCGGCGGGCTCATCGAAGGTCGAGGCAATCACCTCGCCCCTGACGGTACGCTGCATTTCTGTCACTTCTTCCGGGCGCTCGTCCACCAGCAGCACCATCAGGTGCACGTCCGGATAGTTGGCCGTGATGGCGTGGGCGATGTGCTGCATCATGACCGTCTTGCCCGACTTGGGTTGGGCGACGATCAGCGCACGCTGGCCGCGTCCGATGGGCGCAATGATGTCGATCACCCGGCTGGTGATGTTTTCCTCGCCCTTGAAGTTGTCACGCTCCAGTTTCATCTGCTCCTTGGGAAACAGTGGCGTCAGGTTCTCGAACATGACCTTGTGCTTGTTCTGCTCCGGCGGGCCGTCGTTGACCTTGTCCAGTTTGGTCAGCGCAAAGGAGCGCTCGCCGTCCTTCGGCGTGCGGACTTCACCTTCGATCATGTCACCGGTGTGCAGGTTGAAGCGGCGCACCTGGCTGGGCGAAATGTAGATGTCGTCGGTGCTGGCGGTGTAGCTGGTGTCCGGGCTGCGCAGGAAGCCGAAGCCGTCCGGCAGGATTTCCAGCACGCCATCGGCGAACACCTGCTCGCCAGCGCGCGCCCGTTTCTTGATGATGGCAAACATCAACTCCTGCTTGCGCATGCGGCCGGTGTTTTCGATCTCGAGATCTTCAGCTTGCTTGAGGACTTCAGACACATGGAGTGCCTTGAGTTCGTTTAAGTGCATGGAACGTCCTGCGGGAATGCAGCCCGGATGCCGGGCCGTTGTGACAAATCAGGGGGAGGTTTGGGAGGACCGGGGATGGAAACCCGACCTCAATGTTCTGAACCTGGAACTCGAACTGACGCGCAGTGCGCGTCAGTGACAGGAATTAATTATGACAGGAAAAAAAAGTAAAACGGGACCGGCCTGAAGCAAGTAGGTTCGATGCTTCCAGGCCGCTGGATCAGGCCAGTTGCTGGTC
>JAUSDK010000145.1 GCA_030650875.1 Polaromonas sp.
GGCGTGGTGGGTCCCAATGGGTGTGGCAAATCCAACATCATGGACGCCGTGCGGTGGGTGCTGGGCGAAAGCCGCGCCAGCGAATTGCGCGGCGAATCGATGCAGGATGTGATCTTCAACGGCACCACCACCCGCAAGCCCGCCAGCCGCTCCAGCGTTGAGCTGGTGTTTGACAATGCCGACCACCGTGCCGGTGGCCAGTGGGGCCAGTTTGGTGAAATTGCCGTCAAACGGGTACTGACCCGCGACGGTACCTCCAGCTACTTTCTGAACAACCAGCCGGTGCGCCGACGCGACGTGCAAGACGTGTTCCTGGGCACTGGCCTGGGCCCCCGTGCCTACGCCATCATCGGCCAAGGCACCATCAGCCGCATCATCGAGTCCAAACCCGAAGAGCTGCGCCTGTTTCTGGAAGAAGCCGCCGGCGTCTCGAAGTACAAAGAGCGCCGCCGCGAAACCGCCAACCGATTGAGCGACACGCGCGAAAACCTGACCCGCGTCGAAGACATCCTGCGCGAACTCAATGCCAACCTGGAGCGCCTTGAAAAGCAGGCCGAGGTGGCCCTGCGCTACAACACGCTGCAGGCCGCTAGCACGCTCAAGCAGCACCAGCTGTGGTTTTTAAAGCGCACCGAAAGCGAAGCCGACCAGGCCAGGATCAAGGCCGATGCCGAAAAATCGGTGAACGACCTTGAAAGCCGCATCGCCGACCTGCGCCACATTGAGGCCGACCTGGAAACCATACGGCAGGCGCACTATGCGGCGGGCGACCAGGTCAACCAGGCGCAGGGCAAACTCTATGAAGCCAGCGCCGAAGTGGGGCGGCTGGAGGCAGAAATCCGCTTCGTCGTCGACGGCCGCCTGCGCGTCGAGCAGCGCCTGGTACAACTCAAGGAGCAAACTGCGCAATGGGCCATGCGCCAGGACGAAGCGTCGGCAGAAACCGAAAGACTGGCGGAACAAGCCTTTGATGCTGAAGAAAAGGCCGAGCTGCTGGCGGCGCAAAACGAAGAACAGCAAGGCCAGTTGCCAGCGCTTGAAGAAGTGCTGCGCCAGTCCCAGGGCAAGGCCAACGAGCAGCGCGCCAGCGTCACGCAGGTGCAGCAGCAAATTCAGGTGCTGGCCGCCGACCAGCGCAACATTGAAGAGCAGTCGCGCGCACTGACCCTGAAGCGCGAGCGGCTGACGGCCGACCGCAACGCGCTCAATGCCCCCGACGAAGCACGCCTTGCCAACCTGGGCACGCAGTTTGCCAGCGCGCAAGAGGCGCTTGCAGTGGCACAGGCCCGGTTGCACGAACTCACCGAGAGCGTGCCCCAACTCGACGAAGAGCGGCGCCGCCTGCAGCAAACCGTCAACACCGAATCGGCCACGCGCGCTGGTTTGGCGGCCCGCATGGACGCGCTCAAGGCCCTGCAGGAAAAAGTAAAGACCGACGGCAAGCTCAAGCCCTGGCTGGAAAAGCACGGCCTGGGCGGCCTGCAGGGACTATGGAGCCGCCTGAACATTGAGCAAGGCTGGGAAAATGCGCTCGAAGCGGCGCTGCGTGAGCGCCTCGGTGCGCTCGAAGTCAGCCGCCTGGAGCTGGTGCGCGGCTTTGCCGGTGCCAATGACCAGGGAGCGCCGCCAGCCAAACTGTCGTTCTACTCCCCGCCAAGCGCGGGCGTGCCCGAACCGGCCAACCCCTGGCTCCTTCTCAAACCGCTCGCGGACCTGCTTCGGCTCAACGATGCCGGCCTGTCCGCCTTGCTGGGTGACTGGCTGCAGGGCTGCTACACCGCCCCCAGCCTGGAAGACGCTTTGCTGGCGCGGGGCAAGCTGCAGGCCGGCGAGGTGATCTACGTCTCGGGCGGCCACGCCGTCACCCGACACAGCGTGAGCTTTTATGCACCTGACTCCGAACAGGCCGGCTTGCTGGCGCGTGCCCAGGAGATTGAAAACCTCGACAAACAGCTGCGGGCCCAGGCCCTGATCAACGACGAAGCCCGCTCGGCGCTGCTGCGCGCGGAAGCCGCCTACCAGGACGCCGCCCAGCGCCTGGCCACGGCCCGCCGCGAGGCCGCTGAAAACCAGAGCCGTGCCCACGAACTGCAGGTGGAAGTGCTGCGCCTGAGCCAACTGGCCGAGCAGGCCCGTGCCCGCAGCGCGCAAATTCAGGCCGACATGGCTGAAATCGAGGCCCAGCTGGACGCGTTGCAGGAGCGCAAAGTGACGGCCGAAGCCCGCTTTGAAGAACTCGACATGCAACTGGCCGACAGCCAGGAACGCCATGCGCAACTCGATGACCGGGTGATCAGCGCCGAGCGGCGCCTGAGCGAGTCGCGCGAGCAGCAGCGCACGCTGGAACGCCAAACCCAGGAAGCCCAGTACGCACTGCGCAGCCTGGCCGCGCGCCGCGAAGAACTGGCGCGCACGCTGGCCATCGCGGCCCAGCAGGCCACGACCGTCGCGCAGGAAGAAGGCCGTGCACGCGAAGAACTTTCACGCCTGAACGACGCCGCCGCGCAAGGCGGCCTGCAAGACGCGCTGGCCGCCAAACTTGAGCGCGAAGCCGACCTGGCCGCCCAGCGCAGCCAGTACGATGACCTCACCAACAAGCTGCGCGCCAGCGACGAGCGCCGGCTGCAACTGGAGCGCGAACTCGACCCGCTGCGCCAGCGCATCACCGAATTCCAGCTGAAAGACCAAGCCGCGCGTCTGGGCGTGGAGCAATACGACCAGTTGCTGACCAACGCCCAGGCCGATCTGGCCGCCGTGGCGCAGTCAATTGAAGCGGGCAACGTGCGGGTGAGCGGCTTGCAGGGCGAGATTGACCGCATCAACCGCGAAATCCATTCGCTGGGCGCTGTGAACCTGGCTGCGCTGGACGAGCTGAGCACGGCGCGTGAGCGCAAGCAGTTCCTCGATTCCCAGTCGGCCGACCTGAACGACGCCATGGCGACGCTTGAAGACGCGATCCGCAAGATCGACATGGAAACCCGCGATCTGCTGTCCAGCACCTTTGACGCGGTCAACGGGCATTTTGGCCGCATGTTCCCCGAGCTGTTTGGCGGCGGTAATGCGCGGCTCATGATGACTGGCGAAGAAATTCTGGACGCGGGCGTGCAGGTCATGGCACAGCCGCCCGGCAAGAAGAACCAGACGATTCATTTGCTGTCGGGCGGCGAAAAGGCGCTGACTGCAATTGCGCTGGTGTTTGCGATTTTCCAACTTAACCCGGCCCCGTTTTGTTTGCTTGACGAGGTGGATGCGCCACTGGACGATGCCAACACCGAACGCTATGCCAAACTGGTATCGAGCATGAGTAAAGAAACCCAGTTCTTGTTTATCAGCCACAACAAGATCGCCATGGAAATGGCCGAACAGCTGATCGGCGTGACCATGCAGGAGCAGGGTGTATCGCGTGTCGTGGCCGTTGACATGGAGGCAGCCCTCGGTTTTGCCGAGGCCGCATGAACAACATGAGCACTTTTCAGATCAGTTTGGCCATCGTGGGCGCCCTGGTGCTGCTGGGCGTGGTGATTCACAGCGCCTGGTCGTCGCGCAGGAACCTGCCTAGACGGCCCATTCCGCAAGCCCCCCCCCGACAGGAACCTGCCGGCACGGTGCCCCACGAGGACGCACCGGCCGCGGATGACCTGGCGCATCGGCAGGAGCCCAGTTTTGACACCGACTCTGGCTTGGCCGCGCTGGCCAAACGGACGACGGCCGAAAAAAGACCAACCCTTGATGCCCTGATCGACGCCATGGCCTCGGTGGCACTGGAATCCCTGGTGTCCGGTGATGCGGCATTGGCGGCCATGCCCAGCACGCGGCGAGCCGGCAGTAAGCCCTTCGGCGTCGAAGGCCTGAGCGCCAACACCGGCGAGTGGGAATTTCCGGCCCCTGGCCAACGCTACAGCGCCTTTCAGTGCGGCGTTCAGCTGGCCAACCGAACCGGCGCGCTCAACCAGATCGAGTATTCGGAATTTGTCATGAAGACCCAGGCGTTTGCCGACGCCCTGGGCGGCGAGCCCGAGTTCCCGGAGATGCTGGACGAGGTCGCCCGCGCCCGCGAGCTGGACCAGTTTGCCAGCGGACACGACGCCCAGCTGAGCTTCACCCTGCGTGCCATGCACGCCGCCTGGAGTCCGGGCTATGTGCAGCAAAGCGCCGCGCGAATCGGCTTTATAGCCGGCTCCATGCCGGGCCGCATGGTGCTGCCTGCCAGCGAACTGGGCCATGCGCCCATTCTGGGCCTCTCTTTTGACACCCAGGCCGCCATGGCGGATGACCCCGAGCAGACGGCGCTGCGGGAAATTACCCTGTCGCTGGACGTGCCGCAGGTCCTGCGCTCGGAGCAACCTTTTGTCCGCATGTGCGAGGCGGCGCTGGCACTGGCGGCCAGCATGGACGGCGCAATCATTGACGACAACGGCAACCTGATCCGGGCCGAGGCCATGGAGGCCATCCATGCCGATCTTGAGCAGCTCTATGACACCCTGGACGCACGCGAACTGGCCGCTGGCTCGGTGCTGAGCCGGCGGGTTTTTTCGTGAGTGCCCGGCAAGTCATGGCCCACCCTGATTTATTTGCGCCACCGCCATCGCCTGAAGAACGTATCGCAGCCTTGCGCGCCGAGCTCGACCTGCACAACCACCGCTATTACGTGCTTGATGCGCCCAGCATTCCCGACAGCGAATACGACAAACTGTTCAGGGAACTGCGGGCACTGGAGGCGGCGCACCCCGAGTTCCTGAGCCCCGACTCGCCGACGCAGCGGGTCGGCGGCAAGCCGCTGGACCAGTTTGTCAGCGTGCGCCACAAAGTGCCCATGCTCAGCATCCGGACCGAAACCGACACCGAGCCCACCGGCGCGCAAAATTTTGATGCCCGTGTGCGCAAGGAACTGGGACTGGCAGATTCAGACCCGCCGGTTGAGTACGTCTGTGAACTCAAGTTCGACGGCCTGGCCATGAGCTTGCGCTACGAGCACGGCGTGCTGGTGCAGGCCGCCACGCGCGGCGATGGCGAGATGGGGGAAGACGTCACGCAAAACATTCGTACCATCCGGCAGATTCCGCTCAGGCTGCCCGCCACGGCGCCAGCCGTGATCGAAGTGCGCGGCGAGGTCTATCTGAGCCGCGCTGATTTTGAAGCGCTGAACGAACGCCAGCGTGAAAAGATCGCGCAAGGCGCCAAGGGCGAAAAAACCTTTGTCAACCCGCGCAACGCGGCGGCCGGCGGCGTTCGGCAACTGGACCCGGCCATTGCGGCTGAACGGCGGCTGAGTTTTTTTTCCTATGGCGTGGGGAACATCACGCCGCCCGAGCAGGGCGGGCCGGTGTTTGATACCCACTTTGAGCTGCTGCAAACCCTGAGAAAATGGGGTTTTCCGGTTGCAGCCCAGACGAAGAAAGCACAAGGCGCTATTGAGTTGATAGCATTCCACGAGGCCATAGGGCGCCAGCGCGACAGCCTGCCCTACGACATTGATGGCGTGGTCTACAAGGTCAACAGCCTGGCACTGCAGCAAAAGCTCGGGTTTGTCACGCGCGAGCCGCGCTGGGCCGTGGCGCACAAATACCCGGCGCAGGAGCAGCTGACCACCGTGCTGGGCATAGATGTACAGGTGGGCCGCACGGGCAAGCTGACGCCGGTTGCCAAACTCGCGCCGGTCTTCGTTGGCGGCGTCACGGTGACCAACGCCACGCTGCACAACGAAGACGAGGCGCGCCGCAAGGATGTGCGCGTGGGCGACACGGTGATCGTGCGCCGCGCCGGCGACGTGATTCCTGAAGTGGTCAGCGTGCTGCCCGACAAGCGCGTGCCCGGTGCGCCCCTGTTCACCATGCCGCGTACCTGCCCGGTGTGCGCCTCGGCCGCCGTGCGTGAAGAAGGCGAAGCCGACTACCGCTGCACCGGCGGCCTGTTCTGCGCCGCCCAGCGCAAGGAGGCCATCCTGCACTTTGCGCATCGCCGGGCGGTGGAGGTTGAAGGCCTGGGCGACAAGCTGGTCGAGCAACTGGTGGACGCCAACGTCATTCGTACACTGCCCGATTTGTACAAGCTGGGATTTACCGCGCTGGCCAGCCTGGACCGCATGGCCGACAAGTCGGCCAACAAGCTGCTCGAAGCCATGGAAAAATCCAAACACACCACGCTGCCGCGCTTTGTCTTCGGGCTGGGCATTCGCCATGTGGGTGAAGCCACCGCCAAGGCGCTGGCCCGCCATTTCGGCCAGCTCGACGCCATCATGGACGCCACGGAGGCGCAGTTGCTGGAAGTGGACGACGTCGGGCCCATCGTCGCCAAAAGCATCCGCACCTTCTTTGACCAGCCGCACAACCGGGAAGTGGTCGAACAGCTTCGTGCCTGCGGCGTGACTTGGGAAGAGGGCGAGCCAGCGGCGCGGGCGCCCCAGCCGCTCTCGGGCAAGACCTTTGTGATTACCGGCACGCTGCCCACCCTGGGCCGCGATGAGGCCAAGGACCTGATTGAAGCGGCGGGCGGAAAAGTCGCCGGTTCGGTCAGCAAAAAAACAGACTACGTCGTGGCTGGTACGGAAGCCGGCAGCAAGCTGGTCAAGGCCGAGGCGCTGGGCGTGGCCGTGATTGATCAGGCGGCCTTGCTGGCGCTGCTTGAACCTTCTGAAGATTGAACCCTGCACCCACGAGGCCGCACCGCGGTAATTAGCATATGACCATTCACGAAATCCTGAAAATGGGAGACGAGCGGCTGCTGCGCCTGGCCCAACCAGTTGCCGAATTTGACACGGACGAGTTGCACCTGCTGGTTTCCAGCATGTTCGAGACCATGCGCTCGGTCGATGGTGCTGGCCTGGCTGCGCCCCAGATTGGCGTGGATTTGCAACTGGTCATCTTTGGCACGGATGCACCGAACCCGCGCTACCCCGATGCGCCGCTGGTGCCGCGCACCGTGCTGCTCAACCCCGTTATCACCCCCTTGAGCGCGGACGAAGAAAGCGACTGGGAGGGCTGTCTTTCAGTGCCCGGCCTGCGCGGCCTCGTGCCGCGTTTCTCGCGCATCCGCTACACCGGGTTTGACCAGTATGGCGACCCGATTGACCGCACCGTGGACGGCTTTCATGCGCGGGTGGTGCAGCACGAATGCGACCACCTGATCGGCAAGCTTTACCCCATGCGTATCCGGGACTTCACGCAGTTCGGCTTTACCGAGGTGCTGTTTCCGGGGCAGGAGGCCTTGGCCGACGACTGATGAACGGCCCGGGCCGCTACACTGGGCCCTTGCGGTTTAACCGCATGGCCCGATGTTTCCCCCAGCGCGTGTTGTACGCAGGAAGATTTTCTGCATGCCACAAGCACCCCACGGGGCGAACAACGCGCCTTTCATCCCCCCTTTTCTGCAGCCAGAGGGTTACCAGGTCAAGCTGGAGACCATCCACGGCCAGGGCGCCGACCTGCAATTGCGTTCCTTGCTCGACCGGCAGCAGTTTTACGACCCGCTGGGCGAAGCGGAACGGGAGGGCATTTCTTCCTCGGCCTGGCCGATCTTTGGCCTGCTGTGGCCGTCAGGCCGGGTACTGGCCCACGCCATGCTGACCTATGCGTTCGGCGGCAAGCGAATTCTGGAACTCGGTTGCGGCCTGGCGCTGGCCAGTCTGGTGGTGCACCGGCGGGGTGGCGACATCACCGCCAGCGACTGCCATCCGCTGGCAGCGGGCTTTTTGCTGGAAAACCTCTCACTCAACCAGTTGCCCGCCATGAAGTACCAGACCGGGAACTGGTCACGCGCCAATCCCTTGCTGAAGCGGTTTGACCTGATCATTGGCAGCGACGTACTGTATGACCGTGGCCAGCCCGACGTGCTGTCGCAATTCATCGCCCTGCATGCCCAGCCCAATGCCGAGGTGCTGATCGTCGACCCGGACCGCGGCAACCGGGTCAGCTTCAACCGGAAAATGGATGCGCTGGGCTATTTGCACACCGAAACGCGCGTGACGGCGCTGCCCGGCGATGGCGGCAAGTACAAGGGGCGGCTGCTCAAATATGTCAAGGCCGCAGCGCACTGACGGGTTAAGCGCACCAAGGCGTTCAGGCGTTCAGCGCTTCCAGCAATTCGGTTTCAATCGCGATTTGCGCCCGGTTGTATTGCAGCTCGGGGCCCTCGATCAGGAAGGTATCTTCCACGCGCTCGCCCAGCGTGGTGATCTTGGCCAGCTGCAGGTTGATGCGGTGGCGGGCCAGGATACGGGCGATCAGGTAGAGCAGGCCGGCGCGGTCGCTGGCCGACACCGTCAGCAGCCAGCGCTGTGCCTTTTCATCGGGGCGCAAGTCCACGCGCGGAGCAATAGGAAAGCTTTTCACGCGGCGTGACACGCGGCCCTTGCCGGGTGGCGGCAGCGGGCCGGACTCCTCGATCGTGCGGCTCAGATCCGCCTCGACCATGCTGGCCAACTCGCGGTAGTGCTCGGCCAGCGTCGGACTCACAACCTGAAAGGTGTCCAGCGCGTAGCCATTTTGGGCGGTATGGATCTTGGCATCCAGGATGCTGAAACCCGCCGAGTCAAAGTAACCGCAGATGCGCGCAAACAAGTCAGGCGCATCGGGCGTGTAGACCAGCACCTGCATACCTTCGCCGGCCAGGGAACGGCGCGCGCGAACAATCACCTTGGTTTTTCCCACATGGCGCGACAGCTGGCGGGCGTGCCAGGCAATGTCGCCTGCCTCGTGGCGCCTGAAGTAACTCACGTCCAGCGTCGCCCACAGTGCCTTGTGCGCCTCAAACGGCTCGGCGTACAGGGCCAGCAGGGTTTGCGCCTCGCGCTTGCGCGCCTCCACAATGGCGCCGGCATCGGGTGCGCGACCGCCCAGAACGCGCAGCGTGTAGCGGTACAGGTCTTCCAGCAGCTTGCCTTTCCAGGCGTTCCAGACCTTGGGGCTGGTGCCCCGAATATCGGCCACCGTCAGCAGGTAGAGCGCGGTCAGGTAGCGTTCGTTGCCCACGCGCCGGGCAAACGCTGCAATCACTTCCGGGTTGCTCAGGTCTTCCTTCTGGGCAATCCGGCTCATGCTCAGGTGCTCGCCCACCAGAAATTCGATCAGCTGCGCGTCTGCAGCATCAATGCCGTGCTGGCGGCAGAAGGTGCGAACATCCTTGCGGCCCAGTTCGGAGTGGTCGCCGCCGCGCCCCTTGGCAATGTCGTGAAACAGCGCCGCAATGAACAGTATCCAGGGCTTGTCCCAGCCCGCCGCCAGTTGCGAGCACGTCGGGTACTCATGGGAATGCTCGGCGATGAAAAAGCGCCGCATGTTGCGCAGCACCATGAGGATGTGCTGGTCCACCGTGTAGACATGGAACAGGTCGTGCTGCATCTGCCCGACGATGTTGCGAAACACCCAGAGGTAGCGCCCCAGCACTGAGGTCTGGTTCATCAGCCGCATGGCATGGGTGATGCCCTCGGGCTGCTGCAGGATGCGCAAGAAGGTAGCCCGGTTGACCGGATCACTGCGAAAGCGGCTGTTCATCACGCTGCGCGCGTTGTACAGCGCCCGCAGGGTACGCGCCGACAGGCCTTTGATGCCCACCGTGGTTTCAAACACCAGGAAGGTCTGAAGAATCGCGTGCGGCTCGCGCACATACAGGTCGTCGCTGCTGACTTCCAGCATCCCGGCCTTGTCGCTGAACCACGCATTGATGGGCCGTAGCGGGTAGGTGTTGGGGCGCAGGCGCTCCTCGATGTTGAGCAACAGGATCTGGTTGAGCTGGCTCACCGCCTTGGCCGCCCAGTAGTAGCGGCGCATCAACGCCTCGCTGGCGCGGCGCGGCAGCTTGCTGCCATCGTCTGACTGGGCCGAGTAGCCAAATGATTCGGCCACGGCCGTTTGCAGGTCAAACACCAGCCGGTCTTCGCGGCGCCCGGCCAGAATGTGCAGGCGCGCCCGAATCAGGCTCAGCAACGCTTCATTGGCCTTGATCTGCCTGACTTCAAAAGACGTTGCCAGGCCGCTTTTGGCCAGGTCGTCCCAGGACTTGCCCAGGCCAGCCGCACGGGCCACCCACAGCACCACCTGCAGGTCGCGCAGGCCGCCCGGCGACTCCTTGCAGTTGGGCTCCAGCGCGTAGGGTGTGTTTTCAAACTTGTTGTGGCGCTGGCGCAGTTCCAGCGTTTTGGCCACAAAAAAGGCCTGCGGGTCGAGCAAAGCCTCAAGCTGCCGCTGAAGGGCCAAAAAATTATCTTTTGAACCCGCAATCAGCCGCGCCTCCAGCAAAGAGGTTTGCACCGTGACGTCTTTGGCCGCTTCTTCCACGCAATGCGACCTGGTGCGCACGCTCGAACCTATTTCAAGGCCGCTGTCCCAGCAATGGCCGATGAAACTTTCCACTTTTGCCTTCAGGGCCGGATCGCTCTCCGCATTGGCGTCGTCGGGCAGCAGCAGCAGCACGTCCACGTCTGAATAGGGAAACAGCTCGCCCCGGCCATAGCCTCCTGCCGCAACCAGGCAGGCGCCGGCCGGAAAGCCGGCGTCCTTCCACAACAACTGCAGCGTGGCGTCCGTGTGCCGGGACAGCCTTTTCAGCACGCCATGAATGCCGCGGTACGAAGCGCCACTGTCTGCCAGCGATGCCAGCAAGGCAGTTTTACCGGCCCGGTATTGCTCGCGCACCTTCAGAAGATCAAGCATGGGGGAGCCTTTAAAGTGCGCTGGTGGGCGCTGCGCACCGGGGTCAGGCGTCGGCAGCTTGCAGGTTGTTTTGGGGCACAAACGCCGGAATCGGCGGGCTGCCCGCAGACAGTGTCAGCACCTCGTAGCCGGTTTCGGTGACCAGCACCTCGTGTTCCCACTGGGCTGAGAGCGAGTGGTCGCGCGTCACGATGCTCCAGCCGTCTTTTTCGGGACCGTCCTTGATGTCACGCTTGCCGATGTTGATCATGGGCTCGATCGTGAAGATCATGCCGGGCTTGAGCTCTTCCTGCGTGCCAGGACGGCCGTAGTGCATCACCTGGGGCTCTTCATGAAACTTGCGGCCAATCCCGTGGCCGCAAAATTCGCGCACCACCGAATAGCCCTGCTTTTCTGCAAACGTCTGGATCGCATAACCGATGTCGCCGAGCCGCACGCCCGGCTTGACGCGCATGATGCCGTGCCACATCGCCTCGTAGGTCACCTGGCACAGGCGCCTGGCCGCAATCGAGACCTCGCCGACCAAAAACATGCGGCTGCTGTCGCCGTGCCAGCCGTCCTTGATGCCGGTCACGTCGAGGTTGACGATGTCGCCTTTTTTAAGCGGCTTGTCATTGGGAATGCCGTGGCATACCTGGTGGTTGACCGACGAGCACAGGGACTTGGGGTAGGGCGCGTAGTTGGGCGGCCCGTAGCCCAGCGTCGCCGGGATCGTGCCCTGCACCTGGACCATGTAGTCGTGGGCCAACTGGTTGATTTCATTGGTGGTCACGCCCGGCTTGACGAAAGGCGTCAGGTAGTCCAGCAACTCGCCAGCGAGCCTGCCAGCCACGCGCATGCCTTCAATTTCTTCCGCATTTTTGTAAGTAATACTCATGCGCTGATTATCCCACCGGACTATTTCGCCCGCAGGGCAGCGGGCTTGCCGCGGTTTGTGCAGACTTTTTGAGGCGCCCACGGTCAAAGTGCGGCAGTTTGGCGCTGGCGCCCGAGGCGCTGATAAAATTGCAGCTTCATGCGCAGCCTGCCGACCTCTGACATTTTTTGCCAACCCGGTGTCATGCGGGCGACCCCAGGTCCCCACTACAGCTTGCCGGCTGCCTCTTCACTCTCCACCACAAGGCCACCAGGCCACTACTACCGTGACCCTGCACCTGACGACTTTTGAGGGCGATGCCCACGGCATCAGCGCCCTGAGCGACTTTCGCGTCCAGCAACTTCTTCCCCGCCTGCAAGGCATTCACGACAAGATCATCGGCGTCAGCGCCCGGTTTGTGCACTTGGTGGCCACCGAAGCCGCACCATCGGATTTCCTCAAAAAGCAACTGGCCGCCCTGCTGACCTACGGCGACCCTTGCCCTGCCGCAACCCCTGATGCATTGCTGTTCATCGTGTCGCCGCGCTTTGGCACCGTGTCGCCCTGGGCCTCCAAGGCCACCGACATTGCGCACAACTGCGGCCTGGCCGTCAAGCGCATCGAGCGCATCACCGAATACCGGCTAACGCTCAAATCCGGCTTTTTCAGCAAAACGGCGCTGACCGACGCCCAGCATGAACAGGTTGCCGCGCTGCTGCACGACCGCATGACCGAAAGCGTGGTGTTTGACCGCGCGCAGGCCGCGGCCGGCCTGTTTACGGAACTGCAGGGCGCGCCGCTGCAAACCATTGACGTGCTGCAAGGCGGCAAGGCCGCGCTGGAGCGCGCCAACACCGAATTCGGCCTGGCGCTGGCCGGCGACGAGATCGACTACCTGGTCAACGCCTTCACCCAACTGCAGCGCAACCCGACTGACGTTGAGTTGATGATGTTTGCCCAGGCCAACAGCGAGCATTGCCGCCACAAGATTTTCAATGCCGACTTCACGATTGACGGCGTGCCGCAGGAAAAAAGCCTGTTTGGCATGATCCGCAACACCGAGCAGCTGAACCCGCAGCACACGGTCGTGGCGTACTCAGACAATGCCTCGGTCATGGAAGGCGCAAAAATTCAGCGGTTTTTTGCCAAATCAGCTTCCAGCCCAAACAGCACGGAGGCGAGCAGCTATCAAGCTTATAGCGCCACGGACGACGTGCTGACCCATGTGCTGATGAAGGTCGAAACCCACAACCACCCGACAGCCATCTCGCCGTTCCCCGGCGCATCAACGGGCGCGGGCGGCGAGATTCGCGACGAAGGCGCCACCGGGCGCGGCTCCAAACCCAAGGCCGGCCTGACCGGTTTCACCGTCTCCAAACTGTGGGACGGCGACTACGGCAAGCCCGGGCACATCGCCAGCCCGCTGCAGATCATGACGGAAGGCCCGCTGGGCGGCGCCGCGTTCAACAACGAGTTCGGCCGGCCCAACCTGGCGGGCTACTTCCGCGAATACGAGCAAACCGTGAACGGCCAGCACTGGGGCTACCACAAGCCCATCATGATTGCCGGCGGCGTCGGCACGATTGACGCCGAGCTGACCCACAAGATTTTGTTCCCGGCCGGCACGCTCCTGATCCAGCTGGGCGGCCCCGGCATGCGCATCGGCATGGGCGGTAGCGCGGCCAGCTCCATGGCCTCGGGCGCCAATGCGGCCCAGCTCGACTTTGACTCGGTGCAGCGCGGCAACCCTGAAATCGAGCGGCGTGCGCAGGAAGTCATCAACCGCTGCGCGCAACTGGGCACAGCCAATCCGATCCTGGCGATTCACGACGTGGGCGCCGGCGGCTTGTCGAACGCGTTCCCCGAACTGGTCAACGACGCCGGGCGCGGCGCGCGCTTTGATTTGCGCGCCGTGAAGCTGGAAGAAAGCGGCCTGTCACCCAAGGAAATCTGGAGCAACGAAAGCCAGGAGCGCTACGTGATGGCGATTGCCCCCGAGTCGCTGGCGCAGTTCGAGGCGTTTTGCGAACGCGAACGCTGCCCGTTCGCCGTGATTGGCGTGGCCACCGAGGAAAAGCAACTGGTGCTGTCCGACGACGACAAGCCCGCCCCGGTGGACATGCCCATGAACGTGCTGCTGGGCAAGCCGCCCAAGATGCACCGCGATGTGACCACCGTGGCGCAGGCCATCCAGCCGATTGATCTGACCGGCGTCGATCTGCAAAAAAGCTGCATCGACGTGCTGAGCCACCCGACGGTGGCGTCCAAGCGATTCCTGATCACGATCGGCGACCGCACCGTGGGCGGCATGACGCACCGCGACCAGATGGTGGGCCCGTGGCAGGTGCCGGTGGCCGACTGCGCGGTCACGCTGGCCGACTACCAGGGCTTTGGCGGCGAAGCCATGAGCATGGGCGAGCGCACGCCGCTGGCGGCCGTCAATGCCGCAGCCTCGGGCCGCATGGCAGTGGCCGAGGCCATCACCAATCTGCTGGCGGCACCGATCGAGCTGGCGCGCGTCAAACTCTCGGCCAACTGGATGGCGGCCTGCGGCGAGCCGGGCCAGGATGCCGCACTGTATGAAACCGTCAAGGCGGTCGGCATGGAACTGTGCCCCGCGCTGGGCGTGTCGATCCCGGTCGGCAAGGATTCGCTGTCGATGCGCACCGTCTGGAATGACGAGGCCCAAGCCAAAAAAGTCACCTCGCCGGTGTCGCTGATCGTCAGCGCCTTCGCCACGCTGCCTGACGTGCGCGGCACGCTCACGCCGGAACTCAATACCGTTGAAGCCGACACCACGCTGATTTTGATCGACCTGGGCAAGGGGAAAAACCGCATGGGCGGCTCGATCCTGGCGCAAAGCCTGAACCTCGAAGGCGGCGAGGTACCCGACCTGGACGACCCGAAAGACCTGGTCAACCTGGTCAATGCCATCAATACATTGCGCGCGCAGGGCCATATCCTGGCCTACCATGACCGCAGCGACGGCGGCCTGTTTGCCGCCGCCTGCGAAATGGCGTTTGCCGGCCATGTCGGCGTGTCGCTCAACATCGACATGCTGCTGGTCGAAGGCGACGGCATCACCGACAGCCGCATGGACACCGGCGACAGCAAAAACTGGGCGTCGCAAGTCGGCGCCCGGCGCGAAGAGCTCACGCTCAAAGCATTGTTCAACGAAGAACTGGGCGCCGTGATCCAGGTGCGCACCGACGTACGTAACGAGGTGATGCAGACGCTGCGCACGCACGGGCTGTCCAAATTCAGCCATTTCATCGGCAAGACCCGGCCGCAGCACGCTGCACTGGAAGTCGGCAAGGGCGAAGTTCAGGTTTGGCGCGACACCAAGGCGGTGTTCAAGGCCAAGCTGCAGGACCTGCACCAGGTCTGGGACGCGGTGAGCTGGCGGATCTGCCAGCAGCGCGACAACCCGGCCGGGGCCGATGCCGAGCACGCCTCCCAAGGTGACCCGGCAGACACCGGCCTGCATGCGCACCTGACGTTTGACCCCGCCAAGATCATCTTCACGCCGGCGCTCAGCCTGTCCCGGCCCAAGGTCGCAATTTTGCGCGAGCAGGGCGTGAACTCGCATGTGGAAATGGCCTACGCCTTCACCCAGGCCGGGTTTGACGCCTACGACGTCCACATGACCGACCTGCAAAACGGCCGCGCCAAGCTGGCCGACTTTGTGGGCGTGGTGGCCTGCGGCGGCTTCAGCTATGGCGACACGCTGGGCGCCGGCATGGGCTGGGCGCGGTCCATCACCTTCAACCCGGTGCTGGCCAACCAGTTCAAGACCTTTTTTGAACGGCCGGACACCTTTGGCCTGGGCGTGTGCAACGGCTGCCAGATGTTTGCCGAACTGGCCGACATCATTCCGGGCGCCGAGGCCTGGCCACGCTTCACCACCAACCGCAGCGAACGCTTTGAAGCGCGCCTGAGCCAGGTGGAAGTGCTCGATTCACCCAGCCTGTTCTTGCAGGGCATGGCCGGCACGCGGCTGCCGATTGCCGTGGCGCACGGCGAAGGCTATGCCAACTTTGCCTGGCGGGGCGATGCCGCCAAGGCGATTGCGGCAATGCGGTTTACCGACCACCTGGGCCAGCCCACGCAAGCTTACCCGGCCAACCCGAACGGCAGCGCAGGCGGGCTGACGGCCGTGACCACGGCGGACGGCCGCTTCACCGCCATGATGCCGCACCCCGAGCGCGTGTTCCGCAATGTGCAGATGAGCTGGACCAGCGGCAACGCAAGCGAGCTGAGCCCGTGGATGCAGATCTGGCGCAACGCGCGCAAGTGGGTCGGCTGATCCAGGCCGGTTTAACGCCGTTCATCAAAAAAGCCCCCATGCAGCTGACTGCCTGGGGGCTTTTTTTGTCCCGCCGGGTCACGGGAACTTTTGGCAGCAGCAAGCCCATGGGACTTGCTGCTTAAGCCGTCAGGCAGCCAGCGTGGCTTGCGGCTGGTTGGCCACAACCTGCGTCTGGATAGCGACGTCAGCGGCGGCGGCGGCCAGGGCGACGGCCTTGGCGGCTTCGCCCATGGCCAAGCCTTCGGCGCGCACAAAGCGCACGTCGGTCACGCCGAAAAAGCCGAATACGGTCTTCAAATAGCTTTCCTGGTGTTCCATGGCATTGCCGGCGTCGCTGGTGGAATAGACACCGCCACGGGCCGAGGCAATGATCACGGTCTTGCCGCCGGCCAGGCCGACCGGGCCCTTGTCGGTGTAGCTGAAGGTGCGCCCCACTTGCGCCACACGGTCAATCCATGCCTTGAGCTGGGTCGGAATGGCAAAGTTGTACAGCGGCGCGCCAATCACCACCACATCAGACGCCAGGAACTGCGCCACCAGGGCCTCGGAAATCGCGTTTTCGCGTTGCTGCTCCGCGCTCAGCTCAGCCGAGCCGGCCGGCAGACGAAAGCCCAGCGACTCGGCCGACAGGTGGCTGGGGGTGTCGACCGCCAGGTCCAGGTAGCTGACCTGGGTGGCCGGGTGAGCCGCACGCCATGAGGCGACGATTTGCGCTGTGAGCTGGCGCGACACCGAATTGCCGCCAAGAATGCTGGAATCGATGTGGAGAAGTTGGCTCATGGTGATGTCCTTGAATAAAAAATGAGAGGGAATTGGTTGGTATTTCAACCATGGAATAGATTGTGCCGGTGCATCGATTGGCTGATAAGGTGGCAAAATTGCGATAGATTGTCCTGCCAGCAGGACGATCAAAGGGCAATAAAAGGAGTTCCATGCAAGACCTCAACGACATGCTGTACTTTGCCGAGGTGGTGGAGCGGGGCGGTTTTGCCGCTGCCGGCCGTGCGCTGGGGCTGCCGAAATCAAGGCTGTCGCGCCGCGTCGCCGAGCTCGAAGCGCGGCTGGGCGTGCGGCTGCTGCAGCGCACCACGCGCAAACTCTCGCTGACCGAGGTCGGTGAAATCTACCTGCGCCACTGCAGCGCGATGCGCGACGAGGCGCTGGCCGCCGCCGAGGCCGTGGCCCACATGCAGGTCGAGCCGCGCGGCACGCTGCGCATCACCTGCCCGGTCACGCTGGCGCAAAGCACGCTGGGCTACCTGATTCCGCGCTACCTGGCCCAGTATCCGCAGGTCAGGCTCGACATGCGGGTCACCAACCGGGTGGTCGACCTGGTAGAAGAGGGCGTGGACATTGCACTGCGGGTGCGCCCCACGCTGGACGACAGCGGCAGCCTGGTCGTCAAGCAGCTGGGCGCCACCTCGGGTCATTTGCTGGCCAGCCCTGAACAACTGCGCCGCCAGGGCACACCGGCCACGCCCAAAGACCTGGCCGGCCTGGACACCGTGGCCATGTCGTCCACCGACGGACGCAGCGCCTGGGTGCTGCTGGGCCCCGAGGGGCAGGAATTTGTGTTTCAGCACCAGCCACGTTATGTGGCCGATGACCTGCAAACGCTGAAGCTGGCGGTGCTGGCCGGCACGGGCGTCAGCTTTTTGCCCGACACGCTCAGCATGGCCGAGCGACAGGCCCAACTGCTGGTGCCGGTGCTGCCAGGCTGGGCGCCCAAGCCGGGCATGGTGCATGCCGTGTTCCCCTCGCGGCGCGGCCAGGTGCCGGCGGTGCGCAGCTTTCTGGACTTCATCGGTCGCCACATGCAGGGCGAGCAGATGGTGGACGGCGAGACCTGACCTTTACCGGCCTGAAGTCAGGAATTCCTGGCGCCTGCGCCGGTAGCGTTTCAGGCCAGCATCTTTTCTATATTCACTTATATAGATAAATTAAGAGCTATATATTCTTTTGAGTTTTATGACTTGCTCTCCACAATGCAGGAATCTCATTCATTCCCCGCGACCCAAGGAGCACATCATGGCAACTCTCAGACTCGGCAACACCGCCCCCCATTTGGCGCCCAACCCTTAAAACAGGTTCAGGCCCAGTGCGTTTCCTCATTGTTCCCGGCTGGCGCGACTCCGGCCCTGGTCACTGGCAAAGCCTGTGGGCCGACCGGCTGGCGGGCGCCGTGCGCGTGCAGCAGGACGACTGGATCACTCCCAGCCGCCAGGCCTGGGTGGCCACGCTGGCCCACACCCTCTTGCAGCAGGATGAGCCGGTAGTGGTGGTGGCGCACAGTCTGGGCTGCATCGCCACGGCGCATTTGCCGCCCGAGGCCGCAGCGCGCATTCAGGGCGCCTTGCTGGTGGCACCGGCAGACCCGGAACGCCTCGCCATTTTGAGCGACTTTGCGCCCGTGCCGTTTCAAAAGCTGCCTTACCGAAGCGTGCTGGTGGCCAGCAGCAACGACCCTTATTGCCCGGTGCGCCTGGCCGGGGCCTATGCCCGCGCCTGGGGCAGCGAGTTTGTGCGCCTGCCGGACGCCGGCCACATCAACATCGCGTCGGGCCACGGCGAATGGCCGCTGGGCGTGGCCTTGCTGCAGTCCCTCGCGGGCGATGCGTCGCTGACGGCGTCCTACCAAAATTCTTCAACCTCTTCACATTCAGCCTCACTGGAAACCGCATGACTTCAAAACTTAAATTGACACTGGCCGGACTGGCCGTGGCCGCCAGCGGCCTGGCTTCGGCGCAAACCCTGCTGAACGGCTCGTATGACGTGGCGCGCGAGTTCTACAAGGACTACAACACCGCCTTCATCGCGCACTACAAAAAAACCACGGGCAAGGACGTCAAGATCGACCAGTCGCATGCCGGCTCCAGCGCGGTGGCGCGCTCCGTGGCCGACGGCCTGGACGCCGACGTGGTCACCATGAACCCCACCACCGACATCGGTTTCCTGGCCGACAAGGGCCTGGTGGCCAAAGACTGGACCCAACGCTTCCCCAACGAAGCGTCGCCCACCACCTCCACCATGGTGTTCCTGGTGCGCAACGGCAACCCCAAGGGCATCAAGGACTGGGCCGACCTGGTCAAGCCCGGCGTGCAGGTGATTGTGGTCAACCCCAAAACCGGCGGCAACGGCCGCATGGCCTACCTGGCGGCTTGGGGCTCGGTGCGCAAAAGCGGCGGCAGCGATGCGCAGGCGGCGGAGTTTGTCGGCAAGCTCTACAAAAACGTGCCCATCCTGGCCAAGGGCGGCCGTGACGCCACTTCCATCTTCCTGCAGCGCAATACCGGCGATGTGTTGATCACCTTTGAATCCGAAGTGTTGTCGGTGAACCGCGAGTTCGGCGAAGGCAAGGTGGATGCGGTCTACCCCTCGTCCAGCATCGTGGCGGAAAACCCGGTCGCCGTGGTGGAGCGCACCGTGGCCAAAAAGGGCACGGGCGAACTCGCCAAGGCTTACCTGGCCTACCTGTATTCAGACGTGGGCCAGGAGATCGCCGCCAGACATGCGATTCGCCCGCGCTCGCAGGCCGTGCTCAAAAAATATTCGAACGTGTTCAAGCCCATCCAGCAGTTCACGGTCAAAGACTACTTCGGCTCGCTCGGTGAAGCGCAGAAGGTCCATTTCAACGACGGCGGCCAGTTCGACAAGCTCTACACCGTCAAGTAATCCATGACTGCTGCTTCTCTTTCGGCGCCGCTCGCTGCGGCGCCGGTCCGGCGTGCCGCCAAAAAAGTCCTGCCGGGCTTCGGCCTGACCCTGGGCTACACGCTGTTTTACCTCAGCATCATCGTGCTGATCCCGCTGTCGGCGCTGCTGTTCAAGACCTTCTCGCTGACCTGGGAGCAGTTCGTGACGGCGGTGACTTCGCCGCGGGT
>JAUSDK010000164.1 GCA_030650875.1 Polaromonas sp.
ATGGCTTGTGCCAACACGGTAGCGGTAGTCGTACCGTCACCAGCGATGTCGGAGGTCTTGGAAGCAACTTCCTTGACCATCTGCGCACCCATGTTTTGCAGCTTGTCTTTGAGTTCGATTTCTTTAGCGACGGATACGCCATCTTTGGTCACGGTAGGGGCACCGAAAGAACGCTCCAAGACCACATTGCGACCCTTGGGGCCCAGTGTCACTTTGACCGCGTTGGCCAAAATGTTCACGCCTTCAACCATGCGTGCGCGGGCTTCGCCGCCAAATACTACGTCTTTTGCTGCCATGATAGTTTCCTAAATATAGTGAAATTAACTGCTAGCCCGCATGGATATTGCGTGGCTAGCTATTGATTTGATAGTGATTACTTCTCGACGACTGCAAACAGGTCGTCTTCTTTCATGACCAGCAGTTCGTCGCCATCGACCTTGACGGGCTGGCCGCTGTATTTGCCGAACAGGACGCGGTCACCGACCTTGACGGCCATGGCGCTGATTTCGCCCTTGTCGTTCTTTTTGCCAGGGCCCACAGCCAGCACTTCGCCCTGATCAGGCTTTTCGGCGGCGCTGTCAGGAATGACGATGCCGGAAGCGGTTTTGGTTTCGTTTTCCACGCGTTTAACGATCACGCGGTCGTGCAAAGGACGAAGTTTCATGAGAGCTCCTTGTTATTAAACAATGGGTTTTGAAAATCAAAAAGCACCAATTTGCCATATTGAAAAGTTGGTGCTCATTAACTGGATGGTTGAATGGCGCTTGTTAGCACTCCAAACCAGCGAGTGCTAATCATATGGGGGTTTGCGCTACTTTTCAAGAGTGCGGGTTTGGCCGCATCGGTGAAAAGGCATAAAAAAACCACCCGAAGGTGGCTTGGCGCGGGTTCTGGCTTACAGCCCTGCGGCTTCGCGCAGGGCGGCGGCCTTGTCGGTGCGTTCCCAGGTGAACTCGGGCTCGTCCCGGCCAAAGTGGCCGTAGGCGGCGGTTTTCTCGTAAATCGGGCGCAGCAAGTCCAGCATCTGGATGATGCCTTTGGGGCGCAGGTCAAAGTGTTCCTGCACCAGCGCCGAGAGCTTTTCGTCAGAAATCACGCCCGTGCCTTCGGTGTAGACCGTCACGTTCATGGGCTTGGCCACGCCAATCGCGTAGGCCACCTGAATCTGGCACTGGCGTGCCAGGCCAGCCGCGACGATATTCTTGGCCACGTAGCGCGCCGCGTAGGCGGCCGAACGGTCGACCTTGCTCGGGTCCTTGCCGCTGAAGGCGCCGCCGCCGTGCGGGCAGGCGCCGCCGTAGGTGTCCACAATGATCTTGCGCCCGGTCAGGCCGCAGTCGCCCTGCGGGCCGCCAATGACGAAGCGGCCGGTCGGGTTGATCAGGTAGCGGGTGTTGTGCAGCCACTCCTTGGGCAGCACGGGCTTGATGATCTCTTCAATCACGGCTTCAATGAAGGATGCCTTCATCTTGTGCGGCGTTTCGCTCTGGTCGGGGCTGTGCTGGGTGCTCAGCACCACGGTGTCTATGCTGTGCGGCTTGCCGTCGACGTAGCGCATGGTGACCTGGCTCTTGGCGTCCGGGCGCAAAAAGGGCAGGCGGCCGTCCTTGCGCAGTTGGGCCTGGCGCTCGACCAGGCGGTGCGCGTAGTAAATCGGCGCGGGCATCAGCTCGGGCGTTTCGTCGCAGGCGTAGCCAAACATCAGGCCCTGGTCGCCGGCGCCGGTGTTCAGGTGGTCGTCGGACGCATGGTCCACGCCCTGGGCGATGTCGTTGCTCTGCTTGTCGTAGGCGACCAGCACCGCGCAACCCTTGTAGTCGATGCCGTATTCGGTGTTGTCGTAACCGATGCGCTTGATGGTGTCGCGGGCAACCTGGATGTAGTCGACATGCGCATTGGTGGTGATTTCACCGGCCAGCACGACCAGACCG
>JAUSDK010000176.1 GCA_030650875.1 Polaromonas sp.
CCGGCCGTGCACCGGGTCCACCGGCTGGCCGGCCTGGATGGCGGCGACTACCTTGCGTTGACCCGGAATGATCCAGAAAAACACATTGGCGCTCATCGCGGTGGCCATCATGGCGCCCACCAGCAAGAAGGCCGCGCGCCCGGCAAACCAGTGGCAGGCCAAATACGAGGCAGCGCACACCAGCAGTAGCGCCAAGCCGCCGACGATGGCGTCGCCGTTTTTGCGCGGGCCAAACACCCGGCAAATGCCGTCGTACAGCAGCCAGAAAACCACAAAGAACGCCAGTGCAGTGGCCACGGCCGCCGTGGGCGACCAGTTCATCAGGGACTTGTCGACTAAATAGACACTGGCGTTCCAGAGGTAGGACACCGTGAACAGCGCAAAGCCCGTCAGCCAGGTGCTGTAGCTTTCCCAGTAAAACCAGTGCAGGTGCGGCGGCAGCACGGGCGGCTTGACCGCGAACTTGACCGGGTGGTAAAAACCGCCGCCATGCACGGCCCAGAGTTCCCCGCTGACGCCCTGCTGCTTTAAATCGTCGTCCACCGGCGGCGTCAGGCTGGAGTCCAGAAAGACGAAATAAAACGAGGAGCCCACCCAGGCAATGGCGGTGATGACGTGAACCCAGCGCAGCAGCAGGTTGGCCCAGTCGAGAAGGTAGCTTTCCATGAATCCCCGCGTAATCAGCGCAGGCCACGCGCACGGCGCAGCCCGGGTGCAAACCTGCTTACCACTGCGGGCGCTGTAAGCAGAAAAAAGAGGCCGCGAACAAAAGAAAGCCGACTGGATGGGCGTTTCCCGGCGCCGCTGCGGCCTGACGCTACGAGTTTATAGGCTTTGCAGCAACTGGGCCGCCACGGCCACGGCAATCACTTCGGGCTCCTTGCCCGCAATGCCGCGCACGCCAATCGGGCAGGTGATGTGCGCAAGCTCTTCAGGCGTAAAGCCTTTGGCTTCAAGCCGATGGCGAAAGGCTGCCCATTTGGTCTTGCTGCCAATCAGGCCGACAAAGGGCAGGTCGGCCTGCGCGCGCTGGCGCTTCAGGCAAGCGGCCACCACGTCCAGGTCTTCGGCGTGGCTAAAGCTCATGATCAGCACCCGCGACTGCGGCGCCAGGCCCGCCACGGCGGCCTGCACCGGCTCTGAATGCTCGCAGACAACGCCCAGCCCCACGGCGGGAAACACGCCGTCCCGGCTATCGATCCAGGTCAGGCTGAACGGCAACGGCGCCAGCACCTGGGCCAGCGCCTGGCCCACATGGCCACCACCGAACAGCGCTACTGGCGTGCGCCCGCCGGAAAGGCGCAACGCCAGCGCCGGTACGTCGCGGGCGCTGACCGGCTCGAAACGCAGGTGCACCACGCCGCCGCAGCACTGGCCCAGCGCCGGCCCGAGCGCAAAGCGCAGCGGGGCCTGCCCGACTTGAGCGCCCTGCCCCCCAGCCTGCAACTGCGCGCGGGCGGTGGCAATGGCCTGGTATTCGAGGTGGCCACCGCCTATCGTGCCCACCAGCGCATCGGCAAACACCGCCATCCAGGTGCCCGCCTCGCGCGGCACCGAGCCCCGGGTGGAAGCGACCTGCACCAGCACGGCCGGCTGGGTCAGCAGGCGGGTCAAAAAATTCTCAGTGTGGCGGCTTGTGCGGCTGGAGACCATGGTGGAGCTACTGAAAAATAGGGCGCGCAAATAATGGGCAAAATGGCCACCACAATGCCTTGCGCAGCGGGCATCATCGTCACCTTAGCACCGAGACAGCACCGAGACCTCATATGCCCGACACAAAACCCCGCCGCTTCTGGCTGCTGACCCTGATAAGCGCAGCTGCCGCTGCGGTCGTGAGCGCCTGCAAAAACGCACCCAAACCCGAAACCCCGGTGGCGGCGCCCGGCCCGGTAACCGGCCCCGTTGCCGCCTCGAAAGGCTCGGCCCGAAGCTCGGGCGCCAGCTCGCCGCGCGCCTACCGCCAGGACGGCGCGACGCACCTCTACGGCCTGAACGCAGACCGCATCTTCAAGGGCAGAATGCCGCCGCTGCTGTATGCCATTGGCGTGCTCAACGTGGAGATAGACCGCGTGGGCCGCGTGACCCGGCTGGACTGGATGCGGGCGCCGCGCCACGCGCCTGAAGTGATCGCGGAAATTGAGCGCACGGTGCGGCAGGCGTCGCCGTTTCCGGCCCCCACCCGGCTGGGCAAGGTGGTTTATACCGACACCTGGCTGTGGCACAAAAGCGGCAAGTTCCAGCTCGATACGCTGACCGAAGGGCAAGATTAAGGGCCCCCACGCTCCCCACTTCGTGTGATTCGCTGCCCCCCGAGGGGGCGCTGCGCCTGCGGCCCCTGCTGGCGAGGGAGTGCGCTCCGACGCTGGTCGCTGGTCGCTGCTGCTTTAACGGCAGGTTTTCAGGCTATTCGATCTTGAGGTTTTGCAGCTTTACCACCTGGCGCCAGGCGTGGTAATCCGCATCAATGAACTGCCCAAGTTGCGCGGGCGAGCCGGGCATGGCGTCCACCGCGTCGGTTTTGAAACGCGACACCACTTCGGGCAGCGCCACCACCTTGTTGATGGCCGCGTTGAGGCTGTCGATGATGGCGGCGGGCGTGCCGGCGGGGGCCATCAGGGCGAAATAGTTCACCACGTCAATGCCTGAAAAACCGGACTCCAGCATGCTGGGCACGCCCGGCAAGGCGCTGGAGCGCCTGGCGCTCGTCACGGCCAGCGGTTTGACGCTGCCATTTTTGATGAACGGCAGCAAGGCCGGAATGGTGCCGGTGACCAGCTCGATTTGCCCGCTGATCATGTCCATGGTGGCGGGTGCCACGCCGCGGTAGGGAATGTGGGTGATGTAGGTGCCAGTGCGCGCCTTCAGGAGTTCGAGCACCAGATGGTTGACGCCGCCGGCACCGGCCGAGCCGTAATTGAGCACGCCGGGCTTTTGCCGGGCCAGCATGACGAGTTCCTTCATGGTGCTGACCGGCAGTTTGGTGTTGGCGGCCCAGACCAGCGGCCCGGTCGCAATCAGGCCCACCGGGGCAAACTGCTGCAAGGGGTCGTAGTTGGCGCTGGGCAACGAGGCGGCCACCGTGGTGAAAGGCGACGCCACCAGCAGCAGCGTGTAGCCGTCGGCCGGCGCCTGCGCCACGTACTGCGTGCCAATGGCACCCGAGGCTCCGGCCTTGTTGTCCACCACAAAGCTGGTGTTCATGACTTCGCCGAGCTTTTGCGCCACGAGGCGGGCCATGGCGTCAGTGCCTGCGCCCGGGGCAAAGGGCACCACTATCTTGACGGCGCGATCAGGGTAACTGGCGGCAGGGGTTTGCGCGCGTGCGGTGGCGGTCCCCATCAGGCTGGCGGCTGCGCTGGCCGACAGCAGCAAGGCGCGGCGCCGGCTCAGCGTGCCCGGTGACTTGACATTCATGGCAAAACAATCGAGGTGGATAGGGCCCCATTTTCGCCGCAAGTCCATGACGGCATCATGACAACGCGGCCTAGCTGCCCCGGTAGGTTGAATAGCTCCAGGGGCTGACCAGCAGCGGCACATGGTAGTGCTGGCGGGTGTCGGCCACACCAAAGTCCAGCGTGACCTGGTTCAAAAAAGGCGGCTCGGGCAGTTCCACGCCCTTTGCCCTGAAGTAGCCGGCCACGTCGAACACCAGCCGGTACGTGCCGGGCTGCAGGCTGGCGCTATCGTAGAGCAGCCCGTCGGGGTTGCGGCCGTCCTGGTTGAGGATGAAGCACTTGACCAGCACGGCCTCCTCGCCGTGCGTGGTGTAGAGCCTTGCCTGCATGCCGGCTGCGGGCGTGCCGTGCATGGTGTCCAGTACATGTGTGCTCAAGCCCATGGTGTTCCTTCGAAATGGGCGCCTGCTGAAAATTACCGGCGCGCCAAAAGTGTATACAGTTTTGTGTTTTTGGCTATGATGGCGCGATGGAATCGTCCACCACCCACGCGATTGTCGAAGCGCTGACCAAGGCCATTGTGGAGCACCGGCTGCATCCGGGCAGCAAGCTGCCGGAGCAAAAGCTGGCCGACCATTTCGGCGTGTCGCGCACGCTGGTGCGTCAGGCGCTGTTCCAGCTGTCGCAAAACCGCCTGATCCGCCTGGAGCCCGCACGCGGCGCTTTTGTGGCGGCACCCTCGGCGCTGGAGGCGCAGCAGGTGTTTGCCGTGCGGCGCATGCTGGAAGCTGAAATGACCCGCGCCTTTGTGCGGGCGGTGACGCCCGCCAGAATCAAGGCGCTGCGGGAGCACATCGCGCAGGAAAAAGCCGCCGTCAGGCAGGGCGACGTGCCCGGCCGCACCCGGGCGCTCGGGGACTTTCATGTGCGCATGGCCGAGCTGATGGGCAACCAGGTTTTGGCGCAGGTGCTGGGCGAGCTGATTTCACGCTGCGCGCTGATCACCCTGATGTACCAGACGACCAGCGCCGCCGAACATTCCCACGACGCGCACGCCGCCATTGTCAAGGCCCTGGCCGCCCGGGACGAAGCCCTGGCCGTACAGCTGATGAACACGCATTTGCGGCAGGTCGAGCAAAGCCTCACGCTGGACGGCAGGCCGCCCGCCGACGCCATTGAATGAACCCTGCCATGAACACAGCCCCCTATCCACGCGACCTCGTCGGCTACGGCCGCACCCCGCCCCATGCCCGGTGGCCGGGCCAGGCGCGCATTGCCGTGCAGTTTGTGCTGAACTACGAAGAAGGCAGTGAAAACGCGGTGCTCCACGGCGATGCCGGGTCCGAGCAGTTCCTGTCGGAAATGTTCAACCCGCCCAGCTTTGCCGACCGGCACCTGAGCATGGAAAGCATTTACGAATACGGTTCGCGCGCCGGCGTGTGGCGAATCCTGCGCGAATTTGAAAAGCGCCAGTTGCCGCTCACGGTGTTTGGCGTGGGCATGGCCTTGCAGCGCGTGCCCGACGTGGCGGCGGCCTTGGTGGAACTGGGCCACGAAATCGCCTGCCACGGCTGGCGCTGGATCAATTACCAGACGGTGGACGAAGCTACCGAGCGCGAACACATGCGCCTGGGCCTGGACGCGATCGAGCGGCTCACCGGCACGCGCCCGCTGGGCTGGTACACCGGCCGCGACAGCCCGCGCACCCGCCGCCTGGTAGCGGACGATGGCCGGCTGGCCTACGACAGCGACTACTACGGCGACGACCTGCCGTTCTGGACGCCGGTGGCCCGCACCGATGGCACGCTGGCGCAGCGCCTGGTCGTGCCCTACGCGATGGACACCAACGACATGCGCTTTTCGCTGCCGCAGGGCTTTGCGCAGGCAGAGGATTTTTTTGTCTACCTGCGCGACAGTTTTGACGCGCTGTACGCCGAAGGCGACCCGAACGGCCTGAACACCCCCAAGATGCTCAGCATTGGCATGCACTGCCGGCTGCTGGGCCGGCCCGGCCGCATCGTGGCGCTGCAGCGCTTTCTGGACCATGTGCAGCAGCACGCCCATGTCTGGGTCTGCCGCCGCATCGACATTGCGCGGCACTGGCAGCACACCCACCCCCCTCAAGACCCACAGGAAATTTAAGGCATGGCCCTCACGCTGGAACAGATCAACACCGCACCGCGCGACCAGGCGCTGCAACTGCTGGAAGGCCTCTACGAACACTCGCCCTGGATCGCCGGGCAGGCCCTCGATGCGCGCCCCTTCCAGTCGCTGGCGCAGCTCAAGCAGGAGATGGTGCGCGTGCTGCAAGCGGCCGGCCTGGAGGCGCAACTGGGCCTGATACGCGCCCACCCGGAGCTGGCCGGCAAGGCCATGGTCAGCCAGCGCCTCACAGCGCAATCGAAGCAGGAGCAGGACACCGCCGGCCTGACTGACTGCACGCCCGGGGAGTTCGCCACGCTGCAGCAGCTCAACACCGACTACAACGCCAAATTCGGCTTTCCCTTCATCCTGGCGGTGCGCGGGCCGCGCGGCACCGGGCTGCGCAAGCAGCAGATCATTGCCACCTTTGCGCGCCGCCTGCAGCACCCGCCCGAGTTGGAGCGGCAGGAATGCCTGCGCAACATCCACCGCGTGGTGGAGCTGCGGCTCAACGACAAGTTTGCGCAGGAACCTGCGCTGGGTCATCTGGTCTGGGACTGGCAGGAGCAGCTGGCGCAGTACAGCGACCCCGGCTACCTTGAACAAGGCCAGCTCACGGTGACCTACCTGACCGATGCGCACCGGGCCTGTGCGCAGTTCATTGCCGGCACGATGCGCGAAAACGGCTTTGACGACGTGACACTGGACGCCGTCGGCAACGTGGTGGGCACCTACCGGGCCGCCAGCCACAACGCGCCCACGCTGCTGACCGGCAGCCACTACGACACCGTGCGCAACGGCGGCAAATACGATGGACGGCTCGGCATTTTTGTGCCGCTGGCCTGCGTGCGTGAACTGCACCGCCAGGGCCGGCGCCTGCCGTTCAACCTGGAGGTGATCGGCTTTGCCGAAGAGGAAGGCCAGCGCTACAAGGCGACCTTCCTGGGCTCCGGCGCGCTGACCGGCGACTTCAAGCCCGAGTGGCTGGACCAAAAAGACGCCGACGGCATCACGATGCGCCAGGCCATGCAGCGGGCCGGGCTGGAGGTGGACGCCATACCCGCCCTGCAGCGCGACCCGTCCCGCTACCTCGGCTTTGTCGAGGTGCACATCGAGCAAGGCCCGGTGCTGAACGAGCTGGACCTGCCGCTGGGCATCGTCACCTCCATCAATGGCAGCGTGCGTTACCTGTGCGAGGTCACCGGCATGGCCAGCCACGCCGGCACCACGCCCATGAACCGCCGCCGCGACGCCGCCACCGCCGTGGCCGAACTGGCGCTGTATGTGGAGCAGCGCGCTGGTCAGGATGCTGACTCGGTCGGCACCGTGGGCCAGCTGCAGGTGCCGGGCGGCTCGATCAACGTGGTGCCGGGGCGCTGCGTTTTTTCACTCGACCTGCGCGCGCCCAACGATGCACAGCGCGACGCGCTGGCCCGCGACGTGCTCGCGCAGCTCACGGCCATTTGCGGACGCCGGGGCGTTCAATACACACTGGAATGCACCGAACGCGCCGCCGCCGCGCCCAGCGCGCCGGCCTGGCAGCAGCGCTGGGAACGCGCCGTGGAGGCGCTGGGCCTGCCGTGCCACCGCCTACCCAGCGGCGCCGGCCACGACGCCATGAAGCTGCACAAGATCATGCCGCAGGCCATGCTGTTTGTGCGCGGCCAGAATTCCGGCATCAGCCACAACCCGCTGGAAAGCACCACCAGCGACGACATGCAGCTCGCCATTCTGGCCTTGCAGCAGCTGCTGGACCAACTTGCCCTGGAAACCCCATGACCGACTACGACAAACTCGACGCCTGGGTCAATGCCCACTTTGACGAGGAAGTGCGCTTTCTGCAGGAACTGATTCGCGTGCCCACCGACACGCCGCCCGGCAACAACGCCCCGCATGCCGAGCGCACCGCCGAGCTGCTGCAGGGCTTTGGCTTTGAGGCTGAAAAGTACCCGGTGCCGGCCGCCGAGGTGCAGGCCTATGGCCTCGAATCGATCACCAACCTGATCGTGCGCCGCCGCTACGGCGAAGGCAGAACCATTGCGCTGAACGCCCACGGCGACGTGGTGCCGCCCGGCGACGGCTGGACCCACGCCCCCTACGGCGGCGAGATTGTGGACGGCAAGATATTCGGTCGCGCCTCGGCGGTCAGCAAAAGCGACTTCGCCAGCTTCACCTTTGCCGTACGCGCCCTCGAATCGCTGGGCGCCCCGCTGCACGGCAGCGTCGAGCTGCATTTCACCTACGACGAGGAATTCGGCGGCGAACTGGGCCCGGGCTGGCTGCTCAAGAAAGGGCTGACAAAACCCGACCTCCTGATTGCCGCCGGCTTCAGCTACGAGGTCGTGACGGCCCACAACGGCTGCCTGCAGATGGAAGTCACGGTGCACGGAAAAATGGCCCATGCCGCCATTCCCGACTCCGGCGTCGATGCGCTGCAGGGCGCGGTGCAGATCCTGAACGCGCTGTATGCGCAAAACGCGCTGTACCGCCGCATCAGCTCCGGCGTTGCGGGCATCCGGCACCCCTACCTCAACGTGGGCCGCATCGAGGGCGGCACCAACACCAACGTGGTGCCCGGCAAGGTGATGTTCAAACTGGACCGCCGCATGATTCCCGAGGAAAACCCGGCTGATGTGGAGTCCGGCATTCGCGCAGTGATTGCCGACGCGGCGGCGCTGTGTCCGGGCATCCGCGTCGAGGTCAAACGCCTGCTGCTGGCCCGCGCCATGCAGCCGCTGCCCGGCAACCTGCCCATGGTCGAGGCCATCCAGAAACACGGCCAGCAGGTATTTGGCGAGCCAATTCCGGCCATGGGAACGCCGCTGTACACCGACGTACGCCTGTACGCCGAAGCCGGCATACCCGGCGTGATTTACGGTGCCGGGCCGCGCACGGTGCTTGAGTCTCACGCCAAACGCGCCGACGAACGACTGACACTTGAGGACTTGCGCCGCGCGACCCAGGTCATTGCCCGCACGCTCAGGGATTTACTATTAATTAGATAGCTACTTGCGAAATACTGGCATAGGCCAAGGCGCTATTTCCTATAAGAATCAAGCCTTGGGCAGGGTCTCCCACCAGCGCACGCCGAGGCAGCCCTGCAGGTAGGCAATGAAGGCCAGCACCTTGCCCGACACCAGCTTGGGCGATGGGAACACCGCATGAATCACCTGCTCGGGCAGGCTGTGGTTCCTAAGCACTTCAACCACGTGGCCGGAGGTCAACGAGTCGCTGGCCACATAACGCGGCATCGCCGCGATGCCCAAACCATTGCGCGCCGCGGCCAGCACGGCTGACAGATTGTTGGAACGCAAACGCCCGATGACGGGAACCGTCACCACCTGGCCGCCGGGGGTGGCCAGGCGCCACATGTCGTCACCCAGCACGCTGCTGTAGACCAGTGCAGCGTGGTCACTCAGGTCCACCGCCTGCCGCGGCGTGCCATGCTTGCGCAGGTATTTTGGGGAGGCCACGATCACCCACGGGTTCACGCCGAGGAAACGCGCACCCAGTGAGGAGTCGGCCAGCTTGCCCATGCGGATGGCCACATCCATGCCCTGCGCCACCAGGTCGGTGTAGCGGTCTTCGAAACTCAGATCGAGCTGCAGTAGCGGATGCAGCTTCATGAAATCGAGCGCCAGCGGCACCACCACCCGGCGACCAAAGGCGACCGAGGTGCTGACCCGCAACAGGCCCTGGGCCTGGGTCTGGCCGAGCTGCGCGATGTTGTCGGCCTCGGCGGCTTCACGCACGATGATCTTGCACTTCTCGTAATACAGCGCGCCCGACTCGGTCAGGCTCACCCCGCGGGTATTGCGGTTGAGCAAGCGCACCTTGAGCCGCGCTTCGGTGGCGGCCACCATCTTGGTCACCGTCGGCTGGGTGGTGCCAAATTCGCGGGCCGCGCGCGAGAAGCTGCCGCCCTCCACCACCCGGACAAACACATGCATGGCCTGTAAACGATCCATCCTGAAAGCTCCTGTCATTTATTCCATCAAGGAATAGATGTTATGGGCTGACGCCGCCTTGCGCAAGTGCACCACTGTTTCTACAGTCGCTCCATCGAATAAATCAATAGCAGGAGAACATCGCATGGCAAAAATGAGAGCAATCGAAGCGGCCGTCTGGGTCATGGAAAAAGAAGGCGTGACGCAGGCCTTCGGCGTGCCCGGCGCCGCCATCAACCCGCTGTATGCCGCCCTGCGCAAGCAGGGCACGATCAGCCATATTCTGGCGCGTCACGTGGAGGGCGCATCCCACATGGCTGAGGGCTACACGCGTGCCGTCGCCGGCAATATTGGCGTCTGCATCGGCACCTCCGGCCCGGCCGGCACGGACATGATCACCGGCCTGTATTCGGCCCAGGCCGACTCCATTCCGATTTTGTGCATCACCGGCCAGGCCCCGCGCGCACGCCTGTACAAAGAAGATTTCCAGGCGGTTGACATTGAGTCGATCTCCAAGCCGGTGACCAAATGGTCGATCACCGTGCGCGAGCCGGCGCTGGTGCCCCGGGTGTTCCAGCAGGCATTCAATGTGATGCGCTCAGGCCGGCCCGGCCCGGTGCTGATCGACCTGCCCTTCGATGTGCAGATGGCCGAGATCGAGTTCGATCCGGACACCTACGCCTCCCTGCCGGCCTACAAACCCAGCGCCACCCAGGCCCAGATCGAAAAAGCGCTGACCATGCTCAACGAATCGGCCCGCCCCCTGATCGTGGCCGGTGGCGGCATCATCAATGCCGATGCCTCCGACCTGCTGGTCGAATTTTCCGAAGTCACCGGCATACCGGTGATCCCGACCCTGATGGGCTGGGGCACTATTCCCGACAACCACCCGCTGATGGCCGGCATGTGCGGGCTGCAGACCAGCCACCGCTACGGCAACGCCACGATGCTGGCGTCCGACTTCGTGCTGGGCATTGGTAACCGCTGGGCCAATCGTCACACCGGCTCACCCGAGGTCTATTGCAAGGGACGAAAATTCATCCACGTCGACATCGAGCCGACCCAGATCGGCCGGGTGTTCGCGCCCGACTACGGCATCGTCTCCGATGCCAAGGCCGCGCTTGAGATGTTCGTAAAAACAGCCAAAGAATGGAAGGCCCAGGGCCGCCTGGCCGACCGCAGCCAATGGGTGGGCGAGTGCCAGCAGCGCAAGGGCACGATGCATCGCAAGACCAATTTTGACAGCGTGCCCATGAAGCCGCAACGCGTCTACCAGTGCATGAACCGGGCCTTTGGCGAGGACGTCTGCTACATCAGCACCATCGGCCTGTCGCAGATTGCAGGGGCCCAGTTTCTGCATGTCTACAAACCACGCCACTGGATCAACTGCGGCCAGGCCGGTCCGCTAGGCTGGACAATTTCAGCGGCCCTGGGCGTCAAGGCAGCAGACCCGACGCGCAACGTCGTGGCGCTGTCGGGCGACTACGACTTCCAGTTCATGATTGAAGAGCTGGCCGTAGGCGCGCAGTTCAAACTGCCCTACATCCACATGGTGGTCAACAACTCCTACCTCGGCCTGATTCGCCAGGCCCAGCGCGGTTTTGACATGGACTACGCCGTGCAACTGGGCTTTGACAACATCAACACCGCCGAGGAACAGGTCGTCAAGGGCTACGGCGTTGACCATGTCAAGGTGGTGGAAGGCCTGGGCTGCAAAGCCATTCGCGTGCACCGCCAGGAAGAGATCGCCCCGGCGATTGAACAGGCCAAAGCCTGGATGAAGGAGTTCCAGGTGCCGGTGGTGATTGAGGTAATACTGGAGCGCGTGACCAACATCGCGATGGGCACCGAGATTGACAATATTATCGAATTCGAGGAACTCGCCAAGACCCGGGCCGACGCCCCCGCCACAGCAGTTTCCATGCTCGACTGAATTCAAAAAAATCATGCCGAAATTTTCTGCCAACCTGACCATGCTGTTCACTGAACAGCCCTTCATGGACCGCTTTGCCGCGGCACGTACTGCCGGCTTCAAGGCCGTGGAGTACCTGTTCCCCTATGCCTTTGACAAGGCCGAGCTGGCCAAAGCACTGCGCGACAACGGCTTGCAACAGGTCCTGCACAACCTGCCCGCGGGCGACTGGGACGCCGGTGAACGCGGCATCGCCTGTCACCCGGATCGGGTGCAGGAGTTCCGCGACGGCGTGGGCCGCGCCATCGAATACGCCCAAGCCCTGGGCTGCCCACAGCTCAACTGCCTGGCCGGAAAGCTGCCCGCCGGGGTGAACCTGGAACAGGCGCACGCCACCTTGGTCACAAACCTGAGCTTCGCTGCGGAGCAGCTCAAGACGGCGGGCATCAAGCTGCTGATCGAGCCCATCAACCACTTTGACATTCCCGGTTTTTTCCTGACCCGCACCGACCAGGCGGTCGCTATTTTGGACGAGGTGGGCAGCGACAACCTGTACATCCAGTACGACATCTACCACGCCCAGCGCATGGAGGGCGAACTTGCAGCAACCATTCAAAAACACCTGCCGCGCATCGCGCATATCCAGCTGGCCGATAACCCGGGACGCAATGAACCTGGCACCGGCGAAATCAATTACCCCTACCTATTCCAGCACCTGGAGGCGATAAGCTACCGTGGCTGGATTGGCTGCGAATACAAACCAAAAACCAGCACCGTCGAAGGACTCGGCTGGATGAAAGGGCTATCAACATGACCAAATCAGGACTCAAGATCGGCTTCATCGGTCTCGGCATTATGGGTGCGCCCATGGCTGAGCACTTGCTTCAGGCTGGCCACATGCTGTTCCTCAACACGCGCAGCAAGGTGCCACGGGAGTTGGTTGAAAATGGTGCCACGCTGTGCACCACGGCTCAGGGTGTGGCCGAGCGCGCCGATATCATTTTCCTGATGCTGCCCGACACGCCCGATGTGGAAAAGGTGCTTTTCGGCGAGTACGGCGTGGCCAAGGGCCTGAGCAAGGGCAAGGGCAAAACCGTGGTCGACATGAGCTCCATTGACCCGATCGCCACCAAGACTTTTGCCAAAAAGATCAACGACCTGGGCTGCGACTATCTCGATGCGCCGGTGTCCGGCGGCGAGGTAGGCGCCAAGGCCGCCAGTCTGACCATCATGGTCGGCGGTGAGCAGGCCGTCTTCGACCGGGTCAAGCCGCTGTTTGATTTGATGGGCAAGAACATCACGCTGATCGGCGGCAATGGCGACGGCCAGACCTGCAAGGTGGCCAACCAGATCATCGTGGCCCTGAACATCGCCGCAGTGAGCGAGGCGCTGGTATTTGCCTCCAAGGCCGGCGCCGATCCAGCCAAGGTGCGCTTGGCCCTGATGGGCGGCTTTGCGTCTTCACGCATTCTGGAAGTGCATGGCGAGCGCATGATCAAGCGCACATTCAAGCCGGGCTTTCGAATCGCGCTGCATCAAAAAGACCTGGCCCTGGCGCTGCAAAGCGCGCGCGCACTGAACCTGGCACTGCCGCAAACCGCTGGCGCGGCCCAACTCATGCAGTCCTGCGCGGCCCTGGGTCACGGCCAGGCCGATCACTCGGCCCTGGTCAAGGCAATTGAATCCATGGCGCAACACCCGGTGGCGCCAGACGCCTGAGTCAGCACCCACGCGCAGGACACGCCGATCAAGTTTCAGCTCGGCTGGCGTTTTGAAGGTCTAGCCGCTTAAAGAAAGCGCTCCAGCAGCTTGCGTGAGCCGCGATCCAGCGCGCTCATGTCGGGCACGCTGTACTGCACGCCCTCGCCGCCCGCGATCATCAAGGCGGTGCGGCTCAGGCGGCGTATGTCTTCTTCGCCCTTGAGCACAAAGGTGGTGTCGCCCCGGTCGGTTTCCACCGTCCAGACGCTGGGCGTGGCAAAGGTCGACACGCTTTTGAGCCGAAGAATTTGTGGCACGAAATCACGCAGCGCCAGGTCCTCCTGCAGCAGCGCGCGCTCGGCGGGCGGCAAATCCTGCAGCTGCGGGATCCAGGCCACCTCGCGGCCCTCGGTGCTGACCAGGGAAATGCCTTCATCGGGCGCCGCAATCGGAAAAGCCCGCACCGGCACCACGCCGGCATGCTGCTCACCCTGGGCACTGGTCAAAAGCAGTTGGCCCGAGGCCAGGCGTTCCAGCGTGAAGCCGGGCGCAGAAACCAGATTGAAAACTTGTGGCGTCATGGGGGTTGCGTCGTTCATGGGTTGCCGGCCTGCTGGGCCGCGTGCTGGGCCACGTGCGCCAGTTGCGCGGTGGCCACGGCAATGTGGCCGGCTTCAATATCGCTGTCAGCGCCGTCGCTGTCGACCTGCCGGGCCTGGGCCTGGTACAGCCGCCAGTAGGCGCCCTGCCTGGCCATCAGTTCGTCGTGCGGCCCCACTTCAACCACCTGCCCGCGGTCCATCACCACCAGCCGGTCGGCCTTGCGCAGGGTGGACAGACGGTGGGCAATGGCAATGGTGGTGCGACCCTGCACCAGGTTGTCGAGCGCATGCTGGATTTCTTTTTCGGTCTCGGTGTCCACCGACGAGGTGGCTTCGTCCAGGATCAAAATGCGCGGATCGATCAGCAAGGCGCGCGCAATCGAGATGCGCTGGCGCTCCCCGCCCGACAGGCCCTGGCCGCGCTCGCCCACCAGCGAGTCATACCCCTGGGGCAGGCGCAAAATGAACTCGTGCGCATGGGCGGCGCGCGCCGCCGCCACAATGTCGGCCCGGGTCGCACCGGACTTGCCGTAGGCGATGTTTTCCGCGATCGTGCCAAAAAACAAAAAGGGTTCTTGCAGCACCAGGCCGATGTTGCGCCGGTAGTCGGCCACCGCAAAGCGCCGGATGTCGGTGCCGTCCACCAGGATGGCGCCATCGCTGACGTCGTAAAAACGGCACAGCAAATTGACCAGCGTGCTCTTGCCCGACCCGCTGTGGCCGACCAGGCCAATCATCTCGCCCGGCCGGATCTGCAAGTCAAGCCCCCGAATCACGGAGCGGTTGCCGTAGCGAAAGCCCAGCCCCTTCATCTCGATGCGGCCGGCCAGCGCGCCGATCTTGACCGGCTGGGCCGGCTCGGGCACGTTGGACACATGGTCCAGGATGTCAAAAATCCGCTTGGCGCCGGCCGCCGCCTTTTGCGTCACCGACACAATGCGGCTCATGGAGTCAAGCCGGCCATAAAAGCGGCCAATGTAGGCAATGAATGCCGTCAGCACGCCCACGGTGATTTCCTGCCGCGACACCAGCCAGATGCCAAACGCCCACACCACCAGCAGGCCGACTTCCGTCAGCAGCGACACCGTGGGCGTGAACAGGGACCAGGTCTTGTTGAGCTTGTCATTGGCGGCCAGGTTGAGCTGGTTGACCTCGCGAAAACGCTGGGCTTCGCGCTTTTCCTGGGCAAAGGCCTTGACCACGCGAATGCCGGGAATGGTGTCGGCCAGCACGTTGGTCACGTCCGACCAGACGCGGTCTATCTTTTCAAAGCCGGTGCGCAGCCGGTCGCGCACCACATGGATCATCCAGGCGATGAAAGGCAATGGCAAGAAGGTCACCAGCGCCAGCCACGGGTTGACCGAAAACAAGATAGCCGCGGTCATCACGATCATCAGCACGTCGGTGGCAAAGTCCAGCGCGTGCAGGGACAGGAACACGCAAATCCGGTCGGTTTCCGAACCAATCCGCGACATCAGGTCGCCGGTGCGCTTGCCGCCAAAGTAGTCGAGCGACAAATCCAGCAGGTGGTCGAAGGTGGCGGTCCGCAAGTCGGCGCCTATGCGCTCGGACACCAGCGCCAGCACGTAGGTGCGGGCCCAGTTCAGCCCCCAGCCCAGCACAGCCGCCCCCAGCAAGCTGCCCAGAATCAGCCCGACCTTGCCGGACTCGATCTGCTGGCCGTTCTGAAATGGAATCAGGATTTCGTCCATCAGCGGAATGGTCAGGTAGGGCGGCACCAGCGTGGCCGCCGTGGACGCCAGCGTCAGCAGGAAGCCGGTCAGCAGCTGCCAGCGGTAAGGATGGGCAAAGCGCCACAGCCGCAGCAGCACCCAGGTCGAGGGCGGCGTGTGCAGCGCGCGGGCGCAGGCCGGACAGACCTCACTGTCGGGGGGCAGCGGCAAATCGCACTCCGGGCACAGCGCGACCTCGTCGGCCAGCCCGGGCGCCGGAGCAGCCGCGCCGGCCCGGGCCTGCTGCTGCACAAACAGGCGAACCAGGCGCAGCGCCTGCACATTGCCCTTGAGGGTGAAGCGCCAACTGGCGAGCCGCTGAGGTGCGCCCGCATCCGGCGTGGCCACCAACTCGATCGTTCCCACGCCGGCATGGTCAAAATGGCGAAGATCCAGTCCCGGCACCGGGACACCCGCGTCGCCCTGCGTCGCCCAACTCATCCAGCGGCCATCGGGGCCGCGCGCCAGCAGGCGGCGATCCGTCAGGGCCAGCAGACCTGGGGCAAAACGAAGTTGCGCATCCAGGTCAACCGACAGCGTAGCCAAAACGTTCTCAGCAACTGAAAGTTGTGAACGAAGTTCTGCCAGTGCAGGGTCGGTATGGCGGGGATCGCCCAACGGGTGCTTATGTTGCATGGTGTGTTTATGAATTCCTGGGATCCGGTACTTGGCGCGGCTTGGCGCTGGCTGACAGGCCTGACGCTTGGGCTGATTCAATCAGCGTGCGCGTTGAGCCGGAACGTCGATTTTCACCGAAGCCAGGCTTGCATATTTTTTGTTTACGCTTTTCCAATTTTTAAAACGGCGCAAGCGGCACAATCGAAGTTTTGCAAACTGTCGACACTTGAGCATACGAACAAATCAATGAATCGGCAGATTTTCTTCAAAACCCCCATGACCGGCATTGCCTGACACCCGCAACTCCGGCCCAGCATCGAAACGTTTCACCGGACGCGCCGGTTGACCCGAAAATTTTGCAACACATGAGCAAACAGGACGACATCAAGCTACTGCGTATCAATTACCTGCGCGGACCCAACATCTGGACCTATCGGGCGGTGCTGGAGGTCTGGCTGGACCTGGGCAGCCTGGAAGACTTTCCCAGCCACCTGCTGCCCGGCTTCAACGACCGGCTGCTGGCCCTGCTGCCGGCCCTTGGTGAACACCACTGCGGCGTGGGCGAGCGCGGCGGCTTCTTGCAGCGCCTGCAGGAAGGCACCTGGGCCGGCCATGTGCTGGAGCATGTGGTGATCGAGCTGCTGAACCTGGCCGACATGCCCACGGGTTTTGGCCAGACGCGCAGCACCTCGCGGCGCGGCGTGTACCGCATGGTGTTCAGGGCCCGGGACGAGCAGGTGGCGCGCTGCGCGCTGGCCGAGGGCCACCGGCTGCTGATGGCGGCCATCCATCCCGCCCCCCTTCAGCCGTATGGCCAGGCCGAGGTCCAGGCCGCCGTTGCTGCCATCCGCACCCAGGTGGATGACTGCTACCTGGGGCCCAGCACGGCGTCCATTGTGGCGGCGGCCACCGCCCGGGGCATCCCCCACATTCGCCTGAACGACGGCAACCTGGTGCAACTGGGCTATGGCGCCAGCCAGCGCCGCATCTGGACCGCAGAAACCGACCTGACCAGCGCCATTGCAGAGGGTATTGCCCACGACAAGGACCTGACCAAAAGCCTGCTGGCCACCTGCGGCGTGCCGGTGCCCGAAGGGGTTATTGTCAGCAGCCCCGACGAGGCCTGGGATGCGGCGCAGGACATCGGCCTGCCGGTGGTGGTCAAGCCCTCGGACGGCAACCATGGCCGGGGCGTGTCGCTGGACCTGAACACGCAGGAGGAAGTTCACGCGGCCTTCAAGGTGGCCGAGCCCGAGGGCACCGAAGTCATCGTCGAGCGCTATGTGCGCGGCCATGAGCACCGCCTGCTGGTCGTGGGTGGCCGCGTGGTGGCCGCCGCGCGCGGCGAGGTGGCACTAATCACCGGCGACGGGCAGCACACGGTCAGGCAGCTGATTGACACGCAGCTCAACACCGACCCCCGGCGCGGCGCGGGCGAAGACTTTCCGCTCGGCCTGATCGACACGGCCCTGGATGCCGCCATCGTGCTCGAATTGCAGCGGCAGGGCTTGACCCCCGACGGCGTTCCGGCCTCCGGCCGCGAGGTGGTGATCCAGCGCAACGGCAATGTCGCCGTCGACTGCACCGATGAGGTTCACCCCGAGGTCGACTACATCGTCTCGCTGGCCGCCCGCATCGTGGGCCTGGACGTTGCCGGCGTTGATGTGGTGGCGCAAGACATCTCACGCCCGTTGCACCAGCAGGGCGGCGCGATTGTCGAAGTCAACGCCGGCCCCGGTCTGCTGATGCACCTCAAACCGGCTGAAGGCACACCGCGCCCGGTGGGCCGCGCCATCTGCGAGCACCTGTTTCCACTCCCCAAGGAAACCAACGAAGCCATTGACCACAGCCCGCACAGCCTGAGCGGGCGCATTCCGGTGGTCGGCATTGCCGGATCCACAGGCACCGCGTGCTTGGCGCGCCTGGTGGCCTGGCTGCTGCACTTGTCCGGCCGCTACACCGGCCTGGCGTGCCAGGGCGGACTTTTCCTGGACCAGCGCCATGTGGAGACCAGCGACTGCACGCACTGGGAAGCCGGCCAGCGCCTGCTGATCAACCGGGCCGTGCAGGCTGCCGTGTTTGAGAACGGCGCAGACACTATTTTGCGCACGGGCCTGGCCTATGACCGCTGCCAGGTCGGCGTGGTCACCGACCTCGGCGGCGCCTCGGCTCTGGCGGAATTCGACATCACTGAAGACGAGCAGATGTTCAGGGTCATGCGCTCGCAAGTGGACGTGGTGCTGCCCGGCGGTGCCGCCGTGCTCAATGCCACGCATGCACGCGTAGCGGACATGGGCGCGCTGTGCGATGGCGAAGTCATTTTCTATAGCGCCAGCCCCGATGCGGCGGCCCTGTCCGCGCACCGCGGCAAAAATGGGCGTGCGCTGTTTGTCCGCCAGGACCAGGTCGTGCTGGCCACCGGCAGCGCCGAATCCTTTTTGCCGGCACTGGGCAAGCTCACGCCCTGGCGCAACCGCAACGGGCATCGAAAAATGACCGAAGAAACCCTGCTGGCCGCCGTGGGCGCCGCTTGGGCGCTGGGAATCCCGCTCGACCTGATTGGTGCGGGAATAGAAGCTTTTAATGTTCATGCTGCGCAAGCCTCAGAATCCGCTAAAACACCTGCCGGGAGGGCAGATTGATGGAAGTTTCCCGTATCCGGGCCCTGCGCGGGCCCAACCTCTGGAGCCGCCACACGGCACTTGAAGCCATCGTGACCTGCACGGTGCCTGAATGCGCGGCAAGCAGCCTGCCCGGTTTTGAGCAGCGCCTGCGCGCACTGTTTCCCGGCATGGCGACGCTGCGCCAAAACGGCCATGCGGGTACCTTGTCACTGGCCCATGTGCTGGAAGCCGCGGCGCTTGAATTGCAGGCGGCCGCAGGCTGCCCGGTGACCTTCAGCCGCACCGCGGCCACCGTGGATACAGGCACCTACCAGGTCGTGGTCGAGTACAGCGAAGAGGCCGTTGGCCGGCTGGCGTTTGAACTGGCGCAGGCGCTGGTGCACGCGGCGCTGCACGACACCGCGTTTGACCTGGATGCCGCCATCGCCCGGCTGCGCGCGCTTGACGAAGATGAGCGCATGGGGCCCAGTACCGCCGCGATTGTCGATGCCGCCGTGGCGCGCGGCATTCCCTTTCGGCGCCTCACCAAGGGCAGCATGGTGCAGTTTGGCTGGGGCGCGCGTCAGCGACGCATCCAGGCGGCCGAGCTTGACGCCACCAGCGCCGTGGCCGAGGCGATTGCGCAGGACAAGGACCTGACCAAAAAACTGCTGCGCGCGGCCGGCGTGCCGGTGCCCTTGGGCCGGCCCGTCGTTGATGCGGACGATGCCTGGGCCGCGGCCCTTGAGATTGGCCTGCCGGTGGTGGTCAAGCCGCAGGACGGAAACCAGGGCAAGGGCGTGACGGTCAATATCGCCAGCCGCGAACACCTTGAAGTCGCTTACCTTGCGGCGGCCGACTACGGCCAGGTCATGGTGGAGACGTTTTTGCCCGGCAGCGACTTTCGGCTGCTGGTGGTGGGCGACAAGCTGGTCGCAGCGTCGCGGCGCGAGCCGCCGCAGGTGGTGGGCGACGGCCAGCACACGGTGCGCGAACTGGTCGACCTCGTCAACCAGGACCCCCGGCGCGGCGAAGGACATGCCACCTCGCTGACCAAAATCCGCTTTGACGAAATCGCCGTGGCACGGCTGGACGTGCAGGGGCTCGTGCCCGAATCGATTCCGCCCAAGGGCCAGCGCGTGGTGCTGCGCAACAATGCCAACCTGAGCACGGGCGGCACCGCCACCGATGTGACGGACGATGTGCACCCCGCCGTGGCGGCCTGCGCCGTGGCGGCCGCGCAAATGGTGGGCTTGCATATTTGCGGCGTTGACGTGGTCTGCGAAAGCATGCTGCGCCCGCTCGAAGAGCAAAGCGGCGGCGTGGTCGAAGTCAATGCCGCCCCCGGCTTGCGCATGCATATTTCGCCGTCCTACGGCAAGGGCCGCGCGGTGGGGGCGGCCATGATCAACGAACTGTACGCCGCTGGCGACGACGGCCGCGTGCCGGTGGTAGCCGTGACCGGCACCAACGGCAAAACCACCACAGCGCGCCTGATTGCCCATTTACTGACCGCGCAAGGCCTGCGCACCGGCATGACCAACACCGACGGCGTGTATATCAATGGCCGGCAGACCGACAGCGGCGACTGCAGCGGCCCCAAGAGCGCACGCAACGTGCTGATGCATCCCGACGTGGATGCCGCCGTGTTTGAAGTGGCGCGCGGTGGCGTGCTGCGTGAAGGCCTGGGCTTTGACCGCTGCGAAGTCGCCGTGGTGACCAACATGGGCACGGGCGACCACCTCGGGCTGAACTACATCACCACGGTGGAAGACCTGGCCGTGCTCAAGCGCGTGATCGTGCAAAACGTGTCCGTCACCGGCCACGCCGTGCTCAACGCCGCCGACCCCATCGTCGCGCAGATGGCCGCAGGCTGTCCCGGCAAGGTGATCTTCTTTGCCGCCGATCGCCACCACCCGCTCATGGCCACGCACCGTGCGCAAGGCAAGCGGGTCGTCTATATCGATGGCGCGATGCTGGTCGCGGCCGAAGGCACGTGGGTGGAGCGCATTGCGCTGCAGGGCATTCCCATCACGCGGGGCGGCAGCATCGCCTTCCAGGTCGAAAACGTCATGGCGGCCGTGGCGGCCGCCTGGGCCGTGGGGGTCAACTGGGAGGCGCTTAAAAGCGGACTGGCCAGCTTTGTGACCGACGCCCACAACGCGCCGGGCCGCTTCAACGTAATGGACTACCACGGCGCCACCGTGATTGCCGACTACGGCCACAACCCCGACGCCATGCGCGCGCTGGTGGCCGCTGTCAACGCCATGCCCACCACACCCGAGCAGCGCCGAAGCGTGGTGATCAGCGGTGCCGGGGACCGACGCGACAGCGACATCCGTGACCAGACGGTCATTTTGGGATCAGCGTTCGACGACGTCATTCTTTACCAGGATGCGGCCCAGCGCGGCCGGGCCGACGGCGAGGTGATGACGCTGCTGCGCGAGGGACTGGAAGGCCCGCACAAGGCCAGCCGGACCCGGCGCATCGACGAGGTACGCGGTGAGTTTTTGGCGATTGACACGGCGCTGGAACGCCTTCGGCCCGGCGACCTGTGCCTAATCCTGGTGGACCAGGTACAGGAAGCACTCGACCATCTGGCGGCGCGCGTCAGACAAGCCAAGGAAAAGGCAGCCACCGCCTGATATCCACGGGACAATAGTGGCGCCAGCCCTTTTGTTTCGTGCCACTCTAGCTATCGTATTTATAGCCGTTGAGGTGCATGGCCCGCGTTAAACTCGGGCCATGACCTGGAATGCATCGCTAGCGCTCGACTACACCCGGCACGCCGACAAGACCGTGGCCCACTTTCGCCACGACGGACCTTTGCGCATTTTGCAAAGCCTGTACCCTGAAGGCGAGGCCATTTGCCACAACGTCATCGTGCATCCGCCCGGCGGGCTGGTGGGCGGCGACACGCTGGACCTGGCATTCACCGTGGGCGCGGGTGCACACGGCCTGGTCACCACGCCCGGCGCGACGCGCTTTTACCGCTCCCAGGGCGAACCCGCGCTGCAGCGCACCCGCATCACGCTGGACGCTGGCGCCCGCATGGAGTGGCTGCCGCTGGAAACCATTGCCTACAGCGGCTGCCTGGCTGAAAACCGGCTAACGCTGCAACTGGCGCCCAGCGCCGAACTGATGGGCTGGGACGTCACCGCCCTCGGCCTGCCCGCCGCCGGGCAGCCGTTTGCACAAGGCCACTTCAGCCAGCACATCGAGGTGCCCGGCGTGTGGCTGGAACGCGCCCGCATCAAGGCCACGGACACCCTGCTGCTGGACAGCCCGCTGGGCATGGCCGGCCATCGCTGCATGGCGTCGCTGTTTTTTGTGGCCGGCAGCAAGCTGGAACGCCAGCGCCGGGAGCAGGCACTGGACGCCGCGCGCCAGGTCATTGAGGCTCATGGCTTGTCTGCCACGGCCGGCGCCACCAGCCCGGACGGGCAGATCGTGGTGGTGCGGGTGCTGGCGCCCATGGTGGAGCCCGCCATGGACCTGCTCAAGCAAGTCTGGAGGGTCTGGCGCGGCCATTTCTGGCACCAGGCGGCGCCCAGTCCGCGCATCTGGTCGGTTTGAAGGCCCGCCGAGGGCCACTGTCCTACACGGATACCCGCCGCTCGGCCGGTCAGCGCGGGGGCGTTGGACTTCATCGTCCGGGGCCCGTCGTTTCTAGACTGTAGGCATGGTCTCAACACAGGATATTGACATGACTTCAAACCTTCACTCCGGAAAAACCGCATTCCTTCGCAAGGGCGTGGCCCTCATCGGCCTGAGCGCCCTGCTTGCGGTCAGCGCTGCCTCCGCGCAAGTCGCTTCAGGCACAACGGGTATCGACACCTCGGGCAACACCCAGCGCGAAAAAGCCGCCTGCCACAACGGCATGACCCAGCAGGATTTCGTGACCTGCATGCGCGAAGCCAACAACGCAGCCGCCGCCAAACGCAGCGGCAAGCTGGACAATGCCGGCGGGCAGTTTGAAGTCAATGCGCTCAAGCGCTGCGAAGTACTGAAAGGCGACGACCAGATCGCCTGCGAAGCCCGCATCATGGGCTACGGCAGCACCAGCGGCAGCGTGGCAGGCGGCGGCGTGGTGCGCCAGGTCGAAACCACGGTGTTGCCGCCCAACGGCGGCGCGGTCACGATTGAGCCCAAAGGCTCAGCGGACATCATGCTGGTTCCAGCCGCAAAGTAAACCCGGCGCACCGGCCCTGAAAATACCTGTGCATGCAACTGCACAGGTAACAGCACAGGTAGCAGCACAAACAACTACACACAAGCCAAACGGGCTACGCCACTGAATGTGGGGTAGCCCGTTTTTTATGCCGTGCCGTCAAAGGCTGGGGGCCGCACACGCGGCCCGCGCCTCAGGTCGTTCAGTCTTTCAAGTCAGCTGGCACCTTGCCGCCATTGGCCGCCACCTTGTTCATGACCTGGCGGTGCAGCCAGATGTTCATGGCGGCGCTGTCGCTGGTGTCGCCGCTATAGCCCAGCTCCTTGGCCAGTTCCTTGCGCTCGCCGAGGCTGCTGTCCAGGCCGAGCAGCTTCATCAGGTCCACGATGGACGTCTTCCAGTTGAGCTTTTCGGGATTGGACTTGGCCATCTCGTTCAACACCGCCTCCACATCGACCATTGGCATGGCAGGCGCTGAGGTCGCACTGGTGGTGCCCGCAGGGGTTCCGGCAGGCGCTGGCGCGGTGGTGGTGGCGGCTTCAGCAGAAGGGAAAATTTTGCGAAAAATATTACCGAGGATGCTCATGGTCAGTCCAATCAAGGAAGTGTAGAAGCCCTCATCGTAGGTTCCCAATTGCCTGTGGCCCGGAAGAAACCGGCGCGTTGCCCTGTAGGAAAACCGGCTTGTTTCAATCCGGAAAAATTCGCCGGGCGGCAGGGTTGCCTGTGCCAAGCCAAGTCAGTGGCTGATCATCCAGGGCCGTTTCGTGGGAAATGCCTTGGCGCCGTTCGGTGCTGTCACGGTCGTGTTGTTGCGCCGCCCCGAGGAACAACAGCCGCACCCCGACGGATGCCGCATCCTGCCGTAGCTCCCCTCGGCGGAGGAGCGCGGTTCGTGGCGCGCGCGCTCGTTGATGTCCATCGCCTTGCGTGTATCGGCAGGCAGATGCGCCAGGCCAGGCGCGCCCACTGCCAGCCGGCGGGCGTCGGCCCCGCAGGACGGACAGGCGCAAGCCGCGTCGCGCTCGGCAATGCGGCGCACGGCTTCAAATTGGCCGCAGGCGGCGCATGCGTAGTCGTAGGTAGGCATGGTCAGCGGTCCTGTGAAATCGGCATGTTGATGCTGCCGTCAAGGTGGATGATCGGTCCGGCAGCAGACGGGTTGATGTCGAACTGGAAGATTTCGGTCGGCAGCCACAGCGTCGCGCAGGCATTGGGAATGTCCACCACGCCGCTGATGTGGCCCTGGACCGGCGCCGTGCCCAGAATCGAATAAGCCTGGGCGCGGCTGTAGCCGAACTTGGTCATGTACTCGATTGCGTTCAGGCAGGCCTGGCGGTAGGCGACGTTCACGTCCAGGTAATGCTGCTTGCCCTGCTCGTCCACCGAGATGCCTTCAAAGATCAAGTAGTCCTTGTAGTTGGGCGTGATGGTGCTGGGCTTGAAAATCGGGTTCTTGATGCCGTACTTCGCCATGCCGCCCTTGATCAGGCTGACGCGCATGTGCACCCAGCCGGCCATTTCAATCGCGCCGCAAAAAGTAATTTCACCATCGCCCTGGCTGAAATGGAGGTCGCCCACGCTCAGGCCGGCGCCGTCCACATACACGGGGAAGAAAACCTTGGAGCCGCGCGACAAATCCTTGATGTCGCAGTTGCCGCCGTGCTCGCGCGGCGGCACCGTGCGGGCACCTTCAGCCGCCGCCTTGTCGCGTGCCGGCCCCTTGAGCTTGCCCATGTGCGCGGTGGGCGCAAAAGGTGCATTGGCCAGCGGCGGAACACGGTTGGGCTCGGTGGCAATGAAGTCAATCTCGCGCTCATTCCACAGGTCCAGCATCTTCTGGTCGGGCAGGCAGCCGATCAGGCCCGGATGAATCAGGCCCGCAAACTCGACCCCGGGGATATGGCGGCTCTTGGTGAACATGCCGTTGAAATCCCAGATCGACTTTTGCGCCAGCGGAAAGTGATCGGTCAAAAAGCCGCCGCCGTTTTGCTTGGAGAAAAATCCGTTGAAGCCCCACATGCTTTCGGGCCGGGCGCCAATGTCCAGCAGGTCCACCACCAGCAGGTCGCCAGGCTCGGCGCCCTTCACGCCGACCGGGCCAGACAAGAAGTGCACGATGGACAGGTCGATGTCGCGGATGTCGTCGGCGCTGTCGTTGTTCTTGATGAAGCCGCCGGTCCAGTCGTACGTTTCCAGAATGAAATCGTCGCCCGGGTTGACCCAGCAGGTCATCGGCACATCAGGGTGCCAGCGGTTATGGATATTTTCATTCGCGTAGGGGGACTGGTTCAGGTCGACTTTGATCAGCGTTTCAGCCATGGTGCACCTCTTGAGTAAAACAAACAAAAAACAAAAAAATGGTTTCAGACCGACAGGTATTGCCGGATGTGTGCCACGTCGGTATCGGCGCGCGCGGTCTCGTGGACCAGTCGGCCGCCTTCGATCACAAAGAGCCGGTCGGCCACATCCAGCGCGAACGACAGCACCTGCTCCGAGACCACGATGGTGATGTCGCGCATCTTGCGAATTTCATTGAGCGCCTTGGCGATGTCCTTGATGATGGACGGCTGGATGCCCTCGGTTGGCTCGTCCAGCAGCAGCACCTTCGGGTTGGTGACGAGCGCCCGCGCAATGGCAAGCTGCTGCTGCTGTCCGCCGGAAAGGTTGCCGCCCTTGCGCTTTTTCATGTCGAACAGCACCGGAAACAAGGCGTAGATTTCATCGGGTATCTGCTTGTGCCTGGCGTTCTCCAGGCCGGTCTGGATGTTTTCTTCCACCGTCAGGGTGGGGAAAATCATCCGGCCCTGCGGCACATAGGCAATGCCCTTGGCCACGCGCCTGTAGCTTTCGTCCCGGGTGACATCCTGGCCGCCCACCTCCACCTTGCCCGACTTGGTGGGCAGCACACCCATCAGGCTTTTGAACAGCGTGGTCTTGCCCATGCCGTTGCGCCCCATGATGGCGATGGTTTCCTTGGACCGCGCCTCGAACGAGATGCCGTGCAGCGCCTCGCTCTGGCCGTAGGCGACAAACAGATCCTTGACTGCCAGCATGTTTGAGTCCTTTGCGTTCTTGAATTGAATAGGTCGGGGAACCGGGCTCAATGGCCGAGGTAAACGTCGATGACACGGGGGTCGTTCTGGACCTTGTCCATCGACCCTTCGGCCAGGATTTTTCCCTGGTGCATCACGGTGACCTTGTGGGCGATGCGCTTGACGAACTCCATGTCGTGCTCGATCACGATGAGCGAGCGGTTGCGGGCGATGCGCTGCAGCAACTCGGCCGTCAGTTCACGCTCGCGCACGCTCATGCCGGCAATCGGCTCGTCGAGCATCAGCAGTTCGGGGTCCTGCATCAGCAGCATGCCAATTTCCAGCCACTGCTTTTGCCCGTGCGACAGCAGGCCGGCCTCGGCGTTCAGTTGATCGGCCAGGCCAATGTCCCGCACCACGTCCTCGATGCGCGCCCGGACCTCGTCGTCGCACGTGAAGGCCAGCGCGCCAAATACGCTGCGGCCTTTGGGGTAGGACACCTCCAGGTTCTTGAAGACGCTGAGGTTTTCATAGATCGACGGCGTCTGGAACTTGCGGCCTATGCCGGCCCGCACAATGCGGTGCTCCTGCAGCCCGCTCATTTCCTGGTTCTTGAACTTGATGCTGCCGCTGGAAGCGCGTGTCTTGCCGCAGATCAGGTCCAGCAAGGTGGTTTTACCCGCACCGTTGGGGCCGATGATCACGCGGAGTTCGCCACGGTCCACATACAGCGTCAGCTTGTCGATGGCCTTGAAGCCGTCAAAGGACACGGTGAGGTCTTCCACCGCAAGAACGAAATCGGTATTGCTCATGAGAAAGTTTTCCTGTGCTGGGCGACTAGGGGCTGATCAGCCGTGTTGCTTGCTGATGCCGGCGGGCAACTCGCCGGCATCGGGTGCGATCACATTCGGGAAGGCGGCATGTGCGGCAGCCAGACGCCGGGCTTGCCGGGCCCGCTGGGCACGCCGCCTGGCCCACCAGGGTTTGAGCTTTTCCTCGTACAGGCCGGCCATTCCGTTCGGAAAAGCCATCACCACGCCAATGAACAGCGCGGCCATCAGGAAGAGCCAGAGGTCGGGCGCGGTTTCTGAAAAATAGGTCTTGCCCGCATTGACCAGCAAGGTGCCATACACCGCGCCAACCAGGCTCATCCGCCCGCCGACCGCAGCGTAGATCACCATTTCAATGGAAGGCACGATGCCGACGAAAGACGGCGACATGAACCCGACCTGCAGCGTGAACATGGCCCCGCCGATGGCTGACATGGCTGCCGCCAGGCAAAAGGTGAACACCTTGAACATCGACACGTCATAGCCCGAGAACCGTACCCGGTCCTCCTTGTCGCGCATGGCCAGCAGCAGCGTTCCGAGCTTGCTGGTCTGTACCCAGCGGCACAGCAGGATGCAGCCGATCAGCAAGCCGCCATTGACGAAGTAAAGGATGAGCTTGGCGCTGTCGGTGCGCGTGTCCCAGCCAAGCAGCGTCTTCAGGTCGGTCATGCCGTTGACGCCGCCCGTGTAGCCCTGCTGCCCGATGATCAGCACCGTCACGATCAGCGCCACGGCCTGCGTGATGATGGCAAAGTAAACCCCGCCCACACGCCGCTTGAACATGGCGTAGCTGACGATGAAAGCCAGCAGCGTCGGCACGGCAATCACAAGGATCAGTGTCAACGTCAGGCTCTGGAAGGGCTTCCACATCAGCGGCAGCGCGGTGATCTGGTTCCAGTCCATGAAGTCTGGAATGCCCGGCGTGGACTGGATTTTGGTCGAGATCGGATCGGACGCTTCGAGCTTGAGGAACATGGCCATGCAATAGCCACCCAGGCCAAAGAACACGCCCTGCCCCAGGCTGAGCGTGCCGCCCCAGCCCCACAGCATCACCAGGCCGATGGCGACAAAACCGTAGGTCAGGTACTTGCCCACCAGGTTCAGCCGAAAGCTGTCCAGCGCGAGCGGAAACACGACAAGAATCACAACGGCCAGCAGCAGCACGCTACCCAGCTTTGAGGTTTTTATCCAGTGCAATAGGTTCTTCATGGTTCTTCTCGGGGGGTTGCTCGGGGTTGGATCGGTACGGGTCAGGACGGCTTAGCGGCGCACCTTGGAGGCGAACAGGCCTTGCGGACGGATCATCAGGATCAGCACGATCAGGGACAGCGTCAGCACCTTGGCCATGGAGCCGGTCAGGAAGAACTCGGCAATCGACTGCGTCTGTGCGATGCCGAAGGCCGAAGCCACCGTGCCCAGCAAGCTGGCCGCGCCGCCGAAGGTCACGACCAGGAAGGCGTCCACGATGTAGAGCGAGCCGGAGGTCGGGCCGGTCGAGCCAATCGTGGTGAAAGCCGCACCGGCGATGCCGGCAATGCCGCAGCCGATGGCAAAGGTCAGGCGGTCGGTCCGGCTGGTGTTGATGCCGATGGCGTTCGCCATCATGCGGTTGGACACCGAAGCGCGAACCCGCAGACCCCAGCGCGACTTGTAGAGTGCCAGCATCACGCAAACCGTCACCAGCAAGGTCAGGCCCATCACGAACATGCCGTTGATCGGGATGTCCAGGCCTTCCTGCGGTGACCACGACCCCATCAGCCAGTCCGGCAGCGTCGGGCTGACTTCCTTGGGGCCAATGAAGGTCCGAAAACATTGCTGCATGCCCAGGCTCAGGCCCCAGGTGGCCAGCAGCGTGTCGAGCGGTCGCTTGTACAGGTGCCGGATCAGCGCCCATTCGGCGAGCCAGCCGGCGGCAAAGGCCAGCACGAAAGCGAGCAGGATCGCAAAGGGAAAGTAATAGGCGACGAAGCCGGGAAAGCGGGCTTCGACGAAGGTGGACACCATGTAGATGGTGTAGGCGCCAATGGTCATGAACTCGCCGTGGGCGAGGTTGATCACCCCCATCTGGCCGAAAATGATGGCCAGGCCCAGCCCCATTAAAAGCAGCACGGCAAACAGGCTCAGGCCGGCAAAGCCCTGCATCATGGTGATATTGAGGATTTCAGAAACGGTCATGGTGCGCTTTCCGCCGGGGTGAAACTTCTAAAGATTTAAAAGACCACCCCTGCCGGAGTGGCCTTGCCTGCCAAACCCGGCTTATTGGTAGCCTTTTGGAAACGGATCGGGCTTGATCAGATCGGCCGACTCGGCCACCACCTTGAAGCTGGCGTCGCGCTGCCCCTGGCCGATGCGCGCCTTGCTCCACAAATGGTGGTTGGCGTCAATCTTTACGTAGCCTTCGGGCGCGGTTTTCAGCTCGATGCCAGGCGAGGCGGCGACGACTTTGTCCACGTCAAAGCTGCCGGCTTTTTCAACCGCTGCTTTCCACAGCCATGGCCCCAGGTAGCCGGCCTGCGTCACGTCGCCAATCACGGCGTCCTTGCCGTACTTGGCCTTGAAGGCCGCAACAAACTTCTTGTTGTTGTCGTTGTCCAGCGACTGGAAGTACTTCATCGACGAGTAAAAGCCGGCAAAGTTCTCTCCGCCCACGCCAGTCATTTCGTCTTCCGTCACGGACAGGGTCAGCAGGAACTGCTTGTCCCCGGTGATGCCCGCGGCCTTGAGCTGCTTGTAGAAGGCCACGTTGGAGCCCCCCACCACGGCGCAGAAGATGCAGTCGGGCTTGGCCACCTTGATCTTGTTGATCAGCGAGTTGAAGTTGGTATTGCCCAGCGGGTAATACTCTTCACCGACGACCTTGCCCTTTTGGTAGGCCTCGATGTGCTTGCGCGCAATCTTCATCGACGTGCGCGGCCAGATGTAGTCAGAGCCGACGAGGAAGAAGGTTTTGGCCTTCTTCTCTTTTGCGCCCCAATCCAGGCTCCAGATAATTTGCTGCGTGGCTTCCTGGCCGGTGTAGATCACATTCTTGGACTGCTCCAGGCCTTCATAGAAGGTCGGGTAGTAGAGCAAGCCGTTTTCTTTTTCAAAGATCGGCAACACCGCCTTGCGCGAGGCCGAAGTCCAGCAGCCAAACACGGCGGCGCAGTGGTCGTTGACCAGCAGCTTTTTAGATTTTTCGGAAAAGGTGGGCCAGTCGGACGCGCCGTCTTCCTTGATGACCTTGATCTTGCGGCCCAGAACACCGCCCATGGCGTTGATCTGGTCAATCGCGAGTTGTTCGGCCTGGATGGAGCCGGTTTCGGAAATCGCCATGGTGCCGGTGGCCGAGTGCAACTGACCCACGGTGACTTCCGTGTCCGTGACGGCCAGCTTGGTGGTGTTGACCTTGGCGGTCGGGAACTGCTGCGCCAGCACGAGCGACGGAACGCCGGCCAGCGGCGACATGGCCATCAACTGCAGCAACCTGCGGCGCGTGGCTGAATCAGGAAGAGTGGAAAGCGGAGAAGACGAATCAGCTGACATAGGGACTCCTGGAAGGTGGGGGGTTTCCGCATCCCGTTGCCAGGCCTGCGTTGGAGTGAAATTTATCTGCCGCACCGCTATTCGGGAATACGTCAATTGACGTAGTGCGCTACGCACACGGCGGCGCCACACTGGCAGGCCACCCACACCACAGACGACCAACAACAGGAGTACGAAGATGCGACATGGTGATATTTCAGGCAGCGCGGATTGCGTCGGCGTTGCCGTCGTCAACTACAAGATGCCGCGGCTGCACACCCGGGCCGAAGTGCTGGACAACGCCCGCAAGATTGCCGACATGCTGGTCGGCATGAAGCAGGGCCTGCCCGGCATGGACCTGGTGATCTTTCCGGAATACTCAACGCAGGGCATCATGTATGACCGCGATGAAATGTATGAAACCGCCGCCGTCATACCGGGTGAAGAAACCGCCATCTTTGCCCAGGCGTGCCGCAAGGCCAAGGTCTGGGGCGTTTTTTCACTGACCGGCGAGCGCCACGAAGAGCACCCGAACAAGGCGCCCTACAACACCCTGATCCTGATGAATGACCAGGGCGAGATCGTGCAGAAGTACCGCAAGATCATGCCCTGGACGCCGATTGAAGGCTGGTATCCGGGCGACCGCACCTACATGACGGAGGGCCCCAAGGGCCTGAAGATCAGCCTCATCATTTGCGATGACGGCAACTACCCCGAGATCTGGCGCGATTGCGCCATGAAGGGCGCCGAGTTGATCGTGCGCTGCCAGGGCTATATGTACCCGGCCAAGGAGCAGCAGGTGCTGGTGGCCAAGGCCATGGCCTGGATGAACAACGTGTATGTGGCCGTGGCCAATGCCGCCGGCTTTGACGGCGTGTACTCGTATTTCGGGCATTCCGCCATCGTCGGATTTGACGGCCGCACACTGGGCGAGTGCGGCGAGGAAGAAATGGGGATCCAGTACGCCGAACTGTCCATGGGCCTGATCCGCGACACGCGCAAGAACGGCCAGTCGCAAAACCATTTGTTCAAGTTGCTGCATCGCGGCTACACCGGCACCATCAACTCGGGCGAGGATGCCGGCGGCGTGGCGGACTGTCCGCTTGATTTTTACAAGACCTGGGTCAATGACCCGCAAAAAGCGCGCGCCATGGTGGAGGCCATCACCCGCACGACCCCGGGCACGCCCGAATGCCCGATAGAAGGCATTCCGAACGGCGCCTAGAAACCCGCCGCCCCCACGTGCCAGCGCCCCGGAAAACCGGGGAGCCTCCGCTGAATCGGCCTTCAGCGACAGGAGTGGTACGTTTATTGCTTGAGCCCTGCATGCCTAACTGCCAGCTCAAGCGCGCGTGACCCAGCCGACCCAACCGACACCGCCCACCCAAAAAATCTTCCGTATCCGGCGCGACTACAACACCTGGGTCGCCAACGAGACGATGGAGGATTTCTCGCTGCGCTTCACACCGCGCGGGCGGCGCCATTGGTCCGAGTTCCGTGTCGCCAATACCGCGCTGGGCGCGGTCTCGTTCCTTGCGCTGGAGGCCATTGGCGCCGCCATGGCCCTGAACTACGGTTTCACCAACACGTTCTGGGCCATCCTGATGGTGGGCCTGCTGATCTTCCTGACCGCGCTGCCCATCAGCTACTACGCCGCCCGACACGCCATCGACATGGACTTGCTGACGCGCGGCGCGGGCTTTGGCTACCTCGGCTCGACGATTACCTCGCTGATCTACGCCAGCTTTACCTTCATCTTCTTTGCGCTGGAGGCGGCCATCATGGCCTCGGCGTTGCAGCTGTACTTCACGGATTGGTCGCTGACCGTCTGCTACCTGCTGTCTTCGCTGATCATCATTCCCTTCGTCACCTATGGCATCACCTTCATCAGCCGGCTTCAGCTCTGGACCCAGCCCTTGTGGCTGCTGCTGCTGCTCTCGCCTTACCTGGCCATCCTGATCAAGGACCCGTCGGTGTTCCTGCAGGTTCGCAGCCTGTCGGGCTACGCCTCCGGCGATAGCGGCTTTGACTGGCTCATGTTCGGCTCGGCGGCCACCATGGCCTTTGCGCTGGTGGTGCAGGTGGGCGAGCAGGTCGATTTCCTGCGCTTCCTGCCGGAAAAAACGCCTGGCAACCGCAGGCGCTGGTGGTTTTCGGTGCTGACCGCCGGCCCGGGCTGGATCGTCCCCGGCATGTGCAAGATGATGGGCGGGGTGCTGCTGGCCTATCTGGTGCTGCAAGCCCAATTGCCGGTTGAAAAAGCGCTGGATCCCACGCAGATGTACCTCGCCGGTTTCAGCTACGTCTTCACCCATCCGGCCATTGCCCTTCTTGCCACCGTCCTGTTTGTCGTGGTCTCGCAGGTCAAGATCAATGTGACCAATGCCTATGCAGGCTCGCTCGCCTGGTCCAATTTCTTCGCGCGCCTGACGCACAGCCATCCGGGCCGCGTGGTCTGGCTGGTGTTCAATGTGGGCATTGCCATCTTGCTGTTGACGCTGGGTGTCTTCAAGGCGCTGGAGCAGGTGCTGGGCCTGTATGCGAACCTCGCCACCGCATGGGTCGGCGCGCTGGTGGCCGATCTCGTCATCAACAAGCCACTGGGTCTGTCGCCAAAAGGGATTGAATTCAAGCGCGCCCACCTGTATGACATCAATCCGGTGGGCGTCGGTGCAACGCTGCTGGCCAGCCTGACCGGGATCGTCTGCTACACCGGCGGTCTGGGCGCCTGGGCGCAGGCCTTCTCGCCCATGATTGCGCTGGCTGTGGCCCTGCTGGCCTCGCCCCTGCTGGCCTGGACGACCGGCGGGCGCTTTTATATCGCCCGCAAGAGTCCCCGCTTGTGGCAGCCGGGCCAACTGGTGCCATGCACGGTCTGCGAGAACCGTTTTGAATCCGAGGACATGGCGTTTTGCCCGGCCTATGGCGAGGCGATCTGTTCCCTGTGCTGCACGCTGGAGTCACGCTGCCATGACCGCTGCAAGACCCGATCGCGTTCCACAGAGCAAATGCAGGACCTGCTGGGCAAGCTGCTGCCAGGTGCGCTGTCATCCCGAATCAATTTTCGCGTCACCCATTACCTGGTGGTGCTGAGCTCGCTGGCGGTGTTGCTCACCGCCGTCATGGGCCTGGTTTATTACCAGGAAGCCATTGCCTCCGCATTGGACCCGGCGCAGCGCGCCACCGTGTGGCTGGCGTTCCAGAAAACCTACACGCTGCTCTTGCTGGTGCTGGCCGTTGGCGCCTGGTGGGTCGTGCTGGGCGTGGAAAGCCGCCAGGTGGCCCAGGAAGAATCCAACCACCAGAACCAGTTGCTGCTGCGTGAAATAAAGGCGCATGAGCAAACCGACGCGGCCCTGCAGCAGGCCAAGGAAGCCGCCGAGGCCGCCAACCAGGCCAAGACCCGCTACGTCACGGGCGTCAGCCATGAATTTCGCACGCCGCTCAATAGCATCCTGGGGTATTCGCAAGTGCTGCTGCGCAACGACAAGGCCACGGGCGAATTGCGGCGCCAGGTCACGACGATCCAGCGCAGCGGCCAGCATCTGGCCAGCCTGATCGACGGCATGCTCGACCTGGCGCGCATTGAGGCCGGTCGCATGCAGATTGACAACGCGGCCATTTCCTTTCGCGATTTTCTGGATGACGTGGTCAAGATGGTGGAGCCGCAAGCCGTGGCCAAGGGCCTGGTGTTCACCTTCGATGCGCCGAGGCGTCTGCCCGCCTACATCCACACCGATGCCAAGCGGCTGCGGCAAATCCTGCTGAACCTGCTGGCCAACGCCATTAAATTTACCGAGCACGGCAGCGTCACGCTGCGCGTGCAGCACCGCATGGAGGTGGCGCGCTTTGAGGTGATCGACACCGGCGTCGGCATTGACAGCCACGATCACGCGCGAATTTTCCTGCCCTTCGAGCGCGGCAGCTCGGGCCGGCGAACCCAGGAGCCCGGCACCGGACTGGGCCTGACCATCACCCAATTGCTGACAGAGCTCATGGGCGGCGAGATCTCCATGGAAAGCACGATTGGCCAGGGAAGCAACTTCAAGGTTCGCATGTACCTGCGCGAGTTGACGGCGCTGGACCAGCATGCAGTGAAAGACCACCGCCGCATCATCGGCTATGAAGGCCCGCAGCGCCGCATCCTGCTGGTGGACGACCAGGCGAGTCAGCGCCAGTTGCTGGCCGCGCTGCTGGCCCCGCTCGGGTTTGCGCTCAGCGAAGCCGCCAGCGGGCTTGAGTGCGTTGAGGCCGTGGGCCGCGAGATCCCCGATGCGGTGCTGCTGGATGTGAACATGGACGGCATGGATGGCTGGGAAACCTGCCAGCGCCTGCGCGCCCAAGGGCTGGCCACGCTGCCAGTCATCATGGTGTCAGCCAACGTCTTTTATGAGCCGCTGCAACGCCAGCAAAGCGGTTGCAATGCGTTTGTCAGCAAGCCGGTGTCGGAATCCGAGTTGCTGGGCCAGCTCCAAACACACCTGAACCTGAGCTGGACCTACGAGACCTCGCTTGAGTCGCCTGACGCGTGCGTGGCTACCCCGCCCGCAGTGCCGGCGCAGCGCTCGCTCAGCAACGAAGCCGTGGCCGAACTGACCTGGCTGGTTCGCATCGGAGACATCTCATCGCTGCGCCGCAGCATTGACCGCATGGGGGCGGACAAGGGCGCAAGCCCGGCGGAATGCACCTATTTGCGGGCCTTGCTGGACCGTGTTGATCTGGAGGAATTTTCAAGATGGCTACGACAGGAATGAACCCCACGCCGGCCGATGGCGCGAGCGTGCGCGCGGCGCCGCAACTCGTCGTGCAGGTAATAGACGACGCACCCGACACGCTCGGCTTTTTGATAGCGGCACTGGAGTCCGCGGGCTATTCAGTACTGGTGGCACGCAGCGGCGAGGCCGCGCTCGAAACCCTGCAGTGGGTCACGCCCGACGCGATTTTGCTCGATGCCATGATGCCCGGGCTCGATGGATTCGAGACCTGCCGGCGCATCAAGCTGCTGCCTGAACGTGCCCATATTCCGGTCATCTTCATGACCGCCCTGTCGGAGACCGCGCACATCGTCACGGCCTTCGACAGGGGCGGCGTGGACTATGTAGTCAAGCCCGTCAAGATCGATGAAGTGCTGGCGCGCCTGTCAGCCCACATGCGCAACGCCCGGGTATCGCGGCTGGCACGGGAAGCCGTTGACGTGGCCGGCCTGGGCGTGCTGATGCTGGACGCGCAGTGCCGCGTCGCCTGGCAATCGCCCAAGGCCGCCGCCTGGCTCCATGAATTTGTAGCGCCGGGCGCCACCGCCCACCTTTTCAAGACCCTGGCGAGCCAGTTCGAGACCTCGGGTTGCACCAGTTGGCCGCTCGGGCAACGCGGCGGCGAAGAACTGGTGATGCACTGGATCGGCAGCAGCGGTCTGGGCGAATCCATGACCTTGCTGCAGTTGCGTCCGGTCGCCGCGTCCCGCGTGCGCAGCGCTGACCTCACGCGGCGCGAGGCCGAAGTCCTGTCCTGGCTGGCCAAGGGAAAGACCAACCGCGATATTGCAGACATTCTGGGCATGAGCCCGCGCACGGTAAACAAGCACCTGGAGCATGTGTACGCCAAGCTTGGCGTGGAAACGCGCACATCGGCAGCAGCAGTGCTGTCGCTTGAACTCGATCACGCCACTTTTTGACTTTTCAGGGCGACGGCCAGCGCAGTGAACACACCAGCCTTGCCCCGGCGGCCCAGCCCATGGATGACACGGCACCCGCTGATGACCGGGCATTGCCGGAAACCTTGCCTGCGAGACAGGCGGTGCGGGCACGGCTTGCCTGCCACCCGACAGATCACTTCAGCCCCATGCAACTGGCGTAATAAGTGACGGTAGCGGGCCAGTCGGAAAAAATGCCCATCACGCCCACGTCCCGGGCCAGCACATCGACGGCCAGCAGCGTGTCGCTCTCGCGCTGAATCACCGGGTTCACGGTCTGGTAATACCAGCCGCCTTTGCCGCTGGCCAGCAGGCCGGAGCGCTCCAGGCTCCAGGCGATGATGCCCAGGCCCGCCTGTTTGGCATTTTTGGCGTAGGCCGAGGCGGCCAATTGACCGTCTTTCACGTCCAGCAGCGCAAAAATCGGCGGCGCGACGATCTGGATGCCGTCCTGTTTGTAGCGCTGGAGTTCTTCCAGGCCGGGCAGGTCAGCAACCTTCTCGGCGTCGTCGAGGAACACGGCCTGCTTGCCAAACGCGGGCTCGTTGTTGATCCAGTACAGCACGTCGTTCTTATCAAAGGACTGGGCAAACACCTGGCTGGCGGGGACCTTGGCCGCCTTGTACTCGTCCACCATTTTCTGGGCGTACTGGGCCTGGCTGAAGCCCTCGAACGGCATGGCCACGCTGGCGGACTTGAGCTCCGGCGTCATCTTGACGCCCAGCTTCTTGAACAGGGCGATGCTTTCCTGGTGCGTCATCAGGGTGCCACTGGTGGGGCCGCTGTACAGGTCGGTGCGCCATTTGGCCGTGCCGTCCATGAACTCTTGCGCAGTCATGGCCTTGGGGTTGAAGGCGTCCATCTTGCCGCACAGGGTCTTGAACTCGGCCAGCGTGATGTCGCTGGCCCGGCATTCGGCGCTGGCGGGCTTGTTCGTCAGCGCGTCAAACGGAGTGAAGGGCTGGGTGCATTTGGCCGCCAGCGGCGTGGCCAGGATGTTGGTGGTGGTGTGCAGGTCGTTTTGCGCGTGGCGGCAGACCAGTTGCTTGTCTTTGGTGAACGTCACGTCGCATTCCACAATGCCCGCGCCCATGCGGGCGGCCGCTTCGTAGGACTCTTTCGTGTGCTCCGGGAACATCATCGCGGCGCCCCGGTGGCCAATCGAAAAATCGGTTTTCCTGAACGGGCCGTTGGCGCAGCTTTGCAGCCTGGCCTTGAGCGGGCTGTCGGCCATCTCGGCCACCAGAAAGTAGGGGCGCGGGCCGAGCTGGATGTTGGTGATGGACGGCGGGCTTTGCGCCAGCGCCGACAGGCTGCACGCCAGCAGCGAGGCCGCGACAAGGCGCTGGGGAAAACGGAGGCGCATGGGGGAGTCCTTTTGAAGCCGCAGGGTTGAAAAAGGCCATGCTAGACCCGCCCCGTGACAGCGCCGTGACGCCGCAGTGCCTAGCCGCGCTGCCGGACCAATGCCGCCATCTGCGCCGCAGCGTCGCTGCCCTGCGCCATCAGGCCGGCCACCACGCCCTGGCGGTCTGCCGCCGGGCGGTTCTGGCTGACCTTCCATTTGCCGACCCAGCGCTGCACCGGGATCTCGATGCCGACGATGGCTTTCAACATGCTGGCGAGGTAGTCGGCGGGCGCATCCTGCACCTGCCAGGGTTGGGCCTGGCTGGCCTCATGCACCTGCGTCAGGCGCGTGACCAGCGCCAGCAGCCGCGCAGGGTCGTCAAAGGCCTCGGGCACCCCGTGGGCGTGCACGGTGGCGTAGTTCCAGGTCGGAACGGCCTTGCCGTGCGCCTGTTTGCCCGGGTACCAGTTGGGCGACACATAAGCCTGCGGCCCGGTGAACACCGCCACCGATGAAGCAGACAGCGCCTGCCACACCGGATTGGCGCGGGCCACATGACCCACCAGCGTGCCATGCGCGCCGCGCCCGACATCGAGCAAAAACGGGATGTGGTTGACCAGCAGCTCGCCCTGGTGCGGCACCACCCAGGTGGCCAGCGGGCAGGCGGCGACCAGCGCGTGCAGTTCGGCGGTGTCCGTCTCTTCAAAATGTGTGGGCAGGTAGGTCATGGGTCGATTTATACGCGATAAATTGAGGCGGGAAGCCAACGGGCAAGAGCACAAAAGCCGGCGCCCTGCAAGCGCGCGCGGCTAAAGCCGTGAATGCGCCTCGGGTGCGCGTCTGACAGACAGGGCGCACCTGAAAGGGCTAGCATGGGGGTTTACCCCAACCCGGAGTCCTCACCCCATGACCCAAGCTCACGGCTACGCCGCCACCTCGCCCAGCGCCCCGCTGGCGCCCTTTTCTTTTGAGCGCCGCACCCCCGGCCAGCTGGACGTCGCGCTGGATGTTCTTTACTGCGGCGTTTGCCACTCCGACCTGCACACCGCGCGCAACGAATGGCAAAACACGGTGTACCCGTCGGTGCCGGGCCACGAAATCGTGGGCCGCGTCACCGCCGTTGGCGATTTGGTGAGCAAGTTCAAGGTTGGCGACCTGGTCGGCGTGGGCTGCATGGTCGACAGCTGCCAGCATTGCGCACCGTGCACCGACGGGCTGGAGCAGTACTGCGAGAACGGCTTTACCGGCACCTACAACGGCCCCGAGCAGGGCACCGGCGCCAACACCTATGGCGGCTACTCCAGCCACATGGTGGTGCGCGAGTCGTTTGTGCTGGGCATCAGCCACGCTGAAACTGATCTGGCGGCCGTGGCGCCGCTGCTGTGCGCGGGCATCACCACCTACTCGCCGCTGCGCCAGTGGAAAGTCGGACCCGGCCACAAGGTGGGCATCGTGGGCCTGGGCGGGCTGGGCCACATGGGCGTGAAAATTGCCGCGGCCATGGGCGCGCATGTGGTGCTGTTCACCACCTCGGCCAACAAGCGCGAAGACGCCCTGCGGCTGGGCGCCAGGGAAGTGGTGGTGTCCAAAAACGCCGACGAAATGGCGGCGCATGCAACCAGCTTCGACTTCATTTTGAACACCGTGGCCGCGCCGCACGACCTGGACGCGTTCCTGGCGCTGCTCAAGCTCGACGGCACCATGACGCTGGTGGGCGCACCGGCCAGCCCACACCCATCGCCCAGCGTGTTCAGCCTGATCATGAAGCGCCGGCGCCTGGCGGGCTCGCTGATTGGCGGCATCAGGGAAACGCAGGAAATGCTGGACTTTTGCGCCCAACACGGCATCGTGTCCGATATCGAGTCGATACGCATGGACGAGATCGAAACCGCCTACGAACGCATGCTCAAAAGCGATGTGAAATACCGCTTCGTGGTGGACATGGCGACGCTGAAAACCGCCTGACCGGCCGGACGGGACCTGACGGAGCAGAACGCTATTGATTTAACAGCTATCTGCCCCCCGCCTTCATTGCGCCAAGGCGCGATTAGGCTCACAAAAAGACGATTCAGGTCGATGGCGGCCCGACCAGTTCGTCCTGCCTGGCCTTGGCAAATATGTCCCACGCCGCCATGAACATGGCGGCGATCACGGGGCCAATCACAAAACCATTGAGTCCAAACAGGGCCATGCCGCCAATCGTGGACACCAGCACCACGTAATCGGGCATTTTGGTGTCCTTGCCCACCAGCACCGGGCGCAAGATGTTATCGACCAGCCCGATCACCAGCACGCCAAAGGCGATCAGCACCACGCCCTGCCAGACGGCGCCGGTGGCCAGAAAGTAAATGGCCACGGGAATCCAGACCAGGGCCGCACCGACGGCAGGCAACAGCGACAAAAAAGCCATCAGCGTGCCCCACAGCACCGGCGCGTGAATGCCCAGAAACCAGAAGATCAGGCCGCCCAGCGCGCCTTGCAGCATAGCCACCACAATATTGCCTTTGACGGTAGCGCGGATAACCGTGGTGAATTTGCTGAACAGATTGCGCTTGATGTCGGCGTCCATCGGGATGGCTTCCCGGATGCGCCTGGACAGGGCCGAGCCATCGCGCAAAAAGAAAAACAGCAGGTACAGCATGATGAAAAAGCTGACGAAAAAATCAAAGGCGTTCTGCCCAATGTCCAGCGCCTGCGTGGCAATGAACTGGCTGCCCTTGGTCAGGCTTTCGGCAATACGCGCCTGAATCAGCCCCAGGTTGTTCAGCCCCGAACGCTCCAGCAGCCCCGTGGTCCAGGCCGGAAGCACGTCGTAAATTTGCTGAAAATACCGGCCGACGCTCAGCTCGCCCGACGCCACGCGCTGGTACACGCTGACCGCTTCCTGGGCCAGCAAGGCGCTGATAAAACCCACAGGCAAAATGACCAGTACCAAAATAATGGAAACCGTGAGCAGCGCGGCGAGCGTGCGCTTTTTCGGCATTTTCTGCAGCAAGCGCAAAAAAAGCGGCGAAAATATCAGCGCCAAAATCGCCCCCCAAAACACCGCACCATAAAAAGGCCACAGCACCCAGAAAAAAGCCAGCGTCACGAACAAGAGCAGGAGCAGGAAGGTCTTGTCTTCCAGGGCGGAAGACAGGGCAATTTTTGAAAGTTTCATGGACGTGCAGACATTTTTAGCGGGCTTGGGCCGCCGATGGTAACGGGTTCTTTGTTGGGGAAAAGGGACGCGGGCAGCCTTCAACGGCTGCGTGCCACAGCAAATCACCCGCCTAGGCGCGCCTGCCCACGTGGCGCATGGGCACCCGGTCTGCGCTGACGCTTCTCAGGCTTTGCGGGACGGACCCGCTTTTTCATCGCCCCCCTTCGCCCTTGTCACCATTTTTGCCCTTTTCGCGGGCCTGATCTTCCTCCGCATCCAGGTCTTCGCTGTCATCGGCCAGGTCTTCAACGTCATTCAAGCTCTCGACGTCATCGCTGGCGATCTCCTCCAGTTCATCCCCGACCTCCAGGCCGCTCACGGGTTCAATGCGGTCCGGCAGGATGTCGGCATCCGGATGGTCGCCCACGGTGCCCACCGAAGCGCGCTCACCCGTGCCGGCGGCATCGGTGTCGCTGTCCAGTTCGTCCTCGCCGTATGCGCCCACGGCATCGCTGCCGCTGTCGGAGTTGTCGCTGGGGCCGAGGGCATGGACGTCTTTTCCGCTGATTTCTTCAGGGATTTGTGAACCGCCGAGAATGCTGCTGGTGGCCATGGTTGCTCCTTGTGGTTTTAAAATGGATTTATAGGCCTCCATTGTGGAAAGTCGCCGCGCCGCGCCTTGTGGGACAGTCCAGAGCCCGGCTGTCAGCCGCCACCGCATGCAATGGTCGCACTCCGGTTGGCAAAGTAATGCGTCTGGCGGTGTAAAGCTGCGAAACACCCTGCAAGCGTGCTGGAGTCATCGGGCAAACTGGCGTCCAATAGGCGGGATGTTGGACTCTCCCTTTTCAAAACCCATGAATTTTTCAAAAGCTAAACAAGGCCCATCGCTTGCCGCCCGGGCAGGGATGCTCACCCTGGGCGTTGCAGCGGCCCTGCTGGCCATGGGCAGCGCCCGCGCCCAAACCCCGCAAGCGCCTGCGCCGGTGACGGCGGCCGAAGCCCCTGCGCCCCGGTACACGGCCAGCAAGCTGGAGTTCGCCTTCAACTACATGGATGGCGACCATGATGGCAAGGTCAGCCGGGCCGAGGCGGCCGGCTTTCGGGGCGTGGCCAGGCATTTTGACGAAGCCGACACCGATCGGGACAACTTCCTGTCGCGCGCGGAATTTGACGCCGCCATGAACCACGCCAAGGCCGAGTGAGGCCGAATGAGCCCAACTACCCGCAGCCCCGCCCCATGACCTTGTGACGCCAGGAGTAAGCGTCGATTGAGCTATTTCATCGCCGTCAGGGCCTTGTGCGAATTCACCGCCAAGCAGGGCAACCTGGACCTGCGCTTCACGCCCTCGCCGTCTGCCCAACAAGGCATCGCCGGCCATGCG
>JAUSDK010000178.1 GCA_030650875.1 Polaromonas sp.
GGGTGTCCTGGTTCAACCACCACCGACTGCTGGAGCCGATTGGGTATATTCCACCGGCCGAGGCTGAGGCAAACTTCTATCGGCAACTCGCCGAGAAGACCGAAACTACGGTTTCACTTTAACTAAACAGCCTCCACGAAACCCGGGGCGATTCATTGATGCGCAGCGGCAACCCGTAGCGCTGGAACACCTGGACCAGGTGCGGCTGTACGCTGGTGGTGGCCACACTGGGGCAAGCCTGCAGCGCCAGATTGAAGCGCGAATGGTCGTCCAGCAGCGTCAAGGGGTAGCCATGCGCCTCGATGACTTTCAACGCGGGCGCTCCGGTATAGCCCGCGTCAGCGCACAAATGTTTGTGTCGCCTGATAGGTGGGCTGGCTCGATCGACCATGATGGCATCAAGCACTGGTTCCAACTGGGTAACGTCATGTCGATTGGCTCCGGTCACGACGAGCGACAACGGGACGCCACGCCCGTCCACCAGCAAATGGCGCTTGCTCCCATTTTTTTCCCCGATCCGTTGGGTTCGCTCCAACGCCTTGTAACGCCATTGGCGCTTTCATCATCGCCCCATCAATGCTTTGCCATCGCCAGGCGATTCCTTCGAACTCGTCGTACTCGGCAAGTCCCAACTTCCACAAGGCCTCAAAAACTCCAGCTTTCTCCCATTCCAGAAAGCGGGTGTGAATTGCGCTGGCACTGCCGTAGCGCTCTGCGGGGAGTGCCTTCCACTGGCAGCCTGTGCGTAGAACAAACACGATGCCCTCAAATACCAAGCGGGGATCTTTGGGCTTACGTCCACCTCCGCTCTTTCGGGCGTAGGTTTGATCTGCAATGCGCTGACGCACTGGGATCAGTGGCTCAACACGACTCCAGAATTCATCGGTGACTTCCCATGCTTTTGTCTTCGCCATCTTCACTCCAAGCGCAGGTATTGCGCATGAAAAATCATTATCCTTTATTTACGGATAAGTTCTTATCTGAGTTCTCGGGCAAAGAAGGCCGATGCTTTTTTTAATATCTCCACGTCGCCTCGCAGTTGCCGGTTTTCAAGTTCCAACTGCCTGATGCGTTGATGCTCCACGGTCAACGGCTTGCCAGCCTTGGCTCGGGATTACGGTGATGCCCGCGCGCCGTAGGTGATGGAGAGCACCACGCCCGCACGAAAGCGCACCGTCGCGACGAGATTGCCGGGGCCACGGTCGTACAGCCATTCATCGACCACCAGGCAAGGAACGACCGAGCGGGCAAACGGCTCGGGCACCAACTGGAATCCGGGGGAATAGTAGACCGGCGCACAGTAGGAATCCTGAAGCAACGG
>JAUSDK010000185.1 GCA_030650875.1 Polaromonas sp.
GCGCCCTTGACGCGCTGCGTGTTGCGCGAATGCGCGGCCCAGGCCGCCACATGCACGCAGCCCAGGCTGTGCGCCACCAGCACGGCAGGCGCGCTGCAGGACAGCAGCACGTCTTCAAGCCGCGCAATCCAGTCGCCACGCAGCGGGCGCAGCCAGTCGTGCTGGTCGACAAGGGTGTAGCCGTGCGCGCGCGCCCAGCGGCTTTGCCAGTGGTCGGGGCTGCTCCCTTGCCAGCCGGGAAGGATCAGGACGTTGCTTGAATTCATGCGCTCCGCATTATTTTGCTATGTTTTTAATAGCTACTTATGCAGGTTGCATAAGCGCTACAGGCCTTATTTTCTTAAGAAAAGCGGGCCTTACATGCCCTTGATGCGCTCCACCATTTCTTCGGCAAACGCGATAAAGGCCTGCGCGCCCTTGGACGAGGGGTCAAAAATCACGCCCGGCAAGCCGTAGCTGGGTGCTTCGGCGAGCCGCACATTGCGCGGGATCACGGTGTTGAACACCTTGTTGGCAAAGTGCCCCTTGAGTTGCTCGCTGACTTGCTGCTGCAGCGTGATGCGGGGGTCAAACATCACGCGCAGCAGGCCGATGATCTGCAGGTCCTTGTTCAGGTTGGCATGCACCTGCTTGATGGTGTTGACGAGGTCGGTCAGGCCTTCGAGCGCAAAGTACTCGCACTGCATCGGCACGATCACGCCGTTGGCGCAGCACAGGCCGTTAAGCGTGAGCATGGACAGCGAGGGCGGGCAGTCGATCAGAACGAAGTCGTAGTCGCCGTCGACCGCCTTCAGCGCCTGCTTGAGCCGCATTTCCCGACGCTCCAGCGGCACCAGTTCGATCTCGGCGCCAGTCAGTTCGCGGTTGGCGCCCAGCACGTCATAGCCGCATTTTTGGCTTTGCACGCGCGCCTCGGCCACGCTGGCCGATTCGAGCAGCACATCGTAGACCGTCAGGTCAAGCTTGCGCTTGTCCACACCCGAGCCCATGGTGGCATTGCCCTGGGGGTCCAGGTCAATCATGAGCACACGCTGGCCAACCTTGGCCAGCCCCGCCGCCAGATTGACGGTGGTGGTGGTTTTGCCCACCCCGCCCTTTTGGTTGGCAACGCAGAATATTTTGGCCATGTGGTTCTTTGCAGTAGTCGGAAATCGAAACGGTTTATCTGGAAACGGCCAGCTTGATGCCGAAGGCGATCAAAAACACGCCAGCGGTTTTTTCAAGCGTAGCCACTATTTTGGGGCTGGCCCGAATGCGCTCGGCCAGGGTGTAGGTCAGCAGCACGGCAATGAGGCCATACAAAAAGGTCAGCGCGGCAATGGTCGCGGCCATCACGCCAAAGGTGGTCAAGCCCTGGTGCCGGGCCGGGTCCACGAACAGCGGGAAAAAGGCCATGTAAAACACAATTGCCTTGGGGTTGAGCAAGGTGATCAGCAGGGCCTGGCGAAAGTAGTGGCGCGGCTTGATCAGCAAAATCGGCGCATCGCCGGCCTTGGCCGTCAGCATCTTGAATCCCATCCAGGCCAGGTAGGCCGCACCCAGCCACTGCACCATGTGAAAGGCCGCCGGGTACGCGGCCATCACGGCCGACACGCCAGCTACGGCGGACCAGAGCAAGACCTGGTCGCCGGCAATGACGCCGAGCGTGGCCGCCATCCCGCCGGCGATGCCGCCCTTGCTGGTGGAGGTGATCAACGCAAGGTTGCCCGGGCCGGGAATCAGCAAAAATACGATGATGGCGGCGACAAAAGCGCCGTAGTCCGCAACACCCGCAACGCTGACAGATAGGCCCGGCATGAAATTCCCAAGTACTAAAGCGCTTGAGTTTACGACAGTGCCTGTTCCAGGGGCGCCAGCGTCAGGAGCCGCAGGGACAACTGATCAGATTTACACCTGATTTTCAGGCAGCATGGCTGCCTCGCGGCGCAGCCAGAGCATGCAGCGCTCGGCAGCCAAACCGGGAACCTGCAGTTGTTCCACGTGAAACAACGCAACGCCGGGTGGCAACGCGGCCAACTCATCAGCCGGGTGCTTGCCCTTCATGGCCATCCAGACGCCCTGCGGCGCCAACGCCCCCACTGACCACTGCGTGAAGTCGGCCAGCGACGCAAAGGCCCGCGAGCACACCACGTCAAACGGTTGCGTGATGCTTTCGACGCGGGCATGCAGCCCGGTGAGGTTAGGCAGCTTCAGCGCCAGCGCTGCTTGCTTGATGAAAGCGGCCTTTTTGGCGACGGTGTCGACGCAGGTCACGGCCACGGTCGGGCAGCAGATCGCAATCACCACGCCGGGCAGGCCGGCGCCAGAGCCCACATCAAGCAGACGGCTACCCTGCGCCAGCCCGGCCTGCACCAGGTGGCGCTGCAAGGGCTGGATGGCGGCAAGGCTGTCAAGCAGGTGATGCGTCAGCATTTCCGCCGGGTCGCGCACGGCCGTCAGGTTGTAGACCTTGGTCCACTTGGCAATCAGCGCCTGGTAGTCCAGCAGCTGGCTGACCTGGTGCTCGCTCAGTTCCAGTTGCAGTGCCTGCAGGCCCGCCAACAATGCGGCGCGCATCAGGCTGGTGCCTTGTCGCTGGCAACCACCGGTGTCGTGTTCTTCCACAGGTTCTTTTTCAGGTGCACCAGCAGCAGCGACACGGTGGCAGGCGTGACGCCCTGGATGCGCGACGCCAGCCCCAGCGTTTCAGGCCGGTGCTTGGCCAGCGTCTGCCGCGCCTCAAAGCTCAGCGCCGACACCTGGAGGTAATCGAGATCGGCGGGCAGCTTGAGGTTTTCATACTGCGCTGTGCGTTCGACCTCGATTTGTTGCTGGCCAATGTAGCCGGCGTACTTGGCCGTGATTTCCAGTTGCTCAATCACGCTGCGGGCCAGGTCAGCCGGCAAGGCTGTTTCACGTGAAACATCACCCAACACGCCGCCCTCCCCCGTTGAAATGTCGGGGTTGGCATACTGGCCGTCGTTCAGCGACATCAGCCCGGCGTAGCTCACATCGGGGCGGCGCAGCAGGTCGGCCAGGTTGTATTCACGCTCGATCGCCTTGCCCAGCACGCGCTCGGCTTCGGCCAGCGGCAGGTTGTTGGGGTTGATCCAGAGCGCGCGCAGCCGCTGTGTTTCACGTGAAACAGCATCGCGCTTGCGGTTGAAGGCGTCCCAGCGCGCGTCGTCGACCAAGCCCAGTTCGCGGCCTTTTTCGGTCAGACGCATGTCGGCGTTGTCCTCGCGCAGCATCAGGCGGAACTCGGCGCGGCTGGTAAACATGCGGTAGGGCTCGGTCACGCCCTTGGTGATCAGGTCGTCGACCAGCACGCCCAGGTAGGCCTCGTCACGGCGCGGCAGCCAGGCCTCTTTGCCCTGGCACTGCAGCGCCGCGTTGATGCCCGCAAACATGCCCTGGGCCGCCGCCTCTTCGTAGCCTGTGGTGCCATTGATCTGGCCGGCAAAAAACAGTCCGCTGATGGCCCGGGTTTCAAAGCTGGACTTCAGCGCGCGCGGGTCGAAGTAGTCGTATTCAATCGCGTAGCCGGGCCGCAGGATGTGGGCGTTTTCCATGCCCACCATCGAGCGCACCAGCGCGTACTGGATGTCAAACGGCAGGCTGGTCGAGATGCCATTCGGGTAGATCTCGTGCGTCGTCAAGCCTTCGGGCTCCAGGAAAATCTGGTGGCTGTCCTTGCCGGCAAAGCGGTTGATCTTGTCTTCCACGCTCGGGCAGTAGCGCGGGCCCACGCCGTCGATCTTGCCGGTGAACATCGGGCTGCGGTCAAAGCCGGAGCGGATGATGTCGTGCGTACGCTCGTTGGTGTGGGTGATCCAGCACGGCATTTGCCGGGGGTGCGCAATGGCGCCGCCCATGAAGCTGAACACCGGCACCGGCCCGGCCGTACCGCCCGGCATGCCGTCACCCGGTTGCACCGTGCACTTGCTGAAGTCAATCGAGCGGCCGTCCAGGCGCGGCGGCGTGCCGGTCTTGAGCCGGCCCTGCGGCAGCTTGAGTTCCTTCAGGCGGCTGCTCAGCGACACCGCCGGCGGGTCGCCCGCGCGGCCGGCGGCGTAATTGTTCAGGCCCACATGAATTTTTCCGTCGAGGAAGGTGCCGGCCGTCAGCACCACGGTGCGCGCACGGAACTTGATGCCGACCTGCGTCACCGCGCCCACCACCCGCTCGCCTTCCAGCATCAGGTCGTCGACGGCCTGCTGGAACAGCCACAGGTTGGGCTGGTTCTCCAGCATGCGGCGAATCGCGGCCTTGTACAAGATGCGGTCGGCCTGCGCCCGGGTGGCGCGCACGGCCGGGCCCTTGGAACTGTTCAGAATGCGAAACTGGATGCCGCCCTCGTCGGTGGCCAGCGCCATGGCGCCGCCCATGGCGTCGACCTCCTTGACCAGGTGGCCCTTGCCAATGCCGCCAATCGACGGGTTGCAGCTCATCTGCCCCAGCGTCTCGATGTTGTGGCTCAGCAGCAGCGTCTTGCAGCCCATGCGGGCGGCCGCCAGCGCGGCCTCGGTGCCGGCGTGGCCGCCGCCGACCACAATCACGTCAAATTCCTGGGGGTAAAACATTTCAAGCCTCTATCAATTCAGTTGTCAGGCCGGCGACCCGTTTTCAGGGCGTCAGATGCACGGGGCGCAGCACCCGCATTTAAAGGCGACGCAAGTCGCCTAGCCCTGCTGGGCCGCACGCGCCAAGCGCCTGGGCCGGCGCGCAGCAAGCTGTCCATTTTACCGAGTTGACGCAAACCCTGCCCGGCGGCAGGCAGCCGGACAGGGCCGGGCTCAGGTTACGCTAGGACTTTTCCGACCCACGCCTTCACACCATGCCCTCCTTCGACACCTTCATCGCATTCTTCGGCGTCTCCGTGCTGCTCGGCCTGTCGCCTGGCCCCGACAATGTGTTTGTGCTGATGCAGTCCGCGCTGCGCGGGCGGCGCGCCGGCCTGTTCGTGGTGCTGGGCCTGTGCACCGGGCTGCTGTTCCATACCGCCGCCGTGGCGCTGGGGCTGGCGGCGGTGTTTGCCGCTTCTGCCACCGCCTTCACCGCGCTAAAGCTGGGCGGTGCGGCCTACCTCGCCTACCTGGCGTGGCAGGCCTTTCGCGCGCCCACCGGCAGCGCTAGCGCCCCGCAGGCAGCACCGCCGGGCGACGCGCAAATGTACCGGCGCGGCGTGATCATGAACCTGAGCAACCCCAAGGTGGTGATCTTTTTCCTGGCCTTTTTGCCGCAGTTCGTGGACCCGGCGCAAGGGCGCATCGGCCTGCAGATTGTCGCGCTGGGCGGCGTGTTCATGCTGGCCACGCTGCTGACGTTCGGCGCCATCGCCTGGTTTGCGGCCTCGGTGGGGCAAGCCCTGCAGCGCTCGGCGCGGGCGCAGCAAACCCTGAACTGGCTGGCCGGCGCCGTGTTTCTGGGCCTGGCCGCCCGCCTGGCCCTGTCCGAACGCTAGACGTTTTTTCTTCCTTCCTTTGAAAGCACCCTCCCCATGAAACTTCTCGTCTTTGCCGGCAGCACCCGCCTGAACTCCTTCAACCGGCAACTGGCCCAGGCCGCCGCCACGCTGGCACGCGACAGCGGCGCCGAAGTCACCCACCTCGAACTGGCCGACTTCGACATCCCGATGTACAACGCCGACCTGGAAGCGCGCGGCACGCCGCCCGACGTGATGAAGCTGAAAGAGCTCATGCACGCGCACCCGGCCTGGATCATCTGCTCGCCCGAGTACAACGGCAGCTACACCGCGCTGCTCAAGAACACCATCGACTGGGTCTCCAGCCCGGTCAAGGGCAATGCGATCTGGCAGGACGGCTTCCGGTCCTTTCGCGGCAAGGTGGTCGGCGTGCTCAGCGCCTCGCCGGGCGCGCTGGGCGGCCTGCGCTCGCAAAGCCACCTGGTGCCGCTGCTGATCAATTCCCAGTGCTGGGTCGCGCCCACCGCGTTTGCGCTGGGCAGCGCGGCCGATGCGTTCGATGCCGATGGCGAACTGCGCCAGGACGCCCACCGCAAGAGCGTGCAGGCCGTGGTCGACCAGGTGCTGTTTGCGGCTGGGCGGCTGGCGGCGTAGTGCGCGCAAGCGGGCCGGCATTTGCTATTTTTATTATAGCTAAAACCTTCATATTCATTGGGCTACAGCCACTTATTACTAGAAATAATGAACGTAGAAGACCAGGACCGCACGTGCACGCAAAAATTGCTCTGCATCAAGGCACCCGGGCGCCATAAGGCATAAACTGAAATGCGTATCTGGCCGAAGTCGCCAGAACGCCCCCAAGGAGACCAGTTTGCTGCCTGCCTACATCACCCATGCCGATTGCGCACGCCATGAAATGGGGGCCGACCACCCCGAATGCCCGGAGCGCCTGGGTGCCATCAACGACATGCTGCTGGTCAAGGGCCTGCTCGACTACATGAGCCCCTACGATGCGCCGCTGGCCACGCTGGAGCAGCTCGGGCGTGCCCATGCCTCGCGCTACGTCACGGAGCTGCTCGACGCGTCGCCGGCCACGGGCTACCACCGGGTCGACCCCGATACCGAGATGAACCCCTTCACCACCACGGCGGCACTGCGGGCCGCCGGCGCGGCCGTTCTGGCCACCGACCTGGTGCTGTCGGGCGAGGCGCCCACGGCTTTTTGCTGCGTTCGCCCGCCCGGCCACCATGCCGAGCGCGGCGCCGCCATGGGATTTTGCTTTTTCAACAATGTGGCGGTCGGCATACGCCACGCCCTCACGGCGCATGGCCTGCAGCGCGTGGCGCTGGTTGACTTTGACGTGCACCACGGCAACGGCAGCGAAGACATCTTTCGCGGCGACGAGCGCGTGCTGATGTGCTCCATTTTCGAGCAGGGCATCTACCCGTTCACGGGCGACAACGCGACCGGCCCCAACATGGTCAACGTGGGCCTGCCCTCCCGCTCGGGCAGCGACAAGTTCCGCGACGCTGTCAGCCAGCATTGGCTGCCCGCGCTCGACGCCTTTTCGCCCCAGCTGATCTACATCTCGGCCGGTTTTGACGGCCACCGCGAGGACGACATGGGCAACCTCGGCCTGCTGGAGGCCGACTACGCCTGGGTCACGCAGCAACTGATGGCAGTGGCGCAGCGCCACTGCCAGGGCCGCGTCATCTCGTGCCTGGAAGGCGGCTACATGCTCAGCCCGCTGGCACGCAGTGCGGCGGCCCACATCAAAGTGCTGATTGGCGCCGACTGAGCGCCCGACCACGACCACGACCAGGAGCGAGACACCGCATGGACAAACACTACCTCACCCCCCTTTTCTGCCCTGAATCGATCGTGGTCTTTGCCGGCCAGGCCGACGACCCGGCCAGCCAGACCACCCAGGCCAAGGCGCTGCATGCGGCGCTACGGGCCCAGCGCTACACCGGCACCCTGCGCTTTCTGGACATCCACACCACCGGCACGCTGGCCGACCTGGCGCAGGCGCGGGTCGACCTGGCCATCATTGCGCTGCCGCCCCAGGACATCGCCGCCGCGCTCGAAATTACCGGCCGCATGACCTGCCGCGCGGCGCTGGTGATCTCCAGCGGCATCAGCGCCGAGCAAGCCGACGAGCTCAAGAAAATCGCGCGCCGCGCCGGCGTCTACCTGCTCGGGCCCAACGGCCTGGGCCTGCAGCGCCCGCTGCTGCAGCTCAATGCCAGCGCCGCCGGCCCGCTGGCCCGGGCCGGCTCGCTGGCGCTGGTGTCGCAGTCAGGGGCACTGACCTCGTCGATCCTGGACTGGGCCAGCAACAACGCGGTCGGGTTTTCATCGGTCGTGTCACTCGGCCCCAACCCCTCGGTGGACATTGCCCAGGTGCTGGACTTCCTGGCCAACGATGCGCAAACCCAGAGCATCGTCGTCTACCTGGAAGGCATTTCCAATGCGCGCTGCTTCATGAGCGCGCTGCGCTCGGCCGCCAATGCCAAGCCGGTGGTGGTGCTCAAGGCCGGCCGCAAGCCGGCCGGCAATGAAGCGGCGCAAACCCACAGCGGCGCCATCGTCGGCAGCGACGACGTGTTTGACGCCGCCCTGCGCCGCGCCGGCGCGGTGCGGGTGCGCTCGTTTGTCGAGCTGTTTTCGGCCGCCAAATGCCTGGCGTCCCGCTACCGCCCGGTGGGCAAGCGCCTGGCCATCGTCACCAACGGCGGCGGACCCGGCGTGCTGGCGGCCGACTGGGTCAATGAAATCTTTCTGCAACTGGGCCGGCTCTCGCCCGAATCGGCCAGCGCCCTGAAACCCCTGCTGCCCGAACTGGCCTCGCTGGTGGACCTGATCGACCTGTCCGAAGACGCCAGCCCCGAGCACTACAAGGCGGCGATTGACGCGGCCGGCAAGGACCGCCAGATCGACGGCGTGCTGGCGATTTACTCGCCCAAACCCGGGGCTGACCCGGCCGAGATGGCGCGCGCGCTGGCCGACGTCAAGCGCAGCATCGGCAAGCCGCTGCTGTCGTGCTGGATGGGCGACTCGTCGGTCGCGGCGGCGCGCGGCATTCTGAACGACGCCGCCATTCCCAGCTTTCGCACGCCCGAGGCCGCCGTCGGCGCCTTTGGCAACATCGCGTCGTTCTACCAGAACCAGTTGCTGCTGCAGCAAACCCCGCCGCCCCTGTCCACGCTGGCCAAGCCCGACATCGAAGGCGCGCGCCTCGTCATTGAAAACGTGCTGGCCGAGCGCCGCACCGTGCTGACCGAGATGGAGTCCAAGACCCTGCTCGCGTCGTTCAACATCCCGGTCACCAAGACCATCCTGGCGCGCAGCGCCAACGAGGCCATGATGATCGCCACGCAACTGGGCTTTCCGGTGGCACTCAAGATCGACTCGCCCGACATCAGCCACAAGTCGGATGTGCAGGGCGTGATCCTCAACGTCATGAACGCCGCCAGCGTGCGCGACAACTACAACGACATGCTGCAGCGCGTGACCCGCTTGCGGCCCGAAGCCCGCATCAACGGCGTGACAGTGCAAAACATGGCCGGTCACCGCCGTGGCCGCGAGATCTACATCGGCCTGGTCACCGACGACCCGTTTGGTCCCGTGATCGCGTTCGGCGCGGGCGGCACCATGATCGAGCTGATCGACGACCGCGCTATGGAGCTGCCGCCGCTCAACCAGTTTCTGGCGCGCCGCCTGATCGAGCGCGCCCGCGTCGCCGAAACGCTGGGCGAGTGGCGCGGCGCCAGCGCCGTTGACCGCGAAGCGCTGGAGCAGGTGCTGCTGCGCGTGTCCGAAATGGTGTGCGAGCTGCCCCAGCTGCGCGAGATGGACATCAACCCCCTCATCATCGACGAGACCGGCGCGGTGGCGGTCGACGCCCGCATCGTCGTGCACAACGCACCGCAGGCGGCCAGCGGCCATGCCAACAACTACAACCACCTGGCCATACTGCCCTACCCGGCGCGCTACGAGCACGTGTGGCCGCTGCGCGGCGGCGGGGAATACACGGTACGCCCGATTCACCCGGACGACGCCCATATGCTGCAGGACCTGATGCACAACCTGTCGCCCGAAAGCCGCTACTTCCGCTTCGTGTCGTCGCTGATTGAGCTGCCGCCGGCCATGCTGGCGCGCTTCACGCTGATCGACTATGACCGCGAAATGGCGCTGGTCGCCGTGTTCAAGGAACGCCGCGCCGGGCCGGACGGCGAGATCTCGGGGACCGAGCGCATCGTGGGCGTGTCGCGCTACATCACCAACCCAGACCGCGCCAGCTGCGAGTTCGCGCTGGTGGTGGCCGACGACTTCAATGGCAAAGGCCTGGGTTCGCGCCTGATGCAAAGCATCATGGACGTGGCGCGCGACAAGGGCCTGGCCGAGATGGACGGCCTGGTGCTGGCCAACAACCCCGGCATGCTCAAGCTCATGCGCAGCCTGGGCTTTGCCGTCAAGCACTTTGCCGAAGACCCCGACTTCAAGCTCGTGACGCACGCGTTGTGAGCATCCGCCAGCCCCGTTCACCCCTGCGCTGTCAGCCCGCTGTAGACAAGCCGGGCCACACTGCAGGCAACCCATTTTCAACCCCCAGGAGACCCCGATGACCCGTGAAGTCGTAATTGTGAGCGGTGTGCGCACCGCCATTGGCACCTTTGGCGGCAGCCTCAAGGACACCCCGCCCACCGAGCTGGCCGCGCTGGTCGTGCGCGAGTCGCTGGCGCGCGCCCAGGTCGGCGGCAAGGACGTCGGCCACGTCGTGTTCGGCCATGTCGTCAACACCGAACCCAAGGACATGTACCTGTCACGCGTGGCGGCCGTTAACGGCGGCTGCGCCGAGGGCACGCCCGCCTTCAACGTCAACCGGCTGTGCGGCTCCGGCCTGCAGGCCATCATCTCGGCCAGCCAGTCCATCTTGCTGGGCGACGCCGACATCGCCATTGGCGGCGGCGCTGAAAACATGAGCCGCGGCCCCTACGCCAGCCTGAGCACCCGCTTTGGTGCCCGCATGGGCGACACCAAGATGATCGACATGGTGGTTGGCGCGCTGCACGACCCGTTTCACACCATCCACATGGGCGTCACCGCCGAGAACATCGCCGCCAAATGGGGCATCACCCGCGAAGACCAGGACGCGCTGGCCGTTGAAAGCCATAACCGCGCCCAGCGCGCCATCGAGGCCGGCTACTTTAAGGACCAGATCGTTCCCGTGATGCTGAAAAGCCGCAAGGGCGAGGTCGCCTACGACACCGACGAGCACTTTCGCCCCAACTGCACGCTGGCCGACATGGCCAAGCTCAAGCCCGTGTTCATCAAGGAAAACGGCACCGTCACCGCTGGCAACGCGTCGGGCATCAACGACGCCGCCGCCGCCGTGGTGCTGATGGAAGCCGGCACCGCGAAGGCGCGCGGCCTCAAACCGCTGGCACGCCTGGTCGCCTACGCCCATGCCGGCGTGGACCCGAAATACATGGGCATCGGCCCGGTTCCGGCGACCCAGCTGGCGCTGAAAAAGGCCGGTTTGACAGTCAACGACCTCGACGTGATCGAAGCCAACGAAGCCTTCGCCGCCCAGGCTTGCGCCGTCACCCGAGACCTCGGACTGGACCCGGCCAAGGTCAACCCCAACGGCTCCGGCATCTCGCTCGGCCACCCGATTGGCGCCACCGGCGCGCTGATCACCGTGAAGGCCCTGCACGAGCTCGAACGCGTTCAGGGCCGCTACGCGCTGGTCACCATGTGTATCGGCGGCGGCCAGGGCATTGCGGCGATTTTTGAGCGGATGTGATTTGTAGCACCCGCCGCTAGGCTTTTCATAGCGCCTCCTGCAACATTTATAAGGGCAGGAGGCGTTTTTCATGGCTCCCTCATTTTGATCGCCACCCCATGAACAACTCCCTGCACGAAGCCCCCGCGCCCCCCGACCAGCGCGCCGCGTTGCTGCGCCGCATGAAATGGATCGCCGGGTCGCTGCTGCTCTCGGCCTTAGCCGGACTCGCCTTGGCGCACGCCATGGGCGGCGCCGGCGGCTGGGGCTGGCTGCGCGCCTTTTGTGAGGCCTCCGCCGTCGGCGCCATTGCCGACTGGTTTGCCGTGGTGGCGCTCTTTCGTTACCCGCTGGGCATCAAGATTCCGCACACCGCCATCATCCCGCAGAGCAAGGCACGCATTGCCGACGGCCTGGCCGAATTCGTGCGTGACCACTTTCTGGACCCGGCCACGATGCTGGCCAAGCTCGCCATTTTTGACCCCGCACGCCGGCTGGGCGAGTGGCTGACCGACCCGGTGCGCCTGCGCTTTTGGGTCGGCCAGGGGCAAGGCTGGGCGCTGGGCCTGATGGAAACCTTCGACGACAAGCGCCTGCAAAAAGCAACCATGGACCTGATCGTCGAGCAGGTCCGCCGCTGGGATGCCGCCCCCACCGCAGGCGATGTGCTGGGCCTGCTCACCCACAATGGCCGCCACCACCAACTGCTGGATGCCGGCCTGCAGCAGTTGTCGGCATTCCTCTCGCAGGACGAGGTGAAGGCCAGGGTGTCGCAATTGATGCTCAAGCACGCCCGCAAGGAATGGCCAAAAATCATCGGCACGCTGGAGCTGGTCACCAAGGTCGACGACCTGGCTGACGGGCTGGCCGACAAGCTCAGCGGCTCCATGCTCGCCGAGTTGCGTGAGGTACTGGCCCAGCCTGATCACCCCGTGCGGCTGCGCTACGAAGCGTGGCTCCAGGCCTTCATTGAACGGCTGCGCACCGATCCAGCGCTCATCGCGTCCATTCATCAAATCAAGGAGCAGGCCATCACCGATCCGGCGGTGCAAGCCTATGTCTCGTCGCTTTGGACGGACGTCAAACAAATGCTGCGCAAGGACCTGGCGCAAGAAAACTCCACCGTGGCGCGCCACCTTGAAAACGGCCTGCGCGCGATCGGCGAAAAGCTGGCCAATGACCAGAGCCTGCGCGACGCCATCAATCAGCACATGCTTTCCGCTGCGGGGCATCTGGCCGCAGATCTGCGCACCGGCATCACCGCCCACATCGCCGATACCGTCAACGCCTGGGACGACCAGCAGCTGGTGCGGGAACTGGAACTCAGCGTGGGCCGGGACTTGCAGTACATCCGGATCAACGGGACCTTGGTGGGCGGCTTGATCGGCTTGCTGCTGCATGCCGTGGCGGTGGGGGCCTTGCCATGAGGCGCCCGCTAATTTGTCATTGACGAGATCCCGGGCCATCCATTTCGCCGAGGCGCAGGCCTATCGATACACCTCACGCCGATGACCGAGCTCGATAACGAGAATGCAGAGCGCGCCATCCTGGATGTCGCAAATGATTCGATAGTCGCCCAAACGGTAGCGCCAGAAGGTGCCGAGTGCTGGCCCGGTCAGCGCCTTGCCGGTGCTGCGCGGGTCATCGGCCGTAGACAGGCGTTGTCGTAAAAAATTGGTGATCCGCTTGGCTTCGCCTTTGTCGAGCTTGCCGAGTTGCTTGGCGGCTGTAGCCGTCAGCTCAATTCGCCAATCCAGGATCGCGCTCCACTTCGTCCAGCGTGTGCACGGGCTCCTCACCCTTGCGCACGCGCTCCATGGTTGCAGCGGCCAGGTAGTAGTCTTCAAGGTCCTGCAGACCGTTCTTGACCAGTTCCCGAAGGTAGTAGGCCTTGGTCCGTCCCGTCTGCGCGGCCAGATGGTCCAGCCGTTGCTCAGTCGCGGGGTCCAGCCGAATGGAAGTTGCCATGTGGGTGCTCCAGTGAATACATGTAGTCGATGTATTCTACTGGCATGACGAGCGTCGTGTTGCTGGGGGATGCGCCTTCCCGCTAATGCTGCAATTAAGGCGTCACAATGCCCTTTTTGCAAGGTTAAACAGATTCCAGGACGCTCAGTTCACAGCAGTTTCATCTTCTTGGCTGCTTCGCGCAACTCACCCCGAAAGTCGGGGTGCGCAATACTGATCAGCGCTTCGCAGCGCTGGTGGGCGGTTTTGCCGCGCAACTGGGCCACGCCAAACTCGGTCACCACGTAGTTGATGTCGTTCTTGCTGGTCGACTGGTGCGTGCCGGCGGACAGGCTGGGCACGATGCGCGAGATGGTGTCGTGCTTGGCGGTCGAGGGCAGCACGATGAAGGCCTTGCCGCCGCGGGAACGGTTGGCGGCGCGCACAAAGTCGGTCTGGCCGCCGGTGCCGGAATACGGCGCCGAGCCCAGGCTTTCCGAGCCGCACTGGCCCATGAAGTCGATCTGCATGGTGGCGTTGATGGCGTGCAGGTTGTCATTCTGGCCGGCCAGGTAGGGGTCGTTGGTGAAGCCGACCGGGTGCATTTCCACCGCCGGGTTGCGGTGCAGGAACTGGTACAGCTTCCTGGAGCCCAACGCAAAGGTGGCCAACATCTTGCCGTTGTGGTAATTTTTCTTGCGGTTGGTCACCACGCCGGCTTCGACCAGGCTCATGATGCCGTCGCCAATCATTTCGGTGTGAATGCCCAGGTCGTGCTTGTCGGTCAACTGCATCACCACCGCGTCGGGAATGCCGCCGTAGCCGATCTGCAGCGTCGCGCCGTCCGGAATCATGTCGGCCACGTAGCGGCCAATGGCTTCCTGCACCGGCCCGATCTTGGGCAGGCCAACTTCCAGAAGTGGTTCCTCACTTTCGGTGAGCGCCGCCACCTGCGACACATGGATGTGGCAGTTGCCGTTGGCAAACGGCACATGCGGGTTGACTTCAAGCACCACGGCGCGGGCCTGGGTGATGGCGGCCATGGTGTAGTCGGGTGCCAGTGACAGCGAGAAAAAGCCGTGCTCGTCCATCGGCGAGGCCATGGAAAAGACCACATCGGCCGGAATCAGCTTGCGCGTGAGCAGCTCGGGCAGCTCGGAAAAGTTGGCCGGAATGAAGTCGGTCCAGCCTTCCTGGCCGCCGGCGCGCGAGATCCCGCTGAAAAAATAGGCCACGTGGCGGACATGCTCGGTGGTCTCGGGGTCGAAATAGCCGTACTTGCGGACCGGCAAAATTTGCGAAATGCGCACATTGCGCAAGGCCAGCCGGGCGTCCGACAGCGCCGTCAGCAGCGCCGGCGGCTCGCCCACGGCGGTCGGCACCACAATCGTGTCGCCGTTCATGACGACCCCAATAGCGTCGGCGGCGGACATGCGTTTTTGCTGGTACAGGGTCTGTGCGGACATGGCGGCTTTCTGTTTCGGTTGGCGTGGATGACTTTGAATAATTATTGATTATGAAATACCCGCCCGCCTGAACACCTGACAGCCACACGCCCACGGCCAGAATCCCGAGAAACGCGCGGCTTTTGGCTAAAATCAGCCGCCGCCGCGCTGCATGTAGAGGTCAAACCGCTTCATGAAAACATAACGCTGGTCCGCATCAAGCCCCGTGAAGGCAAAGCGCACCAACAGGCGCGGAATGCGGGCCTGGCCCAGCACGCGGGGCTCGGCCTTTTGCCAGTCGATCTGCAGGGTGCCCGGGTCTACGCTGACCTGCACGCTGGCGCCGCTGCGCTGCCAGGCGTGGTGGCCCAGCGCGGCGGGCAGCCAGCCCAGCCATTCGGCTTCGGTGCAGCCCATGTCGCGCTCGAACTGTTCCAGGTAATGCGACTGCACGCCGCTAGCCGCCCGCAATCGGCGGCCAGATCGCCAGCACATCGCCCTCATTCAGCGTGGTGCTCAGGCGCGCCTCGGGTTCGATGTAGCGGCCGTTGACCAGCACCAGGTGCACCAGCTTGGGCGGCAGGCCAAAGGGCGCGATGATCTGGCTGATGGTGGCGTCAGGCGCCACGTCCAGCATCACGATGTTGCTGCGGCGGGACGTCACCGGCAAGTAGTCGGTCAGCGTAGCGAACAGCTTGAAGGTGATGTTCATCGGCGGCGCTCGTCGGTGGCCCCGCTCCACTGGCCCTGCGCCTGGGCGCTGGCCAGGTAGGCTTCCATGAGCTTGGTCGGGTCGCGCTGCAGGGTTTCTTTCCAGGGGCCGAGATGCACCGCACCTTCGACCAGGCCGCGCATCACGCCCACATGGTCGGTCCAGCCGACGCTGTTGCAGCCCACCAGCACGTCGTCCTTGAACTGCAGGCTCAGGTGGCGGCCGGCGGCCTTGTCGGTCAGTTCGACGTGGTCGCCGCCGGGCACGCCTTCCCAGTTACCAAAGCTGGTGGAAATCAGGCCCAGCGTGTCAAGCACGTTGATCTGCGTCACGCCCTTGAGCTCGGCCCGCTGGCCCACCATGTTGAGCGCGGCGACACGCGCCTGCTCGGCGGCGTTGGGCTGGATCGCGCTGACGATGGTTTTGCCGCTGACCTTGTCAAAGGCTTCGGCGCAGTCGCCGGCCGCGTAAATGCCGGGCACGCTGGTCTGCAGGTGTTCGTCGGTCAGCACGCCCTGCAGGCAGGTAATGCCGGAGTTTTCCAGAAAGGCGATGTTGGGCTTGACGCCGGTGGCGCTGATGACCAGGTCGGCCTCAACCGTCTGGCCGCTGGACAGCCGCACCTTGAGCGGTGTGCCGGGCTCAATGGCCTCCACCCGGGTCCCGGTGAACACCTGCACGCCCTGGGCTTCGCACCAGTCACGGATCATGCCGCCGGCCATCGGCCCCATCATGCGCGGCACCATGCGGTCGCCCATCTCGACCACGCTGAGCTGCACGCCGCGCTGCTTGAGCGCCTCCATGATGATGCAGCCTATAAAGCCCGCGCCCATCTGCAGCACCCGCGCGCCGGGCCGGGCCAGCGCCATGATCTTGCGCGCGTCTTCCAGCGTCCAGCACGGGTGCACGCCCGCGCTGTCCATGCCCGGAATCGGTGGGCGCGCCGGATGGGAGCCGGTAGCGATCAGCAGTTTGTCAAACGCCAGCGTCTCGCCGCTCTCGAACACGACCGTTTTAGTAGCAGCATCGACCCGGCTGGCTTGGGCCGTGACCTGATTGATCTTCATATCGGCAAAATGCGACGGGCCCTTGCGCAAATAGGTGCCGCGCTCGTCGATGTTGCCCATCAGCAGGTAGGGAATTGCCATGCGCGAATACGGCGGCTCGGCCTCGTTGCCGACCAGCGTGATGCGGTCCTGCGGCGCGTGCTTGCGTATCGTCTCGGCGGCAATCACACCGGCCGGGCCGGCGCCCAGAATGACATGGTGGGTCATGGCTTGGTCTCCAGAATAAAAAAAGGGCGAGGCTGCAAGCAGCGCCCACCCCTGCCCTCGTCAGAGGAAAAACGTTTAGAGGCCCAGGCGCTCGCGGGTCCCGGCCGTCGGCACGCCTTCGCTGTCCCAGCCGCGCGCGGCGTAGTACTTGGGCAGCATCTCGGCCAGCATGTTGACCTTGCCCTTGGCCGGGCCAGTCTTGGCGGGCTCGGTCAGCAGGCGCTTGGGCAGCGAGTCGTCGGCCTTGGTAAAGCCTGCCGCGTTGTTGAACGCGCGCTCCATGTTCCAGATGCGCTCGCCGATTTTCTCCAGCTCTTCGGTGGTGTACTGCTCGCCGCAGGCGGCCTGCAGCTGGGGCGCCAAATCGGCCAGGCCCCAGGCAAAGGTGGTGAACACGCACAGCCCCGACGAGTCGAACGCCGCCGTCGCGTCCTGGAAGGCCTTGACCAGCTCGGGCTTGCCTTCGTGTTCCAGCGGATCGGTCTTGACCGGAATGCCCAGCACCTCGGAGGCGATGGTGTAGCCGCGCAGGTGGCAGCCGCCGCGGTTCGACGTGGCGTAGGCCAGGCCAATGCCCTGAATCGCGCGTCCGTCGTAGGCCGGAAACTCCTGGCCCTTGGACGTCATGGACAGGTCCGGGTGGCCGTACTTGGCGGTCAGGCGCTTGGAGCCCTGGCCGATTTCCTTGCCAAAGCCGCGGCTGTAAATGGTTTCCTCGGCCAGGAAGGCCAGCGCTTCGGCCGAGCCGAACGGCGCCTCGATGCCGAGCTGCTCCTTGGTCAGCACGCCCATTTCATAGAGCTCCATCACCGCGCCCAGCGTGGCGCCAAAGCTGATCGGGTCGATGCCTTCCTCGTTGCACAGCATGGTGACGTACTGCAGCGCCTCCAGGTCCTTCACCCCGTTGGCCGCGCCCAGCGCCCAGGCGGCTTCGTATTCAAGACCGCCCGATGCGCCCCAGTACTGCGGCTTGTTGGCCACCGTGAAGTGGCCGGCGTCCATCTTGCTGATGCGGCCGCAGGCAATGGTGCAGCCAAAGCAGGCCTGGTTGGTGATCAGCTGCGCCTTGCCGTCGGTGTCGCGCGGCGTGGCCATGGCTTCGGCCGAGATGTCCTTGGCGCTTTCAAACTGCACGTCCTGGTGGTTGCGCGTGGGCAGCCCGCCGATCTCGTTGATCACGTTCATCAGCACCTGGGTGCCGAACTTCGGCAAGCCCTGGCCGGTGACGGCGTTGTCGTGCAGGATTTTTTTCTTCTCGTAGGTCACCTTCATGAAGGCCTTGGGATCACGGATATTGCCCACACCCTTGGTGCCGCGCACCGCAATCGCCTTGAGGTTTTTGCTGCCCATCACGGTGCCCACGCCCGAGCGGCCCGCCGCGCGGTGCAGGTCGTTGACCACGGCGGCATACAGCACGCCGTTTTCACCGGCCTTGCCAATGCTGGAGACGCGCATCAAGGGATCTTGCAGACCTTTTTTGAGCATCTCCTCGGTTTCCCAGACGCTCTTGCCCCAGAGCCAGTCGGCACCCCGCAGCTCGGCGGTGTCGTCGTTGATGTAGAGGTAGACCGGCTTGGCCGACTTGCCCTCAAAGATCACCATGTCCCAGCCCGCCATCTTGAGCTCGGCGCCCCAGTAGCCGCCCGAGTTGGAGCAGGCAATGGCGCCCGTCAGCGGGCTTTTGGTGATGACGGTGTAGCGCCCGCCCGTGGACGCCATGGTGCCGGTCAGCGGGCCGGTGGCCCAGATGATCTTGTTGCCCTCCGACAGCGGGTCGACCTTGGGGTCGACTTCGGACACCAGGTATTTGCTGCCCAGCCCGCGCGAACCCAAATAGGTTTCGGCCCAGGCCATGTTGAGGGGTTCGGACTTGACGACGCCAGCGGTCAAGTCAACGCGAAGAATTTTTCCTGCCCAAGACATTTTTATGACTCCTTAAATCGCGGAAGGCTGGTTGCCCAGCTTGTCAGCCCACTGCTGCATCTTGGTCAGACCGGTCCAGTTGGCGTCGATGAAGGTGATGGCCCCGGTCGGGCAGGCCTCGACGCAGGCAGGGTCGCCGCCGCAGAGGTCGCACTTTTGCACCTTGCCGGTTTCCTGCACGTAGTTGATGGTGCCAAACGGGCAGGCGATGGTGCAGACCTTGCAGCCGACGCAGGTGGTTTCATTGACCACCTTGGCGCCGGTGGCCTTGTCGACGGTAATGGCTTCCACCGGGCAGGCATGCAGGCACCAGGCTTCGTCGCACTGGGTGCAGGTGTAGGGCACTTTCTTGCCGGTGTCGTGAAAGTCAAAGACCTTGATGCGCGACTTGGCGGGGGCGAAAACGCCGTAGTTCTCGAAGGAACAGGCCATTTCGCACTGCAGGCAGCCAGTGCATTTTTCCGGGTTGATGTGCAACACCTTTTGCATGGGGAACTCTCCTTGGGGTAGCCGCCATTGAACGGCTTTGCTATGAATGAAGCTGCATAGGCATTGTTGAATTCAGCCCGGCAAACCCACCTAGGACAAACCCTGAGCCGGCGCGCACCAGGGCGGAAATTCTCAATATGCGACAGCCGGGCAGCGCATGGTGCCAGTCAGGTGCTGGCCCGCACCACCACTTCATAGCCCAGGTCCACGCAGGGCGACGCCACGGCCTCCCCGTTCATCAGCGACAGCAGCATGCGCGCTGCGGCCGTGCCGATTTCAGCGCGCGGGGTGCGCACCGTGGTCAGCGGCGGCAGCATCTGGTCGCTGCCCGTGAGGTCGTTAAAGCCCGCCACCGCGACCCGGCCCGGCACCGCCATGCCCAGCCGCAGGGCGGCCAGCAAGGCGCCTTGGGCCAGGTCGTCATTGCAAAAAAACACCGCATCCACGTCGGGCTGCGCCCGCAGAATCTGCTCGAACATGCGCGCGCCCAGCGCAATCGACGAAGGCGCCGGGTCCAGCCATTCAAGCGTGGCGTCGTACAAACCGGCCGCGCCCAGTTCCCGGCGCCAGCCGTCCCGCCGCTGCAGCGTGCGCGCATCAAGCTGGGCCGCCGCAAAGGCGATGCGCCGGCGGCCACGGCCGAGCAGGTGCCGGGTCATATCGGCGCTGGCGTCCGCCTGCGAAAAGCCGACGCTGTACACGCCTGGCGCGCCGGACACCTCCATCAAATGCACGCACGGCACGCCACTTTGGGCAATCAGGGCACGGGCGGTGTCGCTGCGCTCGATGCCGGTCACGAGCAGGCCGGCCGGGCGCTGCAACAGTTGCTCGCGCAGCAGTTGCTCCTCTTCCTCGGCGTTGTAGTGGGTCACGCCCATCAGCGTCTGGTAGCCCGCCGGCCGCAGGCTGCGCTGCACCGCTTCAAGCACATCCACGAACAGCGCGTTCGACAGCATGGGCACCAGCACCGTGACGTGGGAGCTGCGCTGCGACGCCAGCGCGCGGGCGGCCGGGTCGGGCACATAGCCCAGCAGGCGCGCCGCAGCCTGCACGCGCTCGACCAGCGCCGGATCAACCGCACGCTCGCCGCGCAGGGCGCGCGACACGGTGATCGGGCTGACACCGGCGGCGTGCGCCACGTCGGCCAGGGTAACGCGGCCGGTGGCGCGGGGGCGAAGGGAGGCTGGAGTCATGAATCCTAGGGAAACTACTGAGTTGTGAGGGGCTGATGCTCGCATAGGATAGCGCTATCCCAAGGTGAGCACCAGCCGGACATTCCCTAGGTCGCCCTCGCAGGCGCCCTGCAAAAAGGGAAATCCAGGCCGCCACCTTTATTTTTACCCTTTCGGATAGCGCTATCCAAGATTTGCAAACATGACAGATTCCCTTGTGATCATGGGTGTGGCCGGTTGCGGCAAGTCCAGCCTGGGCGCGGCGCTTGCGCAGGCCACCGGCTTGCCGCTGGTGGAAGGCGATGACTTTCACAGCCC
>JAUSDK010000197.1 GCA_030650875.1 Polaromonas sp.
GCCCCCGCCGCCGCCCAGGCGCGCACCGCCGGTTCCCAGCCGCGCAGACGGTCGTGCTCGTCTTCAGCGCGCATCACATACACCGGCTGGTGCACCACCACCACGCGCAGCTGCGCCGGCCCGGCCGACTGCAACTGCGCCACCACCCGGTCAATCTGCGCAACCGACACCTCGCCGTTCTTGTGGCGCCAGCGCCTCGTGGTGTTCACGCCCAGCACGCGGAGCTGCGGCAGGTCCAGACAGGTTTCCAGTGCGGGCCCAAAGACCTGCAGGTAGCGCGCATATGGCGTGAACAGCCGCTGGTACACATTGAACAGGGGAATGTCGTGGTTACCCGGCAGCGCCAGCAGATGAGGAATGGCCAGTCGGTCACAAAACGCCCTCGCCTCCTTGAACTGCACTGCCCGCGCGCGCTGCGTAATGTCGCCCGACAACACCAGCACATCGGGGCGCTGCGCCTGCGCCAGGCGCGCCAGCGCTTGCACTACAGGCGGCTGTACGGTGCCAAAATGCGGGTCCGAGATATGCAGCAGCAGCGTCACGCCACCTCCACCCGGTCAGCGGGCGCAGGCACCATCAGCAGCAAGGCCTGGGCCGCCACCTCAAACACCAGCGGCGCCTGCATCCAGACAACCTCGCCGTCGGTCGCCACCTTGATGCGCTTGCGGCCTTTAGGCGTGATGGTCAGGCGGCGAAAGGAAAAGCTGTCCACGCTGTCCGCATCGCCCAGGCGGCCAGCCAGGCCGCGCAGCAGCAATCCGAAAAGCGCCAGCGTGCCGATTGGCTTGACCACAATCCCCGCCAGCTCGCCGGCATTGACCGAATTGACCTGCTTTTCGTCAATCCCGACGCGCGCGAGCTGCAAATCGTTGTTGCCAACGAACAGCGTGGGCGTGCGCAGCGCAACCACCCGGCCGCCCGACTCGACCAGCAGATGGAGCTGCTTGCGCGCCTGCAGCAATGTGGCCATACCCGAGATAAACGCCACAAGACGGCTGCGGCCAAAGCGCCGCTTCCAGGCTTCGCGGTCTTCCAGCAGTTGCGGGTACAGCCCGACGCTGGCATTGACCAGAAAAATCCGCCCGTTCACCTGGCCGGCCTGAACCGGCGAAATGCGGGCGCCCACCAGCGCGGTGGCGGCCGCCTCGGTGTCCTGCGAAATTCCGTTGGCGCGACCAAAGTAGTTGAACGTGCCTTGCGGCAAGACGCCAAACGGGCAACCGCTTCCGAGTGCGGCGCTGGCCACGGCATTGATGGTGCCGTCGCCGCCAGCCGCCACCACCACGCCCTGCCGCGCCTGCGCCAACGCCACGGCGCGGCGGGCGACAGCCGCGATGGGTTCGGTTTTTCCGACCAGCAAAAACTCGACCTCGCGCCCGGCACGCCTGAAAACACGCGCCATGACCTGCTGCGCGTCGTCGGCGTTGTGATGGCCGGCGCCCGCGTTGATCACCACAAGAAAAGGCCCGGAACGCGCGGCGTTCTGGGCTGAAGCATCGGAAAAACTCATTGATCAAGCATAAGCACTGCGCGGCAAAAGATCTGTCAGCCAACCACCCGTTCCGTCCGGGCGTTCTGCTTTTCAGGGCGTATTCCCCCG
>JAUSDK010000210.1 GCA_030650875.1 Polaromonas sp.
TTTGCGGGCCAAACACCACATCGACATAGGGTGCGCGCTGGATGATGGCCGCGCCTTCCTGGCTGGCGACGCAGCCGCCCACGCCGATCAGCACACCCTTGGCTTTGAGGTGCTTGACGCGGCCCAAGTCGCTGAAGACCATTTCCTGCGCCTTTTCGCGCACCGAGCAGGTGTTGAACACAATCAGGTCGGCCTCGTCCATGTTCTGCGTGGGCTCGTAGCCTTCGGCGGCATGCAGCACGTCGCTCATCTTGTCCGAGTCGTACTCGTTCATCTGGCAGCCGAAGGTTTTGATGAAGACTTTTTTGGTCATGATGTGCTACTTGATTGATCGCTAAAACCATTTAAAAAATGGTTTTAGCCTGATTGCTTGAATATTTCGGGGGTGGCGGCTGGCCGGCTTGCGGCTGCGCATCAGGGGATCAAGGCGTCTGGACGATGCCAGTGGCCTCGGCATCGGTGCTGCTGCCAAAACTGAACCAGGACGACCGGGTGTTGGGCCGTTTTTGCCGGATTTCTTCGTTGTTGAGAATCCAGACCTGGTGCACCAGGCCGGTGTTTTCGCGCAGGTAATTCACCACCAGCGTTTGCTCGACCAGCGCACCCGACATGACCAGCATGTTGTTGGCGTCGCGAATGCGCGCGCCGGGCGAGAGCCGGTCAGGCTTGCCGTCCATCGAAATAATGGGCGCTACGCCCACCACCATTTCGCCGCGAAGGGCGGCAGCGGGGAACTGCCTGATGTCGGGTTTGAATTCGGGGGTCTGGGCGCTGACCGTTGCGCTGCCAAGGCAGACGGCTGCCAGCAGCGTGAGGGTGGCCATAAAGCGGGGCGTGCAGCGGTTCATGGTGTGTGTCCAGAGGCTGTGAAGCAACAAAGCCCCAGAGGCTTGAATCGACTCTGGGGCTTGTGAAATATTTGGTGGTGATAGGTGGACTTGAACCACCGACATCAGCATTATGAATGCTGCGCTCTAACCAACTGAGCTATATCACCTCGCGACCGATATTATAGCCAGTTAAATTGCCCGATTCAGCGATTCGTGAATGCGGCTTTTCGCTTGTTCAAAAAAGCGTCCATGCCTTCTTTCTGGTCTTGCGTTGCAAACAGCGAGTGGAACAGGCGGCGCTCGAACATCACGCCGTCGCTCAGGCCGCTTTCAAAGGCCCGGTTGACGGCTTCCTTGGCGGCCATCACGCTGGGCTCGCCGAAGCTGCAGATCGTCAAAGCCGCGCCCAGCGCTTCGTCCATCAGCTGCGCCAGCGGCACGACGCGGCTGACCAGCCCGGCGCGCTCGGCCTCCACGGCGTCCATCATGCGGCCGGTCAGCGCCATGTCCATGGCTTTGGCCTTGCCCACGGCGCGGGGCAGGCGCTGCGTGCCGCCGGCGCCGGGAATGATGCCGATCTTGATTTCAGGTTGACCGAATTTGGCGTTGTCGGCGGCGATGATGAAGTCGCACATCATGGCCAGCTCGCAGCCGCCGCCCAGCGCAAAGCCGCTGACTGCCGCAATCACCGGCTTGCGGATGCTGCGGATCTGCTCCCAGTTGCGGGTGATGAAGTCGTTCTTGTAGACATCGGCAAAGTCGAATTTCGCCATGGCGGCAATGTCGGCGCCAGCGGCAAAGGCTTTTTCGCTGCCCGTCAAGATGATGCAGCCTACGCGGTGGTCGGCCTCAAACGCCTGGAGCGCGTGGCCCAGCTCGTCCATCAGCTGGTCATTGAGCGCATTGAGCTGCTTGGGCCGGTTCAGCGTCACGATGCCGACCTGGCGCGAATCCGGTCCTTCGGTGCGGGTTTCAATCATTTCATAAGGCATGGGAAATCCTTTTTCGGGAGGTTGGGGGGCAAGTTCTGGTTCAGTCCTGGGGCGCCAGCCACTGGTCCAGCAGCGCTGCATCGTGCACCGCCAGACGCCAGGTGGTCAGCAGCGGCGGCATCGTCAGCGTCAGCCGCAGCAGGCGTTTGTCGCGCGACACCAGCGCGGTGATTTTTTTGGCGGCGCCGGCATACAGCGTCAGGTCGTCGAGCCGGCTCATGCGCCAGCCGCCGCCGGTCAGCCTGGCCTCGGTTTTGGTGGCCGGCTCCAGTCCCAGCCATTCGTCGCCCGCCGCAAAGCCGGCGCGCTCGGCTGCGCCGCCGCGCAGCACGGCTTTAATGTGTACGCCCTGGCCTTCGCTGACACGCAGGCCCAGCCGGTGCGCCAGCTGTGCCGGGTCTTCCAGCACGGCCACGCCGTGCCGCATCAGCAGTGCTTTCACCGGCAACTCGTCCAGGCCGTGAACCCAGCGCGCCAGTTCGGGCGCAAACGAACGGCCGCCCAGCGCGGCCAGCGTGTGCGCCACATCGGCTTCGCGCAGCGGCCCCGCCTTGCAGCGCAGCCAGAGGGCGCGCATTACGTCGTCCAGCGTTTTGCCGTGCGTGGCCCGGCCTTCGGCGCGCAGCGTCAGGTCAAGGCACAGCGCCACTAGGGCGCCTTTGGTGTAGTAGCTCACCGTGGCGTTTGGCGTGTTTTCGTCAGGCCGGTAGTACTTCACCCAGGCGTCAAAGCTGGCCTGGGCCACCGATTGCACCAGCCGGCCCGGCGTCTGCATGACCTGGTTGATGGTTTTGTTGAGCAGTTTCAAGTAAGCCGCGTTGTCCAGCAGGCCGGCGCGGCGCAGCAGCAGGTCGTCGTAGTAACTGGTGAAGCCTTCAAAAAACCACAACAATTCGGTGTAGTTTTCGCGCTCGTACTGGTAGCTTTCAAATTCGGAGGGCCGCAGGCGCTTGACGTTCCAGGTGTGGAAATACTCGTGGCTGATCAGGCCGCGCAACGTGGTGGTGCCGTCTGATGGTTTGTGCTCGCCCACGCGCGGCAGGTCTTTGCGGTGGCAGATCAGCGCGGTCGAGTTGCGGTGCTCCAGCCCGCCGTAGCCGTCGTCCACCGCGTTGAGCATGAACAGGTAGTTCTTGAAGGGCGGCTTTTTGCTGCCGTGCCAGAAGTGGATTTCGGTCTCGCAAATCTTCTGGGTGTCGGCCAGCAAACGGGCGCCGTCGAAGCTGGGCGTAGCACCGGCTACCACCAGGCGGTGCGGCACGCCGCGAACGCTGAAGCTGCCGCTCCAGAAAGCACCCATTTCTACCGGGCAATCGACCAGTTCGTCATAGTCGGCAGCCGCGTAGCAGCCAAAGCCCTGCTTGTTGACGGTTTGCGCCGTCAACCCGGTGGCCACCGACCATCCGGTGGCAGTCGCGGACGCTGGCAGTTCCAGTGTGTGGGGCGCTTTTTCCTGTCCCTCCACCTTCAGGCACAGGCTGGTGCCGTTGAAAAACCCGCGCTGGGCGTCCAGCCAGGCGGTGCGCACCGAGTTGTCGTGGGCATAGACCTCGTAGCGCAGCACCAGTGGCTTGGCCGGGTTGCACTGGATTTGCCAGCTGCACTTGTCCAGTTGCTCAAAAGGCGCCGGTGTGCGCACACCCTGGTGGGCCTGCAAGCCCTGCAGGTTCCTGGCGAACTCGCGCACCAGGTAACTGCCCGGTATCCATACCGGCAAAGACACCCGTTGCAGCGCCGCAGGCTGCGCAATCATCAGCGTGACGCGAAACAGGTGGGCGTGCAGGTCGCCAATTTCGACGCGGTAGTGAACGGGCGAGGCGGGTGTTTTTTGGGGTGGGCTTGGCATCTTGCGCAGGGAATATGCCGGGGCTGACCGGACAAGACCGGATTTTCACCCTGGATTTGCTATTGAAGAAGTAGCTGCAAGCGCCCGTAATCTATGGGCTGGAAGGCTAATTTGTTAAGAATTAGCGCTTGCAGCGGCTGTTGGTCCCTGGTCGTCCTGTCAGGGTTTGGCGCTGGCCAGCAGTTTCTCGATCTGCTGCACGCCGATGGCGCCCGGCACACGCGAGCCGTCGGCAAAAAACAGGGTCGGCGTGCCGGTGATCTTGTGCTTTTTGCTGAATTCCACGTTGCGCTCCAGCGCGGCGGTGTCGCAGCTGGCTTTGGCGGGCGTCTGGTCGCGAATCATCCAGTCGAGCCAGGCTTTGCCCTTGTCTTTGGCGCACCAGATGTTTTTGGACTTTTCGGTCGAGTCGGCGCTCAGGATGGGCAGCAGGAAGGTGTGGATCGTCACGTCGTTGACTTTTTGCAGATCGCGTTCAAAGCGCTTGCAGTAGCCGCAGTTGGGGTCTTCAAACACGGCCAGCTTGCGCTTTCCGTTGCCACGCACCTGGGTAAACGCGTCTTTCAGGGGCAGGGCGTCAAAGTCGATGGCGCTGAGTTTTTCAACCCGTTCTTCGGTCAGGTTGCGCTTGGCCTTGGTGTCGATCAGGTTGCCCTGGATCAGGAAGTTGCCTTCGGCATCGGTGTAAAAAATGTCGCTCTCGTTGACCCGGATCTCATACAGCCCGTTCATGGGCGTCTTGCTCACTTCATCGATTTTGCTCAAGCTGGGCAGGCGTTCGGCCAGGTTCTTTCGTATGGCGGCTTCCTGTGCAAACGCGGCGCCAAGGCTGCAGGCCAGCAGGCCCAACAGGCCGGCGCGGGCAATCGATTTCACTAGTTTCATGGTTGTTCCTGTTTTTCAATAATTTTGCTTCTTCAATATCTCACAAACCCGCCGCCTGGCGCGCCGCCCAGCGCTTGAGCAGCGCGCTGCGCGCAAACCCCTTCATGCCCCAGTTGCGCAAGGCCCGCCACGGGCCATCGTTCTGCGCAAACAGGCCGTGCAGCCCATCGGTCACGGCGCCCATGGCGGCCACGTCGGCTTTGCGCGCCCGCTCATAGCGGCGCAGCAGTTTTTCGTCGCCCAGCGCACGCCAGTATTCACGCTGCGCAATCACTTCTGCCAGGCAGGCCGCATCGGCCAGCCCGAGGTTCAGCCCTTGTCCGGCCAGCGGGTGCATGGCATGCGCGGCATCGCCGGCCAGTGCCCAGCCGGGTCCGACCCAGTGCCCGGCGGTGGACAGCGCCAGCGGCCAGCTGGCCCGCTCGCTGCTCAGGCGCAAGTGGCCTGCTTCCTGGCCCACCACCGCCTGCAACTCGGCGCAAAATGCTTCGGGCGTGAGCGCTTGCAGCGCGCCAGCGCGCGCCACAGAGACAGACCAGACCAGCGCCAGGGCGTTCCCGTCCGCGCCAGACATGGGCAATAGCGCCAGGATGTCGCCCTGGCTAAACCACTGGCGGGCGATGCCGCCGTGGGGCGTGTCGGACTCCAGCCGCGCGGCAACGGCTTTTTGCGGGTAGGGCTTGACGCACCACTGCACGCCAAATTCGTCGCGGCTGCGGCTTTTCTGGCCTTCGCAGACCACGGTGAGGGCGGCCTTGACCGGCGCCTGAACGGTTTCAATCTGGGGCTGGTAGCGCACCGCCTGGGCCAGTTGCTGCTCCAGCGCGGGCACGTCCACAATCCAGGCCAGCGCCTCCTGGTCCACGCTTTGCGCCGTGAAGTCGAGCTGGCCGCCGTCGTCGCCCCAGACCTGCATCGCGCGCACGGGCGTGGCCAGCGGCGCGTCGGGCCAGGCCCTCAGGGTTTCGAGCAGATCCCGGGAGGCGCTGTTCAGGGCGTAGGCCCGCACATCGGTGCGCACTTCGGCCGGCGTTGGCTCCGCCGGCGTGAGGACGGGCTGGCTGACCAGGGCCACGCGCAAACGCTCGCGCGCCAGCAGCAAAGCCAGCGTGCGGCCCACCACGCCGTCGCCGCGAATACAGACATCAAAGGGTTTGGACATGCCTCATTTTAGGAGGCAGTGCAAAATCAGCGCCTGTGGGGTGTTTTGGCGCCGCCACAAGGCCTGCGCCGCTCCATCTTTTTGCCTTCACCAGGACTTGACGCACCGTGACCGATTCTTTGAACAAGCCCTCAACGCCCATCGCTGCGGCGGCGCCCTGGGACCTGACCGCGCCCATCACCCAGCTGGTGGTGTACCCGGTGAAGTCCTGCGCCGGGGTGCAGGTGCAGCAAGCCCTGCTGACCGAAACCGGGCTGGAATTTGACCGCGCCTGGATGGTGGTCAATGCGCACGGCGAATTCCTCACGCAGCGTGAACTGCCGCGCATGGCGCTGATCCAGCCGCAACTCAAGCATTACGAGATGGTGCTGCGCGCCCCCGGCATGCTGGCGCTGCACATTGCGCTGGACCGGGTCGAGGCACCGGTGCGCGTGCAGGTCTGGGATGACCACGTGCCGGCCTACGACATGGGCCCCCTTGCGGCGCAGTGGTTCACCGACTTCCTGGGCATCCCGGCGCGCCTGGTGCGCTTTGACCCCGCGCACCCACGCCTGAGCAGCCCGCAGTGGACTGGCGGCGTTGAAGCGCTCAACCAGTTCAGCGACGGTTTTTCGCTGCTGCTGGCCAGCGAAGCGTCGCTGGTGCAGCTGAACAGCAAGCTGGCCGCCCAAGGATTGGCCGCTGTCAGTATGGACCGCTTTCGCCCCAACATCGTGCTGGGCGATCCGGCCGGCGGCCAGTCGCTGGCGCCGCACGATGAAGACCGGCTGGAGGTCGTGCAAATTGAAACGGCGCAGGGCACGGTGCGGATCAAGCCCGTCAAGCCCTGTCCGCGCTGCCCGATTTCCAATATCGACCCGGCCACCGCCCGCAGCAGCCCGGAGGTCGGCGACATGCTGCAGACGTACCGCCAGGATGCACGCGTCGATGGCGCGGTGACTTTCGGCATGAATGCCATCGTGCTGGAGGGTGTGGATCATCTCCTGAAGGTGGGCCAGACCGTCGGCGCCCGTTTCCAGTTTGCCTGAGCCGGGCGATGGAATACACTTCTACCCCTGTTTTTGAAGGTTTGTCATGAGTTTGAAGTGCGGTATTGTTGGTTTGCCCAACGTTGGAAAATCCACCCTGTTTAATGCGTTGACCAAAGCGGGTATCGCTGCGGAAAACTATCCTTTTTGCACCATTGAGCCCAATGTGGGCATCGTGGAAGTGCCTGACGCGCGGCTCGATGCGTTGTCGGCCATCGTCAACCCGCAAAAGGTCCAGCGCGCAATTGTCGAGTTTGTCGACATTGCCGGCCTGGTGGCCGGTGCCAGTACCGGCGAGGGCCTGGGCAACAAGTTTTTGGCCCACATCCGCGAAACCGACGCCATCGTCAACGTGGTGCGCTGTTTTGAAGACGACAACGTGATCCACGTCGCCGGCAAGGTCGATCCGATCTCGGACATCGAAGTGATCCAGACCGAACTCTGCCTGGCCGACCTGACGGCGGTGGAAAAGGCCCTGCACCGCGTGACCAAGCTGGCGCGCTCGGGCGACAAGGAATCGATCAAGCTGGTCGCCATTCTGGAGAAATGCCAGGCGGCGCTCAACGAGGCCAAGCCGGTGCGCACGCTTGAATTCAGCAAGGAAGAGCAGCCGCTGTTGCAGCAGTTTTTCCTGATCACCGCCAAGCCCGCCATGTTTGTGGCCAACGTGGCGGAAGACGGCTTTGAGAACAATCCCTTCCTGGACCGCCTGAAGACTTTCGCCGCGTCGCAAAACGCGCCGGTGGTGGCCATCAGCGCCAAGCTGGAAGCCGAAATGTCGGAGATGAGCGACGAAGACCGCCAGATGTTCCTTGAAGAGTTGGGCCAGACCGAGCCAGGCCTGAATCGCCTGATTCGCGCCGCCTACAAGCTGCTGGGGCTGCAAACCTACTTCACCGCCGGCGTGAAAGAAGTGCGCGCCTGGACCATCCATGTCGGCGACACCGGGCCGCAGGCGGCCGGCGTGATTCACACCGACTTTGAAAAAGGCTATATCCGGGCCCAGACCATTGCCTATGACGACTTCATCGCCTTCAAGGGAGAGCAGGGCGCCAAGGATGCGGGCAAGATGCGCGCCGAAGGCAAGGACTAC
>JAUSDK010000211.1 GCA_030650875.1 Polaromonas sp.
TGCACGATGTTGATTTCGGTGCCGCACGAGACTTGCGTCAAGGTCACGCTCGTTTGCATTTCTCCGGGCAGCTTCGGGTCGTCGAAGCTGTCCGTGTAGACCAGTTTCTCGAAGGGCACCAGTTCACGGTACGCGCCGCCAAAGGCGTGGCCCTGGCCCGTGGAGAAGTTCGTGAACGACATCCTGTAGCTGCCGCCCACTTGGGCATCCAGGTGGTGCACCTTGCAGGTAAAACCGTAGGGCGGCAGCCACTTGGCCATGGCGTCAGGGTCCAGGAACGCCCGGTAGACGCGTTCCGGTGTTGCACGGAGCACGCGGTGAAGTCGGACGGTGCCTGTGGGCATGATCAATTCGCCTTTCGATTCGCCATTTGGGGGCGTTTGTCGTCTATATTGCCATGCGCAACGCATAAGCGATCCGGCTACTGACCGGCCCGGGACCCAAGGTACGCGCCTGGAGGGCGGGTGCTTTGAGAAAGATCAATCGTTCCGTATATGGTTGGACACTTCGCAGGGGTCTCGCGCCCTGTGTAGCCCTGAAAATTGGCACTGCGCTGACGCGCGCCTTTGGTGCAAGGCCGCTTGGGTCGCATCCAGGGACCTCGGCGTCAGTCTGCTATTGGCCGATTTTTCATGCAAGACCCGTTTCCAGCCCCGCAGTGCGCTATGCGTCACCCGCGCCAATCAGTGCACCGGGTTGGTGCAAACTGCGATAGCATGAAAAATATGCAGAAAAGGCGCCCCTGATGACCGATCACGTTGATGCCCCGTTAAAAAATTTCCCGATTGTGTGCGTCGGCGGCTCGGCCGGTGGCCTGGATGCCTACATCCGGCTGCTGCAAAACCTGCCGGCAGACATGGGGGTGGCGATCGTTATCGTGAACCACATCACCATCATGCCGACCCAGCTTCATGAGGTGCTGCCCCGCTTTACGACCATGCCGGTTGACCTGATCACCGAGCGTTTGCTGATCGAGCCCAACCGGGTCTTTATCATCCCGGCCAATCGGGACTTGCACGT
>JAUSDK010000212.1 GCA_030650875.1 Polaromonas sp.
TGTTCACCAACTACCAGTTCTACATCGACGAGTTCGTGCGGCTGGGCCACGAGGAAATGGCCAACCCGGCCAGCGAATACACGGCCTTTGTTGAGCCCGGCAACGTGGTGACGCGGCGCACCGGCTTGAGCGCCGAGGCCAGCGACGCGTTGGGCGTGCCGCCGCCGCGCCTGCCGCAAATGCCGGGCTACCACCTGCTGCGCGAAGGCCGCAGCGGCATCACCATGGTCAACATCGGCGTGGGCCCGGCCAATGCCAAGAACATCACCGACCACATCGCCGTGCTGCGCCCGCACGCCTGGGTCATGCTGGGCCACTGCGCCGGCCTGCGCACCAGCCAGCAGCTGGGCGACTACGTGCTGGCCCACGGCTATGTGCGCGAAGACCATGTGCTCGACGAGGAACTGCCGCTGTGGGTGCCGATTCCGGCGCTGGCTGAAATCCAGAAGGCGCTGCAGCAAGCGGTGCAGGACGTGACGCATGCCGAGGGCGCCGACCTCAAGCGCATCATGCGCACCGGCACCGTGGCGTCTACCGACAACCGCAACTGGGAGCTGCTGCCCGGCAACCAGGTGCAGCGCCGCTTCAGCCAGAGCCGGGCGATTGCGCTGGACATGGAAAGCGCCACCATTGCCGCCAACGGCTTTCGCTTTCGGGTGCCCTACGGCACGCTGCTGTGCGTGAGCGACAAGCCGCTGCACGGCGAGATCAAGCTGCCCGGCATGGCCAACCACTTCTACCGCGAGCGCGTCGACCAGCATTTGCGCATCGGCATACGCGCGGTCGAACTGCTGCGCGCCGAGGGCAGCAGCCAACTGCACAGCCGCAAGCTGCGCAGCTTTTCGGAAGTGGCGTTCCAGTAAAGCCCTGGTCTATTTCCTTTTGCTATTTCCTTTTGCTATTTTTTAAAGCGGCAGCGCCCCGGTTTTATTGGCGGCATATGAAGCGCAAGTTTTTATTTCGCCTAATTTTCCGGCTTGGGGTCTTGTTGATGGGAGCGGGTTTGCTGTTTCAGCCAGCCCTTGCGGACACGAAAAATACGGCGACGGTAAGGATAGGCGTGTTGGCCTATAAAGGCGCCGAGGCGGTGCAGGAGGACTGGTCCCATGTCAGGAACTGGCTTGAAGCCAGTATTGCGGGCCACCATTTCATTCTGCTTGATTTCGACCAGGCCGGGCTGACGCGCGCGGTGCGTGAACGAAGCATTGATTTCGTCATCACCAGCAGCGGCCACTATGTCGCCCTCGAACATGGCGAGGGCGCCAGCCGCATCGCGACCATCGAGTCGCCCGGGGCCCTGTCGCCACGGCAATCGATCGGATCGGCCATCGTGGTGCGCGACGATGCGCGTCTGCGCACCCTGGCGGATCTGGCCGGCAAGCATGTGCTGGCGGTTGACCCGGATGCGTTCGGGGGCTACCAGATTGCCGCACGCGAATTGCTGCAAGCCGGTGTCGATCCCGAGCATGACCTGGCCCATCTGCAATTCACGGGGTTTCCGGTTCAAAACATCGTGCATGCGGTTCGTGCGGGTCAGGCCGACGCCGGCATCGTCCGCACCTGCCTGCTTGAGCAGATGATCCGCAGCGGCGAAATCGGCGCCGGGGAGTTGCGCGTGCTGGCGCCGATCGACATCCGGGGCTTGCCGTGCCAGACCTCGTCACGGCTATACCCCGACTGGCCGATTGCCGCCTTGCGTCATACGCCGGCTGAACTGTCCAGGCAAGTGGCCATCGCCTTGTTGCGCATGCCGCGTACCGCAGTGGGCTATAGCTGGACGATCCCCAGTGATTATCAGGTTGTTGGTGAATTGTTCCGGGAACTGAGAATCGGCCCCTATGCCTATTTGCGCCTATGGACCTTCGAGGGCGTTTTGCGGCGCTATTGGGGTTGGATGCTGCTGATTCTGGCTTTGCTGGTCACCTGGGCGGTGCATACCGTGCGGGTCGAATACCTGGTCAGCCAGCGCACCCGTGCGCTGCGCGACGCGCAAGATGAGCAGCGCCGCATGGCGGAAGAAGCGCTGCTGCATCAGACCACGCTCGACCATACCGCGCGACTGGCCATACTCGGAGAAATGGCCAGCGCGATCGCTCACGAGCTGAACCAGCCGCTGGCAGCCATCGGCAATTTCGCCCACGGCATGGCGCGGCGCATTACAGCAGGCCGGCTGGAGCCGGCGCCCCTGCTCGACGGAACCCACGAAATCGTCATGCAAAGCGAGCGGGCGGCAAGCATCATCCGCAACATCCGCGCGTTCTCCCAAAAAAGAGCGTCCGAACAAAAATCGGTCGATCTCAAGGCGGTCGTGGGCGAAACCATCGCCCTGTTCATCAGCACCCATCCGCAAGCGCGTGTGGTCTGGCAGCCCGCCGCAACGCCGGAAGTGCCCACCGTGGTAGCCGACCCCGTGCAGATCCAGCAAGTTATGCTGAACCTGCTGAAAAATGCACTGGATGCGCAACAGACGGCCGGCCGGGCAGACGAACCGATCGAGGTGCAGTTCCGGGCGCAAGCTGGCGCCTGCGTCATCACCGTGCGCGATGGCGGCTGTGGTCTTGCGCCCGAGCAGTTCGCGCACCTGTTCGAACCCTTCTTCACGACCAAACCCGAGGGCCTCGGCCTGGGCTTGTCACTGAGCAAGGGCATTATTGAATCTCTCGGGGGCACGCTGTCGGCAGCGGCCCATGACGACGGCAAACCAGGGCTGGCGATAGGGTTCAGCCTGCCGAGGGAAGAATCACCGGAAGACCAATGAACGAATGCGATGCCGTACTTTTTGTGGTGGACGATGACGCGGCGATGCGCCGCTCGCTGGCTTACCTGTTCGACTCTGCCGGATGGCGCGTGGAGGCCTTCGAGTCGGCGCATGACTTTCTCGACCGTTACAGCGGGCATGTGCCGGGCTGCCTGGTGCTCGACGTGCGCATGCCCCTGATGAGCGGGCTGGAACTGCAGCAAAAGCTCAAGGCGCATGGCGTACACCTGCCCATCATCTTTCTGACCGGCCACGGCGATCTGGCCATGGCGGTACAGGCAATGAAAACCGGCGCCTGCGACTTTCTCGAAAAACCGTGCAAAGACCAGGTGCTGCTCGATGCGGTCACGCGCGCGGTGCAGCGCAGCATTGAAAGCTGCCGGATAGGCACGCAATCCCTCGCCGCACAAACCGTGCTGGCCGCGTTGACCGCGCGCGAGCGCGAGGTCGCGAAACTGATGGCCGACGGCAAGTCCAGCAAAGTCATCGCCCGCGAACTGGGCATCAGCGACAAGACCGTCCAGGTGCATCGCCATCACACGATGGAAAAGCTGGGCGTGCATTCGGCGGCGGAAATCACGCATCTGTTGATGAAGGCAAAAGCGGGACATTCTGGCTCGCATTAAAAAAGATCTGATCAAACCCTTTTTTCATGGCTAAGCGTTAACAATTTTTTTGCGTAGGTGCCTGCTCCGCTTCGACGTGCTCTACCAGCCCGGTGATGCCGGCAATGTCATCGCTGATGGAGGAGATAAACCTGGCAATCGTGGTGGGAAGAAAAATGACATGAAAATCGCGTCCAAAAAAATCAACCCCGTGATGTGAACGGGGTTGACAGGGCGATCGTTGTAGCAAAGTTAGGTTCGGCTCTGGCTCCATTTCATTGCGAAAAGCCCAGCTTTTCGACCGCGCGCCGTGCCATTATTTGGGCGGAATGGCCCCTTTTTCTCGCGCCTCCACAATCGGCTGCCACGGGCCGTACTTGTGCTGCTCTGCCGAGACGCCCGGCGTGTAGGGCGGAAACGCAGCATCCACCGGTTTGTTCTTGCGCGCCGGGAAGTCCGCTTGGAGATTCCCCTTGACCGGCCGTGGCTGACTGTTGATGTAAGCTGACACGTCAAATGCCTGTTCATCCGTCAACACCGTACTGGTGTGGGTGACGCCGATGGGCATATTGCCCTTGATGAACCCTGCGGCCAGCGTCACGCGCGCCATCCCGGCGCCGGTGTTATAGCTGTCGGCGCCCCATAGCGGCGGAAATTGATAACCGTTGGCATCGCCCGCCTTGCCGCGCCGCACACCCTGGCCGTTATCGCCGTGGCAGGCCACGCAGGTCGCCGCGTAGACCTGCTTGCCCGCCACAGGGTCGGCAGCGCGAGCAAGGGTTTTAAGCCGCAACGTGCCGCCTCCCTCTAGTTTCGCGCCGACTGGAATGCCGGTCGAAAGAAACTGCAGATACGTCGTCATCGTCTTCATTTCTTCGCTGTCCAGAGGCAGCTTGCGCCCGTTCATGCTGCGCTCCATGCAACCGTTGATGCGCTCCTCGGTGGTGGAAATCGCATCTTCGCGCCCACGGTACTGCGGAAAACTCACAAACGTACCTACCCACGGATTTCCGAACTTGCGGCCGCCCGCATCCATATGACATGAGACACAGGCCAAGTTATTGCCCGCATAACGCTTGTTCACATCCTTCACCTCTGGTCCGAGGTACTTGTAGGTTTCCTCCATGAGGACCTTGCCACGGCGCACCATCTGGCCGTACTTGTCGTCAGGCAGTTTTGTAATGTCGGGCGCTTGCCAGTCTTTTGGACTTTGCGCGACAGGACCCGCGATTGGCGCAGCACCGGTGGCTGGACTTTGGGCGAAAGCACCCGCAGTCAAACCAGCCCCAATGGCTAATCCAATAAATAGTTGGTTGATTCGTGTCATTTCAATCTCCATGAGTATTCCAAAAATTCGGGCTATGCGTTTCAGTTTACGGCTTCATCGCACACCCCTCCCGTTACGCCTGCACGATGCGCGCCGGCAAACCCTGCCGCACCGTGGTTCCGGCCACCGGATCCAGGTACACATTGCGCCCGCTGTGGGTCGGGTCGCTCAATCCCAGGTCGTTAAGATTGATGCCGGCAGCAATCGCCGGCTCGTGCGGCTGCGTTTTTCCGCCGATGCGATGCGCCCGCGCGCCGAGCTCGCGGTGGCCGAAACCGTGTTCCACCGCCACCACGCCGCGCTGCACGCCCTGGCGCAGGCTGACCGTCGCCTTGACGCGCCCACCCGGGGTTTCGAGATAGACCTGGTCGCCGCTGCGCAGGCCCAGCCCGGCCGCATCGTCCGGATGCAGCGCCACCGGGTTGTCGGGGTGCAGGCCGCGCAGGCTGCGCACACCGATGCTGTACGAGTTCTGCAGCGGCGATTTGTAGCTGATCACCTGCAGCGGCCATTGCGCCTGCGGGTATTTCTGGCGCACCGGCGTGCCGTCGGCAAAGGCCGCCTCGCGCCACGAAGGGGTGCCTGCAAAGCGCTTACCGGTCAGGCTGTGCCTGGTGGTGCCCAGGTTTTCGTTATAGAGCTGCATGGGTTTGGTGAAGCGATACGTGGACCAGTCTGACGGGTAAGGCGCTTGCGGCTGCGCCGCCTGGACAGTCGCGCCCGCCGCCACCGCTGCTTTGGCGCCCGCCTTGGGGTCGGCCTTGGGTGCGGCCGGCGGCAGCCTCACGCCAAACATTTCCTTGTAGTTCTGATACCGTCCGCCCCGCGCCAGCATGAAGGCCACCTTGCGCCATTCTTCGGGCTTGAGCGTTTGCTCCAGCAAGGGCAGGATGCGGGCCACGCCGGACAGCGCGATGTCCTCGTCGCTGGCGTCAGGCACCGGTGTCTTGCCGGTCCACGCGATGTTCGCGCCACCACGCAGATACCAGTCCTCGGGCCTCTCCAGCGGGCAGGGGTTGCCATCGACGTCAGCCAGGCCGGTCGGGCCGAAGCCGGGCAGTTCCATGGCCTTGGCCAGCGCCAGGAAAAAGGTCTCCATGCCGATCGCCTGTCCATCCGGCAGCTTCTGGGCCCGGGGCTCGACCACCGGCCAGCGCGCCGTACTCATCTTGACCGCCACCCCGCCCCAGGCATTGGCCCAGCCCCAGCTTTCATACATCAGCGAATCCGGCACGATGTAGTCGGCCAGCGCCGTGGATTCGTTGATGAAGGGGTCGACCGCCACGATCAGCGGCAGCTTTTTCGGATCGGCCAGGTCTTTGGCGACTTGCGCGCTCAGTCCCGTGACGCCATAGAGCGGGTTGCAGCTCCACAGGATCAGGGCCTTGAGCGAGTAAGGGTAGCCGTTGACCGCGCTGCTCAGCCATTCGCTGGCCAGCCCCGCGGCATTCGGATACCACGGCGCCTGCGCCGGGTAGGCCTGGCCGCTGGCCTTCTTGCGCTTGAACTCGCTGGTCTTTTCATAAGGCACGTTGCGCCCCAGCGGCGTGCCGCCCGGCTTGACCGCGCCGGCAAAGCTTTCCAGGTTGTAGCGCGGCCCTTCGCCGGCATCCTTGAAAGCACCGCCGTTGACCAGGGTGCCACCCTTGCGGTTGAGATTGCCGATCAGGGTGTTGAGCATCACCACCGCATAGGCGTTGTAAAACCCGCCGCCGGACATCATGCCGCCGTGCGCGTTGACCGCGGCGCGTTTGCCGTGGCTGGTCAACTCGCGCGCCAGTCCTTCGATGACGTTCACGGCGATACCGCAGGCGGCCGAGTAGTCGGCCAGGCTGTGCTTGAAGGCCTCGTCGCGCAGCAGGCTCATCGCGCTTTTGAGCATGAGCGTTTCCGTGCCAACCTGCGCCTCGCCGTCAAAGAACAGCGCTGCCTCACCCTTGGCTTCGGTGTGAGCGACGGGCTTTTTCGTCACCGGATCGAACACAACGAAAGGGTCCCCGTCCTTGTAGCGCTCTTCCTCGGCGAAGAGCATGCCCAGGTCGGAGCCGCGCAGATAGCGGCCGTCGCGCGCATGGCCCGGCTGCACGACCACCAGGTGCGTGGCACTGCTCCAGCTCGCCTCGCCGGCCGCCTCGGCCACCTTGAGGCTGGGCTGGACCAGGTAATGCCGGTCGTAGCGTTCCTGCTCGATGATCCAGCGGATCATTCCCATGGCCAGTGCGCCGTCGGTGCCGGGCTTGATCGGCACCCAGCGGCTGCGGTCGCCGGCGGCCAGGCTGTCGGCATTGGTCAGCACCGGGTCGACCACCACGTAGCTGAACTTGCTGTTGCCCGAGCGCGCCTTGGCGATCAGCGTCCCCTGCCGCTTGAACGGGTTGCCGGCATTGCCGGGCGCCGTCCCGATGAAGATGCAGAATTCGACATTTTCAAGATCGGGCTTGGCGTGCGGCATTTTCTTCATGTCGCCAAACATCGCCCCCGAGCCGCTGCGGTAGGCGCCGCCGCAGTAGGAGCCATGTCCCACCAGGTTGACGCTGCCGTAGGACTGCTTGAGGAAACGCTCTACAAAGGCCTGGCGGCCCTCGTTGGTGCTGGCCATCAGGCCGACCTGATTGACCCGGGGGCCGAGTTCGGGCTGCTGCGAATCGATCGGCGTCTTCAGGTCGCGCAGGGCGCGCAGTCCCTGCACCTCGCCCTCGCCGAACAGGTTGCCGCCTTCGACGATCTCCTTGACCAGCTGGTCGAACGCGATCGGCTGCCACTGGCCGCCGCCGCGCGGGCCGACGCGCTTCATCGGGGCCAGCACGCGAAACGGTGAATTCACTTGCTCCAGCACGGCATTGCCGCGCCCGCAGGCAGTCGACCGCCCGGCCAGGCCTTTTTCCTTGTAGCGCGAGAGTGCGACGAAACTTTCGCGGATCGGCGTCTGGAATGGCAGCGGCGGGTCGGCCGACAACGGGCTGTAGGGATTGCCGGCCACGCGTAAAACATTGCCGGTTTTTTTATCGATGCGCACCCGCACGCCGCAAAAGGTGGTGCAGCCCATGCACATGGTGTAGCTGACCTGCTGCTCCGGGTTGATGCTCAGCGCACCGGTGGCGGGATTCACGCTGAACTCGGGCGCCAGCGAATTGCCGTGGAGCCGCTGCCTGGGGGTGTCCTTGCCCAGCACATGGTCCACCATGCGCCCTGCGGTGGTCGAGAAGCCGGCGGCGAAAGCGGTGAGACCTCCGCCTATCGCGGCCTTGCGCAAAAATGAACGACGCTTGTCTTCCATGAAAATTCTCCTTAGTGCTGAGCCATCGCGCCAGCGGCGAGTGCATTGGTTTCTTTTTTGTCGCGGCTGGCAAACGCCTGTCCGGCCCATGGCAGATAGCTCACCATCAAGACCAGCAGCGCGATCCACAAACCCGCCGTGCCGACGATGCCCATCAGGCCCTCGTTGCCCAGCGGCAGGTGGTAGGCGTAAGAACCGGCGCCGGTTTTGGGGATGGACTGGCCGCCGATGAGGATGGTCCAGCGCATCATCCATGCGCTGTGCACGGCAATCAAGCCGGTGACCAGGCCGCAGGAGGCCGGGCACCAGATCGCCAGCACCAGCGGAACCACCGTGGCCAGCACCGCCCACACCGCGGTCAACTGCCATTGCGGCATGCCCGCCACCTGGCTGAAGGCGGCGCTGTGCGAGGGGCTGATTCCGGACAGGCTGACGAACAGCCAGCCTCCGCCCAGCGTCAGCACGACCGCAAGAGCGAGCACCAGCAGGCGGTTGAGGCTGATTTCCAATGGTGTATCGTGGCGGCCAACAAACCGGTTGAACAACAGCAGCAGACCGACTGCGCCGGCAAAAGCGGTTGCCGCGAACTGCAGCGGCAGGAAAGGCGTGTTCCACAGCGGACGGGCCTGCACCACCATCACCTCCATGCCGGTATAAAGCGCCACCAGCACGGCGCCCGCCAGGGTCAGCAAGGCCGCGGCGGAAATCGCCATGCGCGGCGCCGGGCCGCCCCGCCCGGCCAGGCGATAAAGGCGAGTCAGCCATGCGCCTGCGCCCTGGCCCTGCATGGCGAAATCGCCGCGCAGCGCCAGCCACGCATAAACCAGCAAGCCGCCGAGGTACACCGGGATAAAGAACGCGCCCCACGACATCCAGGACTGCGGCTGAAAGTGCAGATAGAAATTCAGGAAACGTCCCGGACCGTGCAAGTCGGCCAGCAGGGCGACGGGCGCCGCCAGTCCGCAGACCAGCGCGCCGATCAAGGCCAGGCGACCCAGCCTTTCATGCCGGGTGCGACCGAAAACGAAATACGGCAGGGTCAGCATGAAGCTGCCATAACTCAGGCCGATCAGGAAAAAATACTGCACGGCCCACGGCAGCCAGGCGGCCTCGCGTGTCACGTTGAGCACTTCGATGATTTGACTGTTCATGATTCAAGCTCCATTTCCGCTCGGTTGCCACAAAGTCCCTTCGCCCTCGACGCGCCCCTGGAAGCGCTCGTCCAGGCCCAGATAAAACACGTGGGGCTGGGTACCCATTTCCGGCTTCAGCACCTTGACCTTGTTTTGATCGACCAGCTGGCGGACCTGGCTCTTCGGATCGTTGAGGTCGCCGAAAATGCGCGCCCCGCCGACGCAGGTTTCGACGCAGGCCGGCAGCAGCCCGGCATCGACCCGATGGGCGCAGAAAGTGCATTTATCCGCCTTGCCGGTGTCGTGGTTGATGAAGCGCGCGTCGTAAGGGCAGGCCTGCACACAGTAGGCGCAGCCCACGCAGCGGTCGCCATCGACCACCACGATGCCGTCCTTGCGCTGGAAAGTCGCGCCCACCGGGCAGACCGGAATGCAGGGTGGTTCGTCGCAATGGTTGCACAGGCGCGGCAGCATGTAGGTGCCAGTGCGCTTGCCGTCGTGCACCTCGTAAGTGGAGGTCACGGTGCGGAAACTGTTGGCCGGCACGGCGTTTTCCATGATGCACGACACCGTGCAGGCCTGGCAGCCGATGCACTTTTGCACATCGACCACCATCGCCCAGCGATGCTTGCTTTCGCCTTCCGCCGAAGCGATGGCCGGCGCCGGGGCCATCACCGCGCCGGCGGTGATCGCCGGCAAGGCGCGCAAGAAATTGCGTCGGGACTCCATCATTTACCGCTCCTTTTGCTGTCAACAAGCCTGATTGGCTTATCTGCATGGTAGGAGGGAAGGCTCCATGAGGCTATTGGATGTTTGCAGTGATCGCCTACACAAAGTTGCCAATTTACATGCGCTGAAATCTATGGCAGGAAACAGGTATCTTGTCATTTTGGAGTCGTTGCGGTGCGTCGGCGAAACGCTGCCCAAGCGGCGCGGAGGCTGCCGCTTTACAAGAAGACTTAACCGGGATCAACACCCACGACAAGTGGCTGCATCACAATGAGCCTTTAAGCCGCTTGATGTGACGTGACCTGATGCCCTCTCAACGACCTGATCTTTCCCCGCTGCGCGCCACCCGCAGGCACCTGGCGCCGCTGGCGTGGACCCTGGCGGCCGCGCTGTCGGGCTGCACCACGCGGGCCCCGCAAAATGCGGAGCTACCCGAAACGCCGGTGCCCGCCGCGTGGTCCACGCCAGTCGCCAGCCCCTACGCCCTAGCCGCCCCGGCGGCCGCTTCGCTGGCCGCGTGGTGGGAGCGCTTCAACGACCCCCAGCTCACCGCCCTCATCACCCTGGCGCTGCAGGCCAATACCGACGTGCGCAGCGCCCAGGCGGCGCTGCTGCAAGCGCGGGCGCTGCGCGACGTGCGCGCGGCCAGCCTGCTGCCCGCCGTGGGCACATCGGCGTCGGCGCGGCGCAGCCAGTCGGGCAGCGCCGATCCGGGCAACAGCTTCCAGGCCGGCTTTGATGCCAGCTGGGAGCCCGATGTGTTTGGCGGCAACCGCAGCGCCGCGCGCGCCACCACGGCCGACGCCCAAGCCGCCGAGGCGAGCCTGGCCAACATCCGGGTGTCAATGGCCGCCGAGGTGGCCGTGACCTATATGGAACTGCGCGGGCTGCAGATGCGGCTGGCGATTGCCCAGCGCAACCTGGCCGCCCAGCGTGAAACGCTGCAACTGTCGCGCTGGCGCGCCCAAGCCGGACTGGTTTCTTCGCTGGACGTGGAGCAGGCGGTGGCGGCCAGCGAACAGACCAGCGCGCAGATTCCGTCGCTGCAGACCAGCGCCGCGCAGGCGCTGAGCAGCCTGGCGGTGCTGAGCGGCCAGGCGCCCGGCGCGCTGCAGGCCAGCCTGGGCGCGCCGGCGGCCGTGCCGCAGGCGCCCGCCGACCTGGCGCTGGCGCTGCCGGCCAGCACGCTGCGCCAGCGCCCCGATGTGCGCGCCGCCGAGCGCCGCATCAGCGCCGCGCTGGCGCGGGTGGCGCAGGCCGACGCCGCCCGTTATCCCGGCTTTCAGCTCGGCGGCTCGCTGGGCCTGAGCGCGCTAACGCTGGGCACGCTGACCAGCGGCGCGTCGGTGATCCGTTCGCTGCTGGCCAGCGTGTCAGTACCGCTGTTTGACGGCGGCGCCGCCCGCGCCCAGGTGCGCGCGCAGGAGGCGGCACTGGAACAAGCGCGCGTGGCCTACCAGGGCACCGTGCTCACGGCGCTGAAGGATGTCGAAGACGCGCTGGTGTCGCTGCAGGGCAACCGCGAGCGGCTGGCCCGGCTGCAGGCCGCCGCCGAAGCCGCTGGCAACGCCGACCTGCTGGCAGGCCAGCGCTACGCCAGCGGGCTGATTGATTTCCGGTCCGTCCTGGAGACCCAGCGCACCCTGCTTTCCACCCAGGACAGCGTAGAGGCCACCCGCGCCAGCCTGAGCGCCGACCATGTGCGCCTGTACAAGGCGCTGGGCGGCGGCTGGACGCCCGGCGCCAGCGCCGCCACGCCCTGATACCCCCTCACCGAACACGCCATGACCACCCCCACCCCCACCACGCCAAACACACCCGCCACGCCCGCCACGCCCGCCAGCCCGCCCACTGCCGCAGACCTGCAAACCCTGCTGAAGGAAGCCCCGGCGCTGGCCTGGTGGCGGCGCCCGCTGCTCTGGGGCGCCGTGGTGGCCCTGCTGGTGCTCGCGGGCGGCCTGTACTACTGGCAGGCGCAAAAAACGGCCGGCGCCGCGCCCGCCTACGTGACGCAGGCCGTGCGCAAAGGCAATCTCACGCTCAATGTGTCGGCCAACGGCACGCTGCAGCCCACGCGTTCGGTCAACATCGGCAGCGAGTTGTCGGGCACCGTCAAGCGCGTGCTGGTCGAGGTGAACGACCGCATCAAAAAAGGCCAGGTGCTGGTGGAACTGGACACGGCCAAGCTGTCCGACCAGGTGCTGCGATCGCGCGCGGCGCTGGCGTCGGCACAGGCCCAGCTGGCCCAAAGCACCGCCACCGTCAAGGAATCCCGAGCCACCCTGGCCCGCTTTGAGGAAGTCGCACGCCTGTCAGGCGGCAAGGTGCCGTCGGCCACGGAGCTGGACAGCGCACGCGCCAACGTGGACCGCGCCATTGCCATGGAAGCCAGCGCCCGCGCCAACGTGGCCGAAGCCCGCGCCACCGTGTCGACCGACGAGACCAACCTGGGCAAGGCCTCGATCCGCTCGCCGATTGACGGCGTGGTGCTGACGCGCACCGTGGACCCGGGCAACGCGGTGGCCGCGTCGCTGCAAGCCGTGACGCTGTTCACCGTGGCCGAAGACCTGGCCCAGCTGCGGCTGGAAGTGAGCGTGGACGAGGCCGACGTGGGCGCGGTCAAGGTCGGCCAGAAGGCCAGCTTCACCGTCAGCGCCTACCCGTCGCGCCGCTACCCGGCCAGCATCACCCGCGTGGCCTTTGGCTCGACCAAGACCGAAAACGTGGTGACCTACGTGACCTGGCTCAACGTGGACAACAGCGACCTGAGCCTGCGCCCCGGCATGACGGCCGCCGCGACCATCGTCGCGGTCGAGCGCAGCGGCGTGCTGCTGGTGCCCAACACGGCGATGCGCTTTGCGCCGGCCCAGCCCACCGGCGCGGCGGCGGCTTCCAGCGGCGGCCTGCTGTCCAGGCTGATGCCGCGCATGCCGCGCACCGGAGCGCGTAAGGCCGCGGGTGGGGAAGCGGCCGGCAAGCAGGTCTATGTGCTCAAGGACGGCCAGGCCGTGGCCGTTTCGGTCCAAACCGGCATCAGCGACGGCCGCATGACCGAGGTGGTCGGCGGCGCGTTGCAGGAAGGCATGGCCGTGATCACCGACCAGCGCACGGGCGGCGCCGCACCATGACCGAAGCGCCCCCCCTGATCCGCCTGCGCGGCATCACCAAGGTCTATGGCGAAGGCGCAACCGCGCTGCAGGCCCTCAAGGGCGTGGACCTGGACATCGCGGCCGGCGATTTCGTCGCCATCATGGGCCCCAGCGGCTCGGGCAAGTCCACCGCCATGAACACGCTGGGCTGCCTGGACACGCCGACTTCGGGCGAATATCTGTTTCAGGGCGTGCCCGTGCAGTCGCTCTCGCGCGACCAGCGCGCGCTGCTGCGGCGGCAGTTTTTCGGCTTCGTGTTTCAGGGCTTCAATTTGCTGGCGCGGACCTCGGCGCAGGAAAACGTCGAGCTGCCGCTGCTCTACCGCGGCGAGACAACCGCCGCCCGCCACGCCGCCGCCGCCCGCGCGCTGGACGCCGTGGGCCTGAAGGGCTGGGAGCACCACATGCCGTCCGAGTTGTCGGGCGGGCAGCAGCAACGCGTCGCCATTGCGCGCGCCCTGGTCACCGAACCGACGGTGCTGCTGGCCGATGAACCCACCGGCAACCTCGACACCCAGCGCAGCCGCGAAATCATGGAACTGCTGTGGCGCCTGAACGTGGACAAAGGCATTACCGTGCTGATGGTGACGCACGAGCTTGACATGGCCGCCTACGCCCGGCGCATGGTGCGCTTTGTCGATGGCGCGGTGGCCAGCGACACGCGCAACGCGCATCCGGCCGGCCTGCACGAAAGCGATGCGGCCCCCACCATCGCCGAGGCCCGCTGATGCTGCTCAACACCCTGCTGCTGGCCCTGCGCTCGATACGGCGCAACCTGATGCGCTCGTTTCTGACCATTCTGGGCATCGTGATTGGCGTCAGCGCCGTGATCACCATGGTCACGCTGGGCCAAGGCGCCACGCTGGCCGTGCAAAACCAGATTTCCGGCCTGGGCACCAACTTGCTGCAGGTGCGCCCCGGCCAGCGCATGGGCCCCGGCAGCGGCGGCGCCACCGCGCCGGCCTTCAAGGAAACCGACGCCGACGCGATTGCCAGCCAGATTGGCGGCATCCTGGCCGTGGCCCCCGAGGCCCGCACCGCCAGCACGCTGGTGGCCGGCGGGCGCAACTGGAGCAGCAGCGTGATTGGCAGCACCAACGCCTGGCTGCAAGCCGGCAACTGGACGCTGGCTGACGGCCGGGTGTTTTCAGACGACGAGCTGCGCGCCGGATCGGCCGTGTGCCTGATTGGCGAGACCGTGCGGCGCGAACTGTTTGGCAGCCGCCCGGCCGTGGGCGAGCAACTGCGCGTGAAACAGATCTCTTGCGAAATCGTCGGCCTGCTGGCATCCAAGGGCCAGGGCGCCTTTGGCAACGACCAGGACGACATGGTGCTGATGCCGATCAAGACGCTGCAGCGCCGCATCACCGGCAACACCCGCGTCAACACGCTGCTGGTGTCCATGGCCGAGGACAGCGACGCCAACCGCGTCAAGTCCAGCATGACCCAGCTGCTGCGCGAGCGGCGCAAGCTGGCCAGCGCCGACGAGGACAACTTCAACGTACTGGACACCAAGCAGCTGGCCGAAACCCTGTCGGGCACCACCAAGGTGCTGACCATGCTGCTGGGCGCCGTGGCCGCCGTCAGCCTGCTGGTGGGCGGCATCGGCATCATGAACATCATGCTGGTCAGCGTGACCGAACGCACACGCGAGATCGGGTTAAGGCTGGCGATTGGCGCGCTGGAGCGCGAAGTGCTGCTGCAGTTCCTGATCGAAGCCGTGGTGCTGGCGTCGCTGGGCGGCGTCATCGGCATTGTGCTGGCCACGGGCGCGTCCGTCGGGCTGGCGGCGCTGATGGACGTGCCCTACCTGTTCAACCCGGGCGTGAACCTGCTGTCGTTTCTGTTTTCAGCCGGCATTGGCGTGCTGTTCGGCTACTTTCCGGCCCGACGCGCGGCGCGCATGGACCCGATCGAGGCGCTGCGGCACGAGTGAGCCGCCCTGCGCATGGCGGCGGTCAGGCGCTCATCTTCTTGAGCATGTGGTCAATGACCATGCCGTGCTCGTGCTGCGGGCTGAACAGCACGACCTCCGCGTTCTGGCCGACCTTGACCGTGTGCCCCGGGGGCCAGTAAAACAAGTCGCCGCCATGGACCGCTTCATGGTGGCCGTCTGCATAGGTGACGGTGATTTCACCCTCCAGCACGTAGCCCCAGTGCGGCGACTGGCACAGGTCGCCGTCCAGCCCCTGCAGCAGCGGCGCAATGTCGGTGCCGGCGCCCAGGGAAAAGTACTCGCCGCTGATCATGCCGCAGCCGTTTGCGTCGCCAAAATCCATTTTTTGCCGGGCGACGGCACCGGGCACATTGATTCTGACGGGAATGTCTTGCTTGGCGATGCGCATTTTGTGTTCCTCCGTTGAGACGGTTGATCGGGTTGAGGCCGCACGGGCAGGCATGCCGTGCAGCTCAAAGCCTATTCCAATCCGCCCCCGCGTGGTAGGGGCCCTGAAGGCATCCTGGACAAGCGCGTTACAGTTCGGGCGCCGTCGGAACCTGGCCAAATCCCGTAAAAACAATAGCTACTGACCCCTTTAGATATTGGGCATAGCCATATTTGATGCTAAAAATAAACTGGAGCCCAACTGCAAATCAGCACGGGTTCCATTTTTTTCAGGATTTACAACGACTGCTGCGCCGCTTGCCAGGCGGCCAACGTCAACCGCAGTCTGTTATGGCGCGATTTGGCTGGGAAAGTGGCGCAGTTTATGGAATCGCGCCACTTTTTGGACGCGATTCAGGAAATGCCAGGGCATGGCGCTGACCCGACCCAATGCGGCCTGCCCTTGACAACCGTCAAGGCCGCACGACCGAAGCAGCCCAAAATCCCTTGGGCCTTTCCGTGTTAACGATTGTGGAGGTGACGCATGGACGACGACATCAGACAAAAAATCCTGGCGCTGCTGGACCAGCACCGCATCATGACGGTGGCGACGCTGCGCCCGGACGGCTGGCCGCAGGCCACGACGGTCGGCTACGTGAACGAAGGCCTGATCCTGTATTTTCTCTGCGGGCTGGACAGCCAAAAGGCCAGAAACCTGGCGCAAGACGACCGGCTCTCGCTGACGATTGACCATGACACGGCAGACCTGATGGCGATCACGGGCCTGTCGATGGCAGCACGCGCGCATGCAGTGGTGGACCGGGCCGAAGCAGAGAAAGTCCTGCGCATGCTGCCGCTGAAATACCCCGAGGCAAAACCCCTGCCCATGAAGATGCCGACCCCGGACGAGGTGCGCCTGTTCCGCGTCACGCCCCTGGTCATTTCGGTCCTGGATTACACCAAGGGCTTTGGGCATACGGATCATGTGGTGTGCTGAGGGCTGCGTCCGGGCGGCGGCGGCTTCAGTGGGGTTGCGGTCCGTCCAGCAGCGGCGGTGCCCGGCTGTCAAAGACTGGTTTTTGTCGTTCGCTCTGCCCGAAGCAGTCGTTCACGTCAGAGTTCAGAAGCGCGCGTAGCGCGACTGCTGGAACGCCCGGTTAAATTTCTCGATGATCGCGCATTTCGAATCAACCGGACCTCCAACTTACAACCCAGCGCCTCAGCATACTTGGAGAGCGTTGCTAGTGACGGTGAATGCTTACCACTGCCAGATTCCATCCGGGCCACTGCAGATTGCGTGGTACCGATTTTCTCTGCCACCTGCGCCTGAGTAAGCCCTTGCGCGGCGCGGGCTTTCAGGAATTCATCCAAGAGCGCAAATTCGTCGCTCAGTTTTTCGAATTCGGCCTTTACCTCGGCGTTTCCAAGCGCCTTGGTGCGTAGTTGCTTATGTGTCAACATTTTTCCACTCCTTCATGCGCTTGCGCGCGAGGGCCAACTCTTTGGACGGCGTTTTGTCTGTCTTTTTTACAAACTGATGGAGCATGACAATTTTCCGACCTACCAGCGTGCAATAAAACACCCGCCCAATGCCTTCACGTGATTTCAAGCGCAGCTCAAACAAACCTGCGCTCATCGCTCGCGTGTGGGGCATTCCCAAATCGGGACCAAACACCAGCATTCGATCTGTGCAATGAAAGTACCTTGCCAAAATTCCCGCTGGCAATGAGAGTACCTCCGTCTGCAAGCTTTCATCGTGGTATTTGATTTCCCAATTCATGCTTTAAATATAGCATATTTGCTATATTTAAACAGCTATGCCGAGCCAGCCCTTGGTGAAATTCAACGTAGAGCCAACCGGCGCTGCGCGGCTTTATCGCGTAGCGTCCAGCCACCGAAGGGAGCGAGGTTGAACGCCATGTTGGGGTAGTAAACGGCCTGTCGATGGCAGCCCGCGCGCATGCGGTGGTGGACAGGGCCGAAGCGGAGAAAGTTCTGCGCATGCTGCCGCTGAAATACCCCGAGGCAAAGCCCCTGTCCATGAAGATGCCGGGCCCGGACGAGGTGCGTCTGTTCCGCGTCACGCCCCTGGGCAGTTCGGTGCTGGATTACACCATGGGCTTTGGGCATTCGGATCAAGTGGTGTGCTGAGGGCTGCGTCCGGCCGTTAGTGGCTTGCATTGCATTGCGGTCCGTCACACCGCGGCCAGACGAGCCGCGGCCTCAAAAGCAGTCTTCAAATCAAAGCTTCCCCGGCTTTGTGACTACCATGTGTTGCCCAACGTGCATGTCGCGATGCCGCCGGCGATTCAACAGGCGCAACTTCCCAAGGAGTTCCCATGTCCAAAGTCCTCGTTCTCTACTATTCCACCTACGGCCACATCGAAACCATGGCGCAAGCGATGGCAGAGGGTGCCCGCTCAGCCGGGGCCACCGTGGATGTCAAGCGTGTGCCGGAAACCGTTCCTCCGGAAATTGCCAAGTCGGCCCATTTCAAGGTCGACCAGGCGGCGCCTGTTGCTACCGTGGCGGAACTTGAAAGTTACGACGCCATCATCGTTGGCTGCCCCACCCGCTTTGGCCGCATGCCCGGACAAATGGCCAGCTTTCTGGACCAGGCCGGCGGTTTGTGGGCGCGCGGCGCGCTGACCGGCAAGGTGGGCGGCGCGTTCACCTCCACCGCCACCCAGCATGGCGGCCAGGAAGTCACGCTGTTTTCCATCATCACCAACCTGATGCACTTTGGCATGACCATCGTCGGCCTGCCGTACAGCTACCAGGGGCAAATGTCGATCGATGAAATCGTCGGTGGCAGCCCCTACGGCGCGACCACGATCGCCGGCGGACAAGGACAACGCCAACCCAGCGTGATCGAGCTGGACGGCGCACGCTTTCAGGGCAAACTCATCGCGGAGACCGCCAACAAATTGTTTGGTGCCTGAGCACCTCTGACGGCCACGCCACGCCCCTGCGACGCAGGCTTCAAGCCTGAACTTGTGCCAACGCCGTCTGCAACATGTCGATGAACACCCGTGTTTTGAGCGGCATCAGCTTGCGCTCCGGAAACACCGCCCACGCCGGGTGGCTGGGCAGGCACCAGCCCGGCAACACCCGTCGCAGGGCACCCCGGCGAACATCAGGTGCGGCAAAGTAGTCTGGCACGGCAGCAATGCCGGCACCGGCACACGCCAGTTTGATCAACAACTCCGGGGCATTGGCGCCGGCCCGGCCCGGCGGCACGCCCTGCCACCGCTGCTCTCCTTGCGCCAGCGTCCAGGCCGCCGCCTCTCCATTGGCGTGCAGCATCCGGATGGCCGTGTGCCGGGCTAGATCATCGGGGTGAACCGGTTCCCCGTGCTCGGCCAGGTAGTGGGGAGACGCGTACAGGCCAAAAGAAAAAACCGCCAGGCGCCGCGCAGCCAGCGAGGCATCGTCGGTCAGCTTGCCCATGCGCAGCACCACATCAAACCCCTCGCCCAGCAGGTCCACTCGGCGCGGCGACAAATCAAGCTCCAGCTGGATCGCCGGATACATCGCAATGAAGGCCGCCAGCGTGTCGGCCAACAGCAGGTTGGCAAAGTCGCTGGGCAGGGACACCCGCAAGCGCCCGCTCGGCGTGGCCTGGCGGCGTTCACTTAACGCCGTCACCGCCTCGACTTCAGACACCACCTGACGCGCGTGCTCCAGCAGTTGCAGGCCAAACTCGGTCAAGGACTGGCGCCGGGTGGTGCGCAGCAGCAGGCGCTCGCCAAGGCTGTGCTCCAGTGCGGCCAGCCGGCGCGACACCGTGGACTTGGGCAAACCCATGCGCTCGGCCGCGCGGCTGAAGCTGCCCAACTCGGCCACGCTGGCAAAGATCAGCAGGTCATTGGGGTCGATTGCTGTGCTTGATTGTTTCACCATAGGATTAATCATATCCATTCAAAGGTATTTACCCAGTGATTGTTGATAAATAAACTACATCCATCGCAACACACTGCGTTCATCTCTTTTTTCAAAGGAAAACAACCATGTCCAACACCATTCAAAACTCCCTGAATTTCGCCGCCCGGCTGCTCATGGTCGCCTTGTTTCTGCCCACCGGCATTGGCAAGCTCACCGGCTTTGCCGGCACCGTGGGCTACATCGCGTCGGTTGGCTTGCCGCTACCCACCCTGGCGGCCGCCGTGGCGCTGATCGTGGAAATCGTGGGTAGCCTGGCGCTGCTGGCGGGTTTCGGCACCCGCATCGCGGCCCTGGTTCTGGCCGCATTCACGCTGGTGGCCAGCTTCTTCTTCCACAATTACTGGGGTGTTCCTGCGGACCAGGCCTTCATGCAACAACTGCTGTTCTTCAAGAACATCGCGGTGGTGGGCGGCTTGCTGGCGATTGCGGCCAACGGCGCTGGCGCATGGAGTCTGGATGCCCGCCGCGCTTGAACCTGGCCTCGAATAACCGATCAAAACCGCAGGGTGCTGCCCAGCACCCTGCTTCAAGAAGGAACTACAAATGAACACCACCATCATCAACCAGCCCAACGTTGAAACATCACGCACGGTGGAGCAGCTGGTTGCCGGCCAGGCCACTTCCGACGGTGCGGGCGTCAAACTGACCCGCGTGCTGACACAGAACCTGCAGCACCGGCTCGACCCTTTCCTGATGCTCGATGCCTTTGGCAGCGACCAGCCTGACGACTACATCGCCGGCTTTCCCGACCACCCGCACCGCGGCTTCGAGACCATCACCTACATGATTGCCGGGCGCATGTTGCACCGCGACAGCGCCGGTCACGAGGGCCTGCTTGAAAACGGCGGCGTGCAGTGGATGACCGCCGGCAAAGGCGTGATCCATTCAGAGATTCCGCAGCAGGAAGAAGGCGTGATGGAAGGCTTTCAGCTCTGGCTGAACCTGTCTAAACGCGACAAGATGAACACGCCCTGGTACCGCGACTTCAAGGCCACCGATCTGCCAAAATTTGTGACGGAGGAAGGCGTGGCCGTGACAGTGATCGCGGGTGAAAGCCATGGCGTGGGCGGTGCCGTGACACGCGACACCACGCAGCCGAACTACCTGGACCTGCACCTGCCCGCTGGCGCCCGCTTTGCGCAGCAACTGCCTGCCGGCCACAACGCGTTCGTCTACGTCTACCGCGGCGAAGTCCGCATTGGCGGCAAGGCGGTGCCGGCAATGCGCATGGCGATTTTGGCCAATGACGCCCAGGCCGATGGCGTGGTGATCGAGGCCAGCGCTGATGCCAGGGTATTGCTTGTTTCAGGGCAGCCTTTGAAAGAGCCCATCGTTCAGTACGGCCCTTTTGTCATGAATACGCAGGATGAGATTTACCAGGCCTTGAGTGACTTCCGCGACGGACGGCTGGGCGAAACCGCCTGACGGGCTTTTAAGAAAGACCTCTCCGTGAACCGCCCCCGATTCGTTATTGCGGCAAGCCCCCATCGCCTTCATGGCGTGCGTGCCGGGGGTCGAAAATCACGCATTGCATCGCCTTTATGATTGGCCATGTACTGCCTGACCAAAGCCTGGAGCGCCCACGAGGCCGAGTTGCACCACTGGGCGCGGCGCCGCCTGCGCGTGGCGCGCGAAACGGTGGAATTGCCCGAGGACTTGTCGGCGCCGGTGGACGACACCGACACGGTGGACCGCCTGACGGCCTGCCTGCCGCGCGTGCTGGCAGAACTCAGCGACGAGGACCGCGACGCCATCACCCAATGCGACCTGCAGGGCATGGCCCAGGCCGCGTTTGCCCAAGCCCGGGGGCTGAGCCTGAGCGCGGCCAAGTCACGCCTGCAGTGTGCCCGGCTGCGCCTGAAGACGCGCATGACGCAGGCCTGCCGGGTGCAGCTGGATGCCACGGGCCATGTGGCGGATTTTGTGCCGCGCCAATAAACAGCGTGGGCCTTGGGAGGACAAGGGTATTCCCTCAATGGCAACGACGAAATATTTATTAGCATCGACTTATTCAAGGGCGATGGCCTGACGGCGCATCACAAGCCAGTCTCCATGAACCCACTCACCCATCCAACCGCACAAGCCAAACAGAAGCGATTCGCCATGGACATGGTTCGCCGCCGCATCACCGCAGGCCTGCCGGCGCTGGGCGTTTTGGCGCTGGCAGCGCGGCATGGCCTGAGCATGGCGCAAACGCCGGCGGCCACCGAGGCGGTGGCGCCACAGTTGCCCGTTGTCGGTACGGCCTTGCTGCTGCCCGAGGTGCGGCTGCTCGACGGCAGCGTCTTTATGCCCGCGCAGGCGCAGGGAAAGATCACGCTGATTTACTGGTGGGCCAGCACCTGCCCGTTCTGCGCGCTGCAAAGCCCCGAGATGCAAAAGCTCTGGCTGGCGCACAAAGACCGTGGCCTGCAGATGCTGGCGCTGTCGGTGGACCGCAAGCCGCAGGAGGCGCTGGCCTATTTGCATAAAAAGGGCTACACCTTTCCCTCGGGCTGGGTCACGCCGGAGATTCACCGCATGCTGCCCAAGCCGCGTGGCCTGCCCATTACCCTGGTGCGGGGGCGCGACGGCAAGGTGCTGCAGGCCGAACGCGGCCAGATGTTTGCGGAAGATGTCGAGCAATTGAGCCGATGGCTTTGAGGCCAAGCGCTTTTTGCCATAAATTTAATAGCAACTGGCGAATTTCTGATGGGCGCCAGAGGCCTTTTTCTTATAAATTTTCATCGTGTGCGTCTTTCTGGCGGTTTGTCCGTCTTCTTGACGGACCCCTGCGCTGATGCCGCCCAAGCTTGTTTTTTACACCCCCAAGAGACGCCATGAACCCCTTCATTTCAACACTGGCCGCCACCGTGGCCGCCACCCTGATCGCCCTGCCGGCCTGGGCAGTAGACGTCGTGTTCAGCCCCGTGGCCGATGGCGTGTACGCCTATGTCGGGGACACGGAGGGCCGGACTTATGAGAACGAAGGCCTGAACGCCAATATTGGCCTGATCGTCACGCCAGCGGGCGCGGTGCTGATCGACAGCGGCGCCAGTTTTCAGTCGGCCCAAAAAATCCATGAAGCGGCCCGCAAGGTCACGACCCAGCCCATCGTGTGGGTCATCAACACCGGTGACCAGGACCACCGCTGGCTGGGCAATGGCTACTTCAAGACGCAAGGCATTGCATCCATCGCCCACGCCGCGGCCCAAGCCGACATGACAGCCCGCGCGGGCGAGCACCTGGCGGGCTTGCAAGTCCTGAAGGAGCGGCTGGACGGCACCGTGCCGACGCTGCCCACGCGCTGGCTCAAGGACGCGGACACCCGGCTGGAACTGGGCGGCACGGTTTTTGAACTCAAGCACCGGGGCGGCGGCCACACGCCAGGCGACATGCTGGTGTGGCTGCCGCAAAAAAGCGTGCTGTTCACGGGCGATGTGGTGTATGTCGACCGCGTGCTGGGACTGCACCCGGTCAGCCGCAGCAAAGCCTGGCTGGCGTCGTTTGCGGTAATTGACGAACTGAAACCAAACATCATCGTGCCCGGCCATGGCAAGGTCACCAACCTGGCCACCGCGCAAGCGCAAACGCGCGACCTGCTGCGAGCCCTGCGCGCGCACATGAAAAAAGCCGTCGATGACGGCACCGACCTCAGCGCCGCCGTCAAAAGCTTTGATGCCAGGCCGTTTACCCACCTGAAGCACGCCGAGGTGTGGATTCCGCAACTGGCGAACCAGACTTACCTGGAGATGGAGCGCGAATAGCGCTCTTGTTTTAATAGCTACTTGCGCCCAACCCATATGCGCCATTGGCATTTTTTTATAAATTATTGCGACCAGCCGTGACAAGATCGAGCAATGGCTGAGCACCCCGGCCTGCGCGCCACTATTACCGAGAAAGACCCGCCATGTGTGAACTCTTTGCGCTGTCCAGCGACGCGCCCGCCACCGTCACGGTCTCGCTCGGCGTGTTTGGCGAGCGCGGCGGCCGGCTGGGCCCGCACAAGGACGGCTGGGGCATTGCCTTCAAGGAAGGCCGCGACTTTCGCCTGATCAAGGAAGCGGCGCCGGCGGCCGACAGCCCCTACCTGCGTTTTGTGGAAGCGCACGAGTTTCGCAGCGAAATCGTGCTGTCGCACATCCGGCTGGCCAGCGTGCCGCGGGTCACGTCGTACACCAACACGCATCCGTTTGCGCGCGAGTTGTACGGCGCCTGCCATGTGTTCGCGCACAACGGCAACCTGCCGGGCGTTCTGGGCGACAGCCGCCTGACGCCCAGCTGGAACTTCCCGCTCGGCGAGACCGATTCGGAACAGGCCTTTTGCGCCCTGATGGACCGCCTGCGCCAGGCCCTGGCGCCCGGCGAGGTATTCAATCTGAAAAAGAAGCTGCCGGTCATCCAGCACTGGGCCAACGCGCTGGCGCAGCATGGCGCAGCCAACTTTCTGCTGTCCGACAGCGCGTATCTCTACGCGCACTGCTCAACCAAGCTGTTCTACATCGAGCGGCAATGCCTGGCGCCCCGCGAATCCTTTGGCAGCCCCAACCTGCGCGTGGCGCTGGAACCCGCGCAGGGCGGCGCCCGGCACGTCAGCCTGATCGCCACCCAGCCCCTGACCACGGACGAAGCCTGGATTGCGCTTGCGCCCGGCGAGGTGGTGGTGTTTCAGCACGGCAGGCGCATCGTTCCATGAGGGCTGGCTGCGCCAAAGCACCGCGACTGGCGACGCATGCGCCCGCCGCAGCCCATGGCGTATGCTGCGACGCATGAACGAAAAAATCAACGAACTACTGCTGCAGATGGCCACGCTGGAGGCGCAATTGCGCGACGCGGTGCAGTCGCAGGAAAGCCGGATGTTCTTCCAGATCAAGGGCAAGCGCGTCGAATTCCAGCAATCGGTGAGCCAGGCGCACCGCAAGCTCAAGACCGGCGTGCTGCGCTGGCTGGTGCGCGACCGGCCACAGAACCTGATCACCGGTCCGCTCATTTATGGCATGGCGGTCCCGCTTCTCATGCTCGATCTCTGCGTCAGCATCTACCAGTGGGTCTGCTTTCCCATCTATGGCATCACCCGGGTACGGCGCAGGGACTACCTGGTGTTTGACCGGCGGCATCTGGGCTACCTCAATTCCATCGAGAAATTTCACTGCACCTACTGCGAATACGGCAACGGACTGATGGCCTACATGACGGAAGTTTTGGCCCGCACGGAGCAGTACTTCTGCCCGATCAAGCACGCGCACAAAATACTGGGCACGCACGGGCGCTACAACCGCTTCCTGGAATACGGCGAGGCCGAGGCCTATGAAGCCAAGCTGGAGGAGTTCCGGGTGGCGCTGGGCAAGGTGAAATGACCGCCACCACGCATTCCCTGCCGGCGGCGCTGCCCGAGATCGCGGCACGGCACGGTGTATCGGTCCAGGCGCTCAACAGCGAGTGCTTTTGCATCAGCCTGGACACCGACGCGCTGGGCCGGGCGCTGGAATCGGAAATTGGCCAGCCCGGCCTGCTGGAACTGGTGCGCGAGCGCTGCCCCTACCTGTTTGCGGCGCGTCCGGTGTTTGTGTCGCCCGCCCACCTGGCCCGCATGGCCGCGCTGGTGCAGGCCATCGAGTCGGTGGTGGCGCTGCCGGCCTACCGGGCGGCGGTGCTGGCCCAGTCGCCCGACATGGCGCGGCATGACCCGGGCGGCGCGCTGGGCGTGTTTTTTGGCTACGACTTTCATGTCACCGAAGGCGGCTTTGGGCTGATCGAGATCAACACCAATGCGGGCGGCGCGCTGCTCAACGCCGTGCTGGCGCGGGCGCAGCGCGCCTGCTGCCCGGCCATGGATGCGCTGGTGCCCACGCCGGCCACGGCCGATGCGCTGGAGGAGCGCATCGTGGCGATGTTCCGCCGCGAATGGGCGCTGTCCGGCCACGACCGGCCGCTGCGCAGCATTGCCATCGTCGACGACGCCCCGACGCAGCAGTATTTGTACCCCGAGTTCCTGCTGTTCCAGCAACTGTTCAGGCGCCACGGGCTGGAGGCGGTGATTGCCGACCCGAGCGAATTCAACCTGCGCGGCGGCGTGCTGCGCCATGGCGAGCGGGCCATTGACCTGGTCTACAACCGCCTGACGGATTTTGCACTGGCCACGCCCGCCAGCGCCACGCTGCGGGGTGCCTACCTGCAGCACGCCGCAGTACTGACGCCGCACCCGCAGGCGCACGCCCTGTATGCGGACAAGCGCAACCTGGCGCTACTCAGCGATGCGGCGCGGCTTGAAGCGCTGGGCGTGCCGCCCGCCACGCAAGCGGTGCTGCTGGCCGGTATTCCGCACACCGAAGTGGTGGACCCGGCCCATGCCGAGCGGCTGTGGCGGGACCGCAAGCGCCTGTTCTTCAAGCCGTTTGCCGGCTTTGGCGGCCGCGCCGCCTACCGGGGCGACAAGCTGACGCAGCGCGTCTGGCAGGAAATTTTGGCGGGCGACTATGTGGCGCAGGCGCTGGTGAGCCCGGGCGAGCGCACCATCTCTGACCAGGAACCGGCGCAGGTGCTCAAGTTTGACCTGCGCGACTACACCTACGACGGTCAGGTGCAGTGGGTGGCGGCGCGGCTCTACCAGGGCCAAACCACCAACTTTCGCACGCCGGGCGGCGGCTTTGCACCGGTGTACGCCGGCCCCGCATGACCACCGGCACCAGCGCAGACAAAGGCGGTGCAGGCATAGCAGCCGACCATGAAACCCGCCTGTTTGTGCTGGGCGACGGCGACGGCGTGCAGCCGCTGGCGCATGCGCGCTATGTGGCGCTGGCCCGCCATCAAGCCACCGCACCCGAGTGGGCCGGCCTGCGCCTGATGCTGGTGGACTGGTACCTGCGCCTGGCCGGCGGCCGGCCCGAGGCCGTGGTCAATGAAACCTGCAGCTGGCTGGTATTTGATGCGCAAGGCCGACTGGACCTGCACGCGGCGCTGGCGATGGATGAAGAAGCAGCCCCGAGCGAGGCGCAGTGGGCGCAGATTCGCGCGCAGGTGTTCGGCGCCGCCGCGCCGCAGGGCCTGAGCAGCGCCGAAGCCGCGCAGCGCCTGGCCGCCGACGGTCCCAACCTGCTGCCCGGCAGCGCGCCAAAATCCGGCGCCGCAATTTTGCGCGAGGTCATCACCGAGCCGATGTTCCTGATGCTGCTGGCCGCCGGCGGCATTTACCTGGCGCTGGGCGACCGGGCCGAGGCGCTGTTTTTGCTGGGCTTTGTGTTCGTCGTGATCGGCATCACGCTGGCGCAGGAGCGCAAAACCCAGCGCGCGCTGGAATCGCTGCGCGACCTGTCGGCCCCGCGCGCGCTGGTGCTGCGGGACGGGCAGGCGCTGCGCGTGGCCGGACGCGATGTGGTGCGCGGCGATGTACTGGTGCTGCGCGAAGGCGACCGCATCGCCGCCGATGCGCGGCTGCTGGACGGCCTGCTGGAGGTGGACGAGTCGCTGCTGACCGGCGAGGCCGTGCCGGTGACCAAGACGCCCGATGCAATGCGCGTGGGGGCCAGCGCAGTAAGCGAAGCGACCAGCGTGGGGGCCGCACTCTTCGCCAGCACCGTCGTCACGCGGGGCACTGGTTTGGCCGAGGTGCAGGCCACCGCCAGCGCCACGGCAGTCGGCCGCATTGGCGCCGACCTGGCGGCCACGGTGGAGCCGCCGTCGGCGCTTCAAAAAGATTCGCGCCGGCTGGTGCGCCGGCTCGGCCTGGGCGCGCTCATGCTGGCCAGCGCCCAGGTGCTGCTGGGCTGGTGGTGGAACGGCCGGCCGCTGCTAGAGAGCCTGCTGAGCGGCATCGCGCTGGCCATGGCCATCCTGCCCGAGGAAATCCCGGTCATCCTCACTGTGTTTCTGGCGCTGGGGGCCTGGCGCATCTCGAAGCAAAAAGTGCTGACACGGCGGGTCTCGGCGGTCGAAGCGCTGGGCGCCATCACCGTGCTGGCGGTGGACAAGACCGGCACGCTGACCCTGAACCGCATGGCCGTGGCCGAACTGGCGGCGGCCGACGCGCATTTCACGCCCGACACCGCCACCGAGCTGCCAGAGTCCTTTCACCTGCTGACAGAATTT
>JAUSDK010000217.1 GCA_030650875.1 Polaromonas sp.
CTTCTGCCAGGCTCATGCCCATGATGGTGTCGCCTGGCTTCAGGAACGCCAGGAAGACCGCTTCATTGGCCGAGGCGCCACAGTGCGGCTGCACGTTGGCGGCATCAGCACCGAAGATCTGCTTGACGCGGTCGATGGCCAGCTGCTCGGCGATGTCCACGTATTCGCAGCCACCGTAGTAGCGCTTGCCCGGGTAGCCTTCGGCGTATTTGTTGGTGAGCTGGGTGCCCTGGGCGGCCATCACGGCTGGCGAGGCGTAGTTCTCGCTGGCGATCAGCTCGATGTGGTGTTCCTGGCGGGCGTTCTCAAGCTGGATGGCGTTGAAAAGCTCGGGATCGGTTTGTTCAATCAGAATGTTGCGGTCGTACATGGCAGTCCTTCAAGACGGGTGATCCTTGTGCGGTGACAAGGGCTGCCCAGGCGAACGGCTGAACACCCGTTCGGCCTGACAGGCCTGAAAATGGGCGGTACGCTTCCCAGTGGTTGGTCCGAAATAAGGCTCTCGGAAATCCACGTCAGCGCGGCAACTCCGTTGGTGAGGCCGCGCCTATCGCCAGTCGCGCACGGGTGTGAGTGTAGCCGAGACCGCGCCAGCCAGTCCGGCCAGGGCTTCAGCTGCCCAGCAGGGCGACTTTGGCTTCGCGGGGTGCTTCCGCGGCGGGGGCCACCACGGGAATCGGCAAGGCCGGCTCGCCCAGTGTCTGCGGTGGGCGCGGCGCGGCGGGCAGCGCGCGTCCCTTGGCGACCTGGTAGAGCCGGGCGTATTCGCTCAACACCTTGCCGGCATAACCACCGTCAGCTTCCATATTGCCGGCGCCGACGTAAAACTTGAGGCCGCCTTCCAGCGACCCGGCGCGGGCAATGCATTCCTGCAGCACCTTCACGCCAACCCGCAGGTTGGTCAGCGGGTCAAACGCAGCCAGCTTGCCACCGAAGTTTTCGTATTTGTCCGAATGCACCTGTGTCATGACCTTCATCAGGCCTTGCGCGCCCACCGCACTCTGGGCAAACGGGTTGAAGCTCGATTCCACGGCCATGATGGCCAGAATCAGCGTGGGATCGAGCTTGGTGCTGCGGCCCACGTTGTAGGCTTCTGCGACCAGTGCGCTGAGTGGCTCGGGCGCCACACGGTACTTCTTGCTGAGCCAGTAGGCTACAGCGGCCTGTTCCTTGGGAAGATCCTTCGGATTGGTGGCCGTGGCGCGTTCCACAGCTTCCGGCTCGGGCTCCATGCCCAGCAGTGCCACCTGGCGCGCCTGCAGCCAGTCCATGAGTCTCTCTTCACCGGTCTGACGCAAATCAGGCCGAGCCGTCAGGGTAATGACTGCAAACACCACAGCCAGACCCAGAAGGGCAAAACTGTTGTGCGTGATCTCGAAAAAGCCTTCAGCAATATCGCTTGCAAAAGTGCGCAAGCCCTGGGCTGTTTTTGTAAACGCTGTCATAGCATTTCCTTTCTACGCGCGGAACTCGGACGGACCATGCTGTGGGCAGCACGATGCGAAAGGCACCTCGTTTGGATTGGTACGCAGTCCATTCAGCGAGGCGTCAAGGTGACTGGTTTTCGCTGAATCGACCTGGCCGTTGGGGGCGGCAGCGGGTTCGGGTTGTCCCTATGCGGGCGGGACAGGCGGATTCTAGGGGGGCTATTCATATCGAGTCAATACTTTAAAAATTGTTTGTTAGATTATTTTGTATATATAAAGTGCCTTTTTGAGGTGCCAATGTCCCCACTGCATTGGTCCGGTGACACAAATTCGTCATCCTTGCAAGATGGACAAATCAATCGTTTTTGATGGCGCTATTGAAAAGGCGCATTTGAAGTGCGCGTGCCCTGCAACTACAGTGAAACTGCTTGAGTGACATCGAGCATCGGGCCGACAGGCGCTTCTTCTCTGCCACCTGGCAGGTGAGGGTCTTGCACCGGCCCTTCATGGAGGCAATCTCTTGCCTCCTGCGCAACGTGGAACAGCACGCTTCCCCGTTGCGAGCCCCGACGGCAGGGACGTCTGTCCGCCGTCAAGCCCGGTCGTCAGGCCTTGCGCCTGGCGGCCGGGCTTTCAGTGCATCTTCCGTTTTCCGCATGGCGTCCGCCACGCCTGCTTCAGGCACGCTGTGGCACGATTGACGTTTTGGCTGCCCCGCGGAAAATCGACGCATGGAAACACCATCATTGGGAAACAACAAATGGGTGCGGCGTGCCGCATGGGTCGCCGGTGGCGTAGCGGCGCTTTGGGCGGTGGGCTGGCTGGCCGTGCCGCCGCTGCTCAAGCACCAGGCCCAGAAGATCGCGAGTGAAAAAACCGGGCGCGTGGTTCGCATTGGCGGTATCGATTTCAAGCCATGGACCCTGGAGCTGACGGTCTCCGATCTGGCCATTGCCACGGCGGATGGCCGTGCGGACCAGTTGCGCATCAAGCGCATCTATATAGACAGTGAAATGCAGTCCCTGCTGCGGCTGGCACCGGTGGTGGATGCGCTGGTGGTCGACACGCCCGTGGCGCGCCTCACGCACCTGGGCGGCGGCCGCTATGACATTGACGACATCGTGAAAAAGATCACGCCACCGGCCGACCAGCCCGCCATTGCGCCCCTGAAATTTGCGCTCTACAACCTGGCGCTCCAGGGCGGGGCGCTCGACTTCATCGACACCACCGTCGGCAAGACCCATACCCTGCGCGACTTGCGTCTGGACGTGCCTTTCCTGAGCAATCTGGAGGCGCAGCGCAACATCCACACCGACCCGCGCCTGGCCTTCAAGCTCAATGGCAGTGCATTCGACAGCGTGGCCGAGACCACGCCGTTTGCCCAGACCCACAAGACCGACGCCACACTCAAGCTCTCCGCGCTGGATCTGTCCCCGTATCTGGGGTACCTCCCGGCCAGCGCGCCCGTGCGCCTGGTGAGCGCGGTGCTGGATGCCGATCTCAAGATCGCCTTTGAGCAGAACCCGGCCCCGGTCGTGCGGTTGTCGGGTGTGGTGCAGGCCAGCGGTGTCCGCCTCGACGATGCGAAGCAGCAGGCGTTGCTGGCGTTTGAGCATCTCAAGCTCAGCCTGGCGGACGTGCGCCCGCTGGCACAGTCCATCAAGCTCTCCGCAGTGGAGTTGACGGCGCCCACGTTGACGGTGCACCGCGCACGCGACGGGCGGATGAACCTGGATCTGGTGTCGGCGCCCGCCGACCCGGCCCAGGCGACGGCCAAAGCCGCAGCCCCGGCCGCGCCAGTCGCGCCCACTGGAAACGTGGGTTCGAAAACAATAGCAAACAATGACCAGACTACGCTGGGATCATCCTCAAAAGACTCAAAACCCGCTGCTGCGGGTGGCTGGAAGCTCGAAGTGGCGCAGGTGGCGGTGCGCGGTGGCCGGGTGGACTGGACCGATGACACCACGGCCGTGGACAAGGGGAGCCCCGCACGCCTGGGCCTGCGCGAGCTGGAGATGGATGCGACCGGGATTGCGGTGCCACTGGACCGGACCGGTGTCGCGCCGATTCCATTCCGTGGTTCTGCCGCACTGCTGGCCGGCCAAGCGGCCGGGCCGGCCAGCTTGACGGCACCGAAGCCGGGCGGTGGCACGCAAGGGCCAACGTCAAAAATGACCGCTGTCAAGGTGACGGCGCCGTCCGCCGCGCTGCAGTTCAGCGGCACCGCGTCGGCCCAGGCCGCCAGCGTGACCGCCACCGTCAGCGCGTTGCCGCTGGAGCTGGCTGCGCCCTACGTGGCGCAGTTTCTGGCGCCTGCACTCGGCGGGACGCTGCATGCGGCGCTGGGGTTGACCTGGCAGGCCGCGGGGGGCAAGGGCGGTGCCGACAGTCTGCTGGTCAAGCTGGACCGGCTGGCGCTGGACAAGCTTGCGCTGACGCAGGGCAAGACAACGCTGGCCTCGGTGCAGGGGCTGGAATTGAAAGATGCGCTGATCGACCCCGCCGCGCAGTCGGCCACGCTGGGCAAGCTGACCGTGACGAACCCGAAAGTGAAGGTCGAACGCCACGCGGACGGGCGCTGGATGGCCGAGACCTGGCTGAAAGACGCCGCCAGCGGTGCAGCGGCGACGCCATCCGCAAAGGCGGCGGCCCACAGGGGGTCCAAGCACGTTGCGGCCCAGCCCCCTGCGCTGGCCAAGAAAGACGGCACCCCCTGGAAGCTGGCCATCAATGACCTGTTGCTCAGCGGCGGCACCGTTGGCTGGAGCGACCTGGCGACGCCGCGCCCTGTGGCTTTCGACGTGTCCGCGCTGCAGCTGCAGCTGCAGCATTTCACGCTGGAGGGCAAGAAGCCTGCCGCGCTGCAGGTGGTCGCGCGCGTGGCGTCCGGCCGGACCGAGCCCGGAAAAATCAGCTACCGCGGCACGCTCGGCCTCAGCCCTGTGATGACGCAGGGGGTCTTGGACGTGGTGCATCTCCCCGTGCATGCGTTTGAGCCTTATTTCGGCGACGCCCTCAACATCGAGTTGCTGCGCGCCGACGCCAGCTTCAAGGGGGCGGTGCATTACGCGGCGACGCCGGCCGGCCCGCGTGTGCGAGCCACCGGCGATGTGGCGATCGAGGAGTTCCGGGCCAACAGCGTGCCCGGCACGGCCGCAGGCTCCGGTGCCATCGCCGGCACCGGCACAGCGGCGCCCCCCACGGCTACCGCGTCCGAGCCCTCCGCCACGTCGGCCCCCCTTGCGGCCGGGCGGCGCGGCCTGGGGCTGGGCGAGGAGTTGCTGAGCTGGAAGGCGCTGAGCTTGCGTGGCCTTGAGGCGTCGCTGGCGCCGGGGACCACCACCACCGTCGATGTGAAAGAGACGGCGCTCAGCGACTTCTTTGCCCGTGTGGTCGTGCGCGAAAGTGGCCGCATCAACCTGCAGGATCTTGTCAAATCCACGCCGGCCACGGTGAGCGGCACAGGCACAGGCACAGGCACAGGCACAGTTTGCACGGGCACAGGCACAGGAGCGGCAGCTACCGGTGCGGCATAAGCGACTGCCGGAGCCGCCACAGGCGCTACTGATTTGGCCGCTACTGGTTCCCGCTCCTGCGGGGCTACCGTTTGATTTTCCTCTGAGGGCATGGCCGGTTCAGCACGAACCGGCAGCGCGCTGCCTTCCACTGCCTGCTCGGTGCGCTCCCCGCGCTCACCGCGTTCACGGCGCTCGCGGCCATAACGGTCACGGCTGCGGCGTTCCCGCTGCGGGCGCTCCTGGCCTTCTTCCTGCCCCTCGGCGCGAACGGGAAGCTCGGTCGATGAGGCCAGCACGACTGGATTGCCAGCCTCGTCAGGACTTGCAACGACGGCGGGGTGCGCCGCGTCGAAACTGTCGGCCTGGGCTGCGGCGACAGGCGCTGCAGCGATGCCCTCGGGACGCTCGCTACGGCGTTCGTTGCGACGTCCATTGCGCTCGCCACCTCGTTCGCCGCGTTCACGGCGGCCTTCGCCGCGTTCCTCGCTGCGTCCTTCAGGACGGCCGCCGGGCTGGCGCTCGCCGTCACGGCTGGCGTCCTGGGCGGGCCGTTCCTGGCGCGGTGCTGCCGCTTCGCCGCCCATGGCTGCGGCCATGGCCGCCTGGTTGGCCAATGCAAGGTCTTGCTCGACAGCATCGCGTGCAATGCGTTCGCCGCGCTCCGGGCGCTCGGTGCGGTCCCCGCGCTCGCGGCGTCCACGGCCTTCGCGGTTCTCATTGCGTGGCTGGCCTTCGGCTGGCGTCTCGCCGCGGGTCTCTGCGCGGTTGTCAACACGGCTTTCTCCGGCTGCACGCTCCTGGCGGCCGCCTTCTGCGCGTCCTTCAGGACTGCGCTCACGGCGTTCAGGGGCACGGCCTTCGGGGCGACCTTCAGGACGACCTTCGGCATTGCCTTCTCCACGGCCTTCACCGCGGCTGCGGCCACCGCCACCGCGTCGGCTGTCACGGCCACCACGCTCCTGCCGTTCACCGCCACGGTCAGAGCGCTCGCCGCGTCCTTCAGGGCGGCCTTCACGGCGCACTTGGCCGGCGGGCTCGTCTTTTTTCACGACCACCGGGGCAGGGGTTGGCGCTGGCGTGGGCGCTTCTTCGCCGCTGAACAGGCGCTTGATCCAGCCGAACAGTCCCTGCTCGGCCGGTGCCGGCGCTGGCGTAGCGACTGGCGCAGGGATTGCTGCCGGTTTTGGGGCCGCAGGGGCCATCGCTGCCGGCGGCTTGGGAATGACCACAGGGGCTGGCGCATCGGGCAGTACGCCCTTGATGATGGGTTCCTGCTTGTTGTGCTTTTCCTGGCTGCGGCGCGTGACCGTGGTCTGGTCTTCAATATCTTCAGCCATTTTGTAGCTGGCTTCGATGTTGTCCAGGCGTGGGTCGTCGTGTTTCAGGCGCTCCAGCCGGTAGTTGGGTGTTTCCAGCGTCTTGTTGGGCACCAGCAGCACGTTGATGCGCTGCTTCATTTCGATCTTGGCGATTTCCGAGCGCTTCTCGTTGAGCAGGAAAGATGCCACATCGACCGGCACCTGGCACAGCACCGAAGCCGTGCTGTCTTTGAGGGATTCTTCCTGGATGATGCGCAGAATCTGCAGCGCCGAGCTTTCGGTGTCGCGGATGTGGCCGGAACCACCGCAACGCGGGCAGGGAATCGAAGCACCTTCGTTGAGCGCCGGGCGCAGCCGCTGGCGGCTCATTTCCATCAGGCCGAACTTGCTGATGGTGCCGAACTGCACGCGGGCACGGTCCTGGCGCAGCGCGTCGCGCAGGCGGGTTTCCACGTCGCGCCGGTTGCGCGACTCTTCCATGTCGATAAAGTCGATGACGATCAGGCCGCCCAGGTCGCGCAGACGCATCTGGCGCGCCACTTCGTCGGCGGCTTCCAGGTTGGTGCGGGTCGCGGTTTCCTCGATGTCGCCGCCCTTGATGGCGCGGGCCGAGTTGACGTCGATGGATACCAGCGCTTCGGTGTGGTCGATCACGATGGCACCGCCGGAAGGCAGCTGCACGGTGCGGGCGTAGGCCGACTCGATCTGGTGCTCGATCTGGAAGCGCGAGAACAGCGGCGCATCGTCGCGGTAGCGCTTGACGCGGTGCTCGTGCTCGGGCATCACATGCGCCATGAACTGGCGGGCCTGCTCGTAGACGTCGTCGGTATCGAACAAAATGTCGCCGATGTCGCTGTTGAAATAGTCGCGAATCGCGCGGATCACCAGGCTCGATTCCTGGTAAATCAGGAAAGCGCCCTTGCCGCCCTTGCCGGCGCCGTCAATCGCAGTCCAGAGCTTGAGCAGGTAGTTCAGGTCCCACTGCAGTTCAGGGGCGCTGCGGCCAATGCCGGCGGTGCGCGCAATGATGCTCATGCCGTTCGGGTATTCAAGCTGGTCCATCGCCTCTTTGAGGTCGGCCCGGTCTTCGCCCTCGATGCGGCGCGACACACCGCCGCCGCGCGGGTTGTTGGGCATCAGCACCACATAGCGGCCTGCCAGCGAGACAAAAGTGGTCAGCGCCGCGCCCTTGTTGCCGCGCTCTTCTTTTTCGACCTGGACCAGCAGTTCCTGGCCTTCCTTGATCACGTCGCTGATGCGGGCCTGGTTGACCGGCACGCCTTGCGCAAAATACTGCCTTGAGATTTCCTTGAAGGGCAGGAAGCCGTGGCGGTCTTCGCCGTAGTCGACAAAACAGGCTTCCAGCGAGGGCTCGACGCGGGTGACGACGGCTTTGTAGATGTTGCCCTTGCGCTGCTCGCGCCCTTCAATTTCAATTTCGTAGTCGAGGAGCTTTTGTCCGTCAACAATCGCCAGGCGGCGCTCTTCGGCCTGGGTGGCATTTACCAGCATGCGTTTCATGGGTGTTCCTAAATTCTCTTCGTTCCAAAGCCTAAAAATGGCTGAACGACACCAGGAGCAACGCAGTGCGAACGTGGGGAATTGCCGGAGAGCTTTTGGCCGAAAACGGGCTAACTGAAATTTCAGTCAGCCCGCTTCAGTCTGGGCGTAGGCGCGTGGATGGAGTGAGCAGTATCCGGCAGGATTTGCTACAGAAATAGTAGCTGTTTGCGCCCGCTGCACAGGGGCTGCAGGCTGATTTGTGCCGTAAAGCAAGGCCAGGAGGCGCTGCAGGCAACTAAAAATCAGACTGACCCGTGTTGTCATCAGAGGGTTACCCGTAAAAGGACTTGTTCTCACCTGGATCCGAATGCAGCCCTGAGTTCGTGACTGCAGGCTGCACACATAAGTATTCCGTAGTTGTATTCGCAAAGCGCCGACTCGTCTGCATGGAAATTTTCGTGTCGCGAGGTGCCTGGCACTCGTCGCGTGGGGATAATTTCCACCAGTGGCATCGACCTTCCAGCGAGGCTGTTCGCAGGCCTTTTCAGGGGCTTTGGATTGGTGTGGATTAAACTCCAGACAAATCAACTACTTACAGCGTATCGCTAGTGAAACACATTATAGGGGCAGCTTCAGGCAAGGCAAAACGCCCGGTAAAAGCGCCTGTCCGCCCGATTTTTGCGGCGCTTGCGCCCCAACCCAAGCCACCGCCACCGCCGGTGGTCCCCGTCGTGCCCATGGCCGCCGCAGCATTGCCCCAGGCAACACTGGTGACGGTGGATGAAGATTACGCTGGCCAGCGGCTCGACAACTTCCTGATCCGCCAACTCAAGGGGGTTCCCAAAACCCACGTCTACCGCATCATCCGCAGCGGCGAGGTGCGGGTCAACAAGGGCAGGGCGCATGCCGATACCCGGGTCGAAGCGGGCGATGTCGTGCGCCTGCCGCCCGTGCGGACGTCGGAGCGGGCCGATCAAAAGGCCCAGTTGATGCGGAGCGTGATGACCGAGGTCGCGCGCCACGGCGCGAGCTCCACGGTGGGCGGTTATGCGCCGCCCGCTGAATTTCCGATTCTTTTTGAAGACGACTTCCTGCTCGCCATCGACAAACCGGCCGGCGTGGCCGTGCATGGGGGCAGCGGCGTGAGCTTCGGCGTCATTGAGCAGTTGCGCATGGCACGGCCCGAGGCCGATTTCCTGGAGCTGGTGCATCGGCTGGACCGCGAAACCAGCGGCATCTTGCTGATTGCCAAGCGCCGTATGGCCCTCAAATTGCTGCAGGAGCAGTTCCGGGAACGCGAAACCGACAAGGTCTATCTGGCCCTGGTCAGCGGCAACTGGCCTGCGAACCAACGCGTCATCGACAAGGCGCTGCACAAATACCTGCTGCCCAACGGCGAGCGGCGCGTCAAGATCGTGGCCAACGACCATCCCGATGCCATGCGCTCCGTGACGCTGGTCAAGGTCAAGTCCGCTATTGCAGCCAATCCGCTGGCGCCGGCGACGCCCTTCAGTTTGCTGGAAGTCACGATCAAGACCGGCCGCACGCACCAGATTCGTGTGCACCTGGCCGGTGAGGGGCATCCGATTGCCGGGGACGACAAGTATGGGGATTTCGAGCTGAATAAGGCGCTGCAAAAGGCCTCTCCCGGCGCTGCTTCACTCAAGCGCATGTTTTTGCATGCCTGGAGCTTGAAGTTCAATCACCCCAAAACCAGAAAAGCGGTTCAGCTGCAAGCCGCCCTGCCCGACGAGTTGCAGCAGTTCTTGCCGTCTCGCGCAGCCTCAGCACCCTTTCCGCCCTTGGCAGAGTCAGATAATTCCTGAGGAATTGCGCGGCGGCTTCACGTCGGAGCCCATTGAGCCGGCGACAATCTGTTCATGCACATTCGAAATTTTGACCTGATTGCCTTTGACTGGGACGGCACGTTGTTTGACTCCACCCAGATCATCGTGCGCTGCATTCAGGCGGCGGTGCGCGATGTGGGCGGCACCGTGCCGACGGACCGGGCGGCGGGCTACGTGATCGGGCTCGGCCTGATGCAGGCCTTGGCCCATGCCGCGCCCGACGTGCCGCCTGAAAAATACCCGGAACTTGGCCAGCGTTACCGGCACCACTACGCGACCCATTTCAATGACTTGAGTCTGTTTGAGGGCGTGCTGCCCCTGCTCGATGGACTCAAGGCGCGCGGCCACCTGCTGGCGGTCGCCACCGGTAAATCCCGGGTCGGGCTGGACGAGGCGCTGCAAAGCGGTGAACTCAAAGGCGTTTTTGACGCTTCCCGAACGGCCGATGAGACTGCCGGAAAGCCCGACCCGCGCATGCTGCATGAGTTGATGGCGCAATTTGACATTCCGCCCGAGCGCGTGCTGATGGTGGGCGACACCACGCACGACCTGCAGATGGCGCTCAATGCGGCCTGCCCCAGCGTTGGCGTGAGTTACGGCGCGCACGAGCCCAGCGCCTTTGTGGACCTGGCGCCGCGCCATGTCGCGCATTCGGTGCGGGAACTGCATGACTGGCTATTGGCGCATGCCTGACAGGCCCGCCATGGATGAGTTGCTGCCCGTTTGGCCGCTGTGCAACAGCCATGACTTGCTGGAGCGCGGGCTGGCCGTGCCGTTTGACATCAACTATGCCGGTCAGACCTGCCGTGCGTTTGCCATTCGTTATAACGGCTTGCCGCATGCCTACCTGAACCGCTGCACACATGTGGCCATGGAACTCGACTGGCAGCCCAACCGGATTTTTGATGCCACTGGTCAGTGGCTTTTGTGCGCCAGCCATGGCGCGGCTTACCAGCCTGACACCGGCCAATGCACTGGCGGCCCGTGCCGCGGCGGACTGGTCAAGATCACGCTTTCAGAAAAAGACGGGGTCGTGTATTGGCATTCTGCTTACAACCTCACGCAAGTACCGTTTTAATACTTCTCTAAACTCATGACCATGAACGATTCAAACCGCCCCGGCAACACCGATCCTACTTTTGACCCTCCGCAAGATGCAGGGCAGGCCAGGCAGCCCACTTCCCTTTCTCAGAAATCAGCTGAAATGAGTACTTCGGTTGCGCCCGGCTGGGAGCGGGCGACGCTGGAAAAGCTGGTATTCGCGACGCTCAGCGAGCAAAAAGCCACGCGGCGCTGGAAAACCTTTGTGCGCCTGTCCTGGCTGGCATTTTTCATTTTCCTGGTGTGGATGGCTTTGCAGCGCAGCGCGTCCGTGACCGCCGCGACGACGCCGCACACCGCTGTGGTGGAGATCAAGGGAGAAATCGCCGCCGGTGCTGATGCCAGCGCCGAGTTTGTCAATGCGGCCCTAAGGGCTGCATTTGAAGACAAGGGCTCTGAGGCGATTGTGCTGCTGATCAATTCGCCGGGCGGCAGCCCGGTGCAGGCAGGCATGATGAACGATGAAATTCTTCGCCTGAAGGCTTTGCACAAGAAGCCGGTCTATGCCGTGGTTGAAGAAACCTGTGCCTCGGCCGCCTACTATGTGGCTGTGTCAGCCGACAAAATTTTTGTCGACAAAGCCAGCATCGTGGGCAGCATTGGCGTGTTGATGGATGGCTTTGGCTTTACCGGCCTGATGGAGAAGCTCGGCGTGGAGCGCCGCCTGATGACTGCCGGTGCGAACAAGGGTTTCCTGGATCCTTTCAGTCCGCAAACAGAAACGCAACGCGTATTTGCGCAAGGCATGCTGGACCAGATTCACCAGCAGTTCATTGGTGTCGTGAAAGCCGGGCGCGGCGATCGCCTGAAGGAAACGCCCGAAATGTTCAGTGGGCTGTTCTGGAGCGGTCAGCAGTCGGTGGAACTGGGATTGGCTGACCAATTGGGCAATCTTGACTATGTCGCGCGTGAAGTCGTCAAGGCTGAAGAAATCATTGACTACACCCGCCGCGACAATGTGGCGGAACGCCTTGCGAAGAAGTTCGGTGCGGCCATGGGAGACGGCGCCATGAGGGCTTTCGGTACCATCCCCGCATTACGTTGAGCGGTTTTTAAATCATCAAAAACAAGCCCGCAGCCTGCGGGCTTGTTTTTTGGGCGCCAGCGCGGCTTAGCGGCCAATGCAAAACACGGTAGGCAGATCCAGCGGAAGCACCGGTTTGTCGCGCTTCCAGTTGCTTACCTGCGCGCTGCGGCTTACGCCCTTTTCCATCGTCAGGCCGCAGCCCAGCGCCAGCCGGGTGTTGCCTTGAAGCGTTTGCAGTAGCGCCTGCAACAGCGCGGCGTTGCGGTAGGGCGTTTCAATGAACAGCTGGGTCTGGCCGGTTTTCAGCGCCAGCGACTCCAGTTCCCGGATGCGCTGTGAGCGGCCGCCTGCATCTTGCGGGAGGTAGCCGACAAATGCAAAGTTCTGGCCGTTCAGGCCGCTCGCGGCCAGCGCCAGCATCAGCGACATGGGGCCTGTCAGCGGCATGACCTGAAGGCCGAGGTCATGCGCGGCGCGCACCACCGAGGAACCCGGATCGGCAATGGCGGGCATGCCCGCTTCGCTGACCAGACCGATGTCGCGCCCTTCCATCGCCGCAAGGAGCAGGGGGCGCGCGTCAAAATTGCCGGTGTGGTCCCCTTTTTTGTGAACCTCCCGCGGGAGTTCCTGAATCTGCAGCATCTGCACCGGATTGGCCAGGGGCTCAATCTCATTGATGCGTTTCAAGTAAGCGCGTGTACTTTTTGCGTTCTCGCAAATCCAGCAGGACAGACGGGCTGCAATTTGCAGCGTACCCAAAGGCATCACGTCCTGCAAGGGCGCATCGACGTCGCAGCCGAAATCAAGCGGAGCGGGAACCAGGTAGAGTTTTCCCTTGGTCGTGCTGCTCATGCTGAGACCTCCTGGCTACCCAGCAGGACCACACCAGCCGCCTGGATCATTTTGCAGGTTCGAATCAGCGGCAGCCCCACCAGCGCGGTGGGATCGTCGCTTTCAATGGATTCGAGCAGCGCAATGCCCAGGCCTTCGCTTTTGGCGCTCCCGGCGCAATCATAGGGTTGCTCGGCGCGCAGGTAGTTTTCAATTTCGACGTCCGTCAAATCGCGGAACTTCACCCGTACGGCGGCCAGGCTGCTTTCCTCAAACCCGCTTTCGAGGCACACCACTGCCAGCGCCGTTTGAAAAATGACGGTTTGGCCCCGCATCTGGCGCAATTGCGCCACGGCCCGTTCATGGGTGCCGGGTTTGCCCAGTGACTGGCCATTCAGGTCTGCCACCTGATCGGCACCGATGACAACGGCGAGGGGAAAGTCGCGCGCCACCGCACGGGCCTTTTCCAGCGCCAGGCGCTTGGCCAGGTTGCGAGGGGTTTCGCCGGGCATTGGCGTTTCGTCCACCTGGGGTGCGGCGGTGGTGAAGGGAATATGCAGGCGTTGCAGCAGTTCGCCGCGGTAGCGTGAGGTCGAGCCGAGCACTAAGGCGCGGGTTTTGGGTGGTGCGGCGACCAGTGAGGTGTCAGGGTTCATGCCCTGATTCTCTTACACTGCACACATGACCAGATCTCTTCAAGCTACGCGGCTCAACCTGCAGACCCTCGCCCAGGAGGGCGTGCCCTTCATCGCCAGCACTTTGCTGAAAAATTTGGAGCGTCTTGCGCAGGAAGCGCAAGACCTTCCGCCTGATGCGGTTGTCAATTGGCAGGCTACTGCCGAGTTGCGGCCCTGTGCCGGTGCTGATGACCAGTTGTGGCTGCACCTGCAGGCCAAAGTGGCATTTCCCATGACGTGCCAGCGCTGCATGGGTGTGGTGCTGACACCGTTGGAGGTGGACCAGTGGTACCGCTTTGTGGCCAGTGAAGAGATTGCCATGGCCGAAGACGACGCGTCCGAAGAGGACCTGCTGGTCATGGCGCCACAGTTTGATTTGCTGGCCGTGCTGGAAGACGAGTTGCTGATGGCGCTGCCCTTGGTGCCCATGCATGACGAGTGCCCGGAGGCTGCTGTGTTGCAGGCGGGCGAGGATGACCTGGCGGACCAGGTCCCTGAGAAGCCAAACCCCTTTGCCTTGTTGGCCCAGCTTAAAAAAGAAAAGTAAGTGGACCACGGCTGATTCCTGGTGTCGCTGAGCGTGTGCTTGCGCGATGCCTGAATCGGTCTGGATCAAAGCGGCTCAGTCTCACGCTATAATCTGAGGCTTCGCGTACCAATGTAGTGTGCTGCCTCTTGTTGATTGATCTTGTTGATTGATCCAGGGTCCAGCCACCAGAATCCGAAATTTGGTGCGTAATTTACCAACACTGCATCCCGTCAGGAGCGAATTATGGCCGTCCAGCAAAACAAAAAGTCACCTTCCAAGCGCGGTATGCACCGCTCGCACAACGCACTGAACGTGCCAGGCATTGCTGTGGAATCCACCACCGGCGAAATCCACCTGCGTCACCACATCAGCCCCACTGGTTTTTACCGTGGTCGCAAAGTGCTGAAAACCAAATCCGAAGCCTGATTTCGCGCTTCAAGCACTGGCCCGCACTCATACTGCGGGCCTTTCTTTTTCCTGAAGTCAAATACTTGACTGGACCGGTCTTCTCATGATCAGGATTGCTGTCGACGCCATGGGCGGGGATGTCGGTCCCGCTGTCACGCTCCCGGCTAGTCTGGCTTTTCTGGATGCACATCCAGATGCCTGGCTGTTGCTGGTGGGTCAGCCTGAAGTCCTGGCTGCACACCCCTTGCATGCCCGGCTGCAATCTCACGCCCGCTGCGAGATTATTGGCGCCAGTGAGGTTGTCACGATGGATGACCCCCTGGATGTTGCCTTGCGCCGAAAGAAAAATTCGTCGATGCGGGTGGCCATCAACCAGGTCAAGGAAGGCGCGGCTCAGGTGGCTGTGTCGGCTGGAAATACGGGTGCCTTGATGGCCATCGCCCGCTATGTACTCAAAACCGTTGAGGGAATCGACCGGCCAGCCATCGCTTCGCAGTTGCCCAACGCAACAGGCGGGGCCACCACCGTGCTGGATCTGGGTGCCAATGTAGATTGCACTGAAGCGCATTTGCTGCAATTTGCGGTGATGGGCTCGGCATTGGTCGCGGCCATTGGTGGCAATCCTGCGCCCAGTGTTGGCTTGCTCAATATCGGCGAAGAGGCCATAAAAGGTAGCGAAGTCATCAAAAAAGCTGGGAAATTGTTGCGATCCGCGTCTGATTCCGGGGATCTGAATTTCTATGGAAATATCGAAGGCAACGATATTTTCAAGGGCACGACAGACATTGTTGTGTGCGATGGTTTCGTCGGCAATGTAGCGCTCAAGGCCAGCGAGGGTTTGGCAAGCATGATCGGGGCCTTCATCAAGGCCGAGTTTTCTCGCAATATCTTTACAAAAATGGCGGCCATCGTCGCCTATCCTGTTTTAACGGCGTTTAAAAAACGCGTTGACCATCGTCGTTACAACGGCGCTGCACTGCTGGGCCTGCAGGGGCTGGTGTTCAAGAGTCACGGGTCTGCAGACGCGTTTGCGTTCGAGCGGGCGCTCAATCGGGCTTATGATGCGGCTCGGAACAACTTGCTTGAGAGAGTTCGCGAACGCATTGCCCATGCAGCGCCGTTGCTGGTGGCGGCGCAAGGCGCGCCCCTGGCAGGCGCCGTGCCTGCGGCTTTTTCGATATCAGTGGACATACCCGTTTCAACCACGGCACATTAATTCATGACCCGTTACGCACGCATTACCGGCACCGGCAGCTATTTGCCGCCGCGCCGACTGACCAATACCGAGCTGGCCGCCGAGTTGGCGACCAAAGGGGTTGAATCATCTGACGAGTGGATTGTGGCCCGCACGGGCATCCAGGCGCGGCATTTTGCGGCCCCCGATGTTGGCAGCAGTGATCTTGGCGTGGAAGCGGCAAGAAATGCATTGGACGCGGCGGGTTTGCTGCCTGCAGACATTGACCTCATCATTGTTGCGACCTCGACGCCGGACATGGTGTTTCCGTCGGTGGCTTGCATTGTGCAAAACAAGCTGGGCATTGCGGGCTGTCCTGCCTTTGATGTTCAGGCGGTTTGTAGCGGATTCATTTTTGCGTTGACTGTGGCCGATGCCATGATCAAGACCGGTTCAGCCAACAAGGCGCTGGTGATCGGTGCCGAGGTGTTTTCACGCCTTCTGGATTTTTCGGACCGGACGACCTGCGTGCTGTTCGGCGATGGCGCGGGGGCGGTGGTGCTCGAAGCTTCCGACACGCCCGGCATCCTTGCCAGCGATCTGCACGCCGATGGCAAGCACGTCGGTATCCTGTGCGTGCCCGGCCATGTGTCAGGCGGTCAGGTATTGGGCGATCCGCTCCTGAAAATGGACGGACAGGCGGTGTTCAAGCTGGCGGTGGGTCTGCTTGAGAGCACGGCCCGCGCGACCCTGGCCAAGGCGAACATGACCGAGGCGGATATTGACTGGATGATTCCCCACCAGGCCAACCTTCGGATCATGCAGAGCACCGCCAAGAAGCTGAAGATTCCGCTGGAAAAGGTGATCGTCACGCTTGACCAACATGGCAACACGTCTGCCGCCTCCATCCCGCTTGCGCTGGACGCAGCGGTGCGAAGCGGAAAAGTTAAAAAAGGCGATACCCTGATGCTTGAGGGCGTAGGCGGCGGCTTTACATGGGGTTCGGTTCTTCTCACCTACTGAGATGATGGCCGCACTGCGTCAGCCCCGCACTGAATGGCGACAGGTGGCCGCTTGAACGTGCTGCGAACAGGCCCGTTGGACCGTTGGGCGGCTCTCTTGCTGCTGACTGCGTTTTCCTTGGCCGGTTGGAAAACGTTTGACCGATCGCCTGCCTCGACCTTTGTACCGGTGACCCAGCAGGGTTCATCGCCGGCAGGCGCCCCGGGCGATGTCATCAAGCCGCATTCGCCTGCGAGGCCGCCGCTGCAGCCGCGCGGCAGCAACTTCCGGTTTGACGCAAGTTTTGCCTCCTCTGCCCCCGGCCAGGCCGTGCATGCCGCTTCGCTCGTTGAACTGAAGGATGGCCGCTTGCGGGCCGTCTGGTTTTCAGGCTCCCGCGAAGGAGCGAGTGATGTGTCCATCCGAAGCGCTGTGATGGATGCCGCGAGTTTGCACTGGAGCGAAGAAACCGCGGTTTTCGACAGAACGCGAGTTCAGCAGGGACTTTGGCGCTACGTCAAAAAGCTGGGTAATCCTGTCATTGCCCGCGCACCCGATGGGTCGCTCATTTTGTGGATGGTCAATGTTTCTCTGGGTGGATGGGCGGGCAGCGCCATTACCTGGTCGAAGTCCCGGGATGAGGGGGTGACCTGGAGTGAGCCCCGCAGGCTGGTGACATCGCCTTTCCTCAACATCAGTACCTTGGTCAAAGGCGCACCTATCGCCTATCAGGATGGTCAAATCGGACTGCCGGTCTATCACGAGTTTGTGACGAAATTCGCTGAAGTCCTCAGAATCAATCCTCACGGGCAGGTGGTCGATAAAGTCCGCATCCCCGGCAGCAGGACCAGCTTGCAACCGGTGTTGCTTGTCAGCAGCCCGGAACGGGCGCAAATCTACATGCGTTCTGGAAGGCGCACAGCCCTGATGACCTCGGACACGGGCGATGCCGGGAAAAGCTGGTCGGCAACCCGCACGACTGCCTGGCTCAACCCGGACTCGGCGCTGGCCGGGGTGGTGAGTCAGACCGGCATGCAGTGGCTGGCCTTGAATCCGGCGCCCAGGGACCGGGAAACGCTGGCACTATTGCAGTCCGGCGCAGGGCAGTCCTTTGATGGTGTGCAACCATGGACGGTGGAGTCGTCTCCCACACCCGAGGTTCGTGCCTCGCTGAGTGCCTACGAACGCCTGCTGGGTGATGAACTCAAAGCGCATGGAGCCAGTGAATCGCAGGCGAAGGCCTATGTTGACAGCGCCAAGCGACAGCTTTGTGGTGCGGGCGCCTGCTTGCAGGAGTTTTCGTACCCTTATTTGCTTCAAAGCCGTGACGGCTATATCCATCTGGTTTATACATGGCACCGCACGCGCATCAAGCATGTGCGTTTCGATCCTCTGCAACCCTTACCCGCTGCCCCGGCCGCCGTCAATCATGCTGCCGCCCCTTACTGATCTGGTCGCGCTCCTGGGGATTGGCCTGGTGTTGTGCGCCGGATGCCTGCGTCTGCTGAGTCGGCGGGGTGGCGTGACGCCGTGGGCCAAGGGGGTCACTGCGGCCTGTTTTGTGCTGCTGTGGCTCCCGCTGGGCGCAGCCCAGTTGCCGCTGGTGGCTTATGTTCGCGGAATCAGTTCTGACCTGAGCATCACATTGCTTGTGCTGGCTTGCATGGGGCTGGTTCGACGTTGGCGCGGGGAGGGCCTTATGGATGCCCGGGAGCGCATGGCCCTTTATGGGGCTGTTGCTGTGGCTGCCTTGCTTTTGTACCCGATGGCGCTGGGCTGGGGCGACTGGGATCCTTACCGGGCGGGGTGGGGTGCACCCGGCATGTTGGTCAGCTTGCTGGCCGTGACACTGTTTTTCTGGATCAAGGGACTGCGGCTGCTGCCAGTGCTGGTTGCGCTGGCGCTGCTCGCGTGGACGATGGGCTTGCTTGAGTCCACCAATCTTTGGGACTATCTCCTGGATCCCTGGTTGGCCGCTGCTGCGATCTTTCAGTGCATGCGGTGGGTCGCAGGCCAATTGCGGACGCGTTGGAGGCCGGTGAAAGTGCCTTCACCTGCAGGCATTGTGCGTGATGTGCCGGCAGCGTCGCCTGCCGCGGCTGATTGATATGTTCTTAAAATAAGCGCAGATTTTTTTCAGCCGTTGACGAACTTGATAACCGGAGTAATTATTTGAAACCGTTCGCTTTTGTTTTTCCCGGCCAGGGCTCACAGTCGCTCGGCATGCTGGATGCTTGGGGTGATCATCCTGTCATCGCGCAAACCTTGGCTGAGGCTTCCGATTCTCTGGATCAGGATGTTGCCCTGCTGATCAAGGATGGCCCCAAGGAGGCCTTGGCGCTTACGGCCAACACCCAACCCGTGATGCTGGTGGCGGGCGTCGCCGCTTACCGGGCCTGGATGGCGGAAACCGGTGCCGCGCCTGCGGTGGTGGCGGGTCACTCCCTGGGTGAATACACGGCGCTGGTAGCTTCTGGTGTGCTGACCCTGGCGCAGGCTGCACCCTTGGTACGGTTTCGGGCGCAGGCCATGCAAGATGCCGTTCCGGTCGGTGTGGGCGCCATGGCCGCCATTCTGGGACTGGCATCGGCCAAGGTCGTCGAAGGATGTGCCGAGGCCGTCCAGACGTTTGGTCCGGGGACTGCGGAAGTGGTGGAAGCCGTCAATTTCAATGACCCGTTGCAAACCGTCATTGCGGGCAGCAAGGCTGCAGTGGACAAAGCCTGTGAAATACTCAAGGCCAACGGAGCAAAACGTGCCTTGCTTTTGCCGGTTTCTGCGCCGTTTCACTCCCGTTTGATGAAACCCGCCGCCGAGAAGCTCAAGGCGAAACTGGCAACGATCCATTTTTCGGCGCCCCAAATACCCATCATCAATAATATTGATGTGGCTATCGAGATGGATGCAGATCGCATTCGGGCAGCGCTGGTTGCGCAGGCGTTTGGCCCTGTGCGCTGGGTAGAGTGTGTGCAGGCCATCAAGGCGCGGGGACTGACCCATGTGGTTGAATGCGGTCCTGGCAAGGTGCTGGCTGGCATGGTCAAAAGAATTGATTCTGAATTAACGGGTACGCCCTTGTTTGATCCAGCCTCTTTGGCTGAAGTGAAAGAGATGTTGGCATGAGTGAAGTTAAATTTGAAGGACAGGTTGCACTGGTCACCGGCGCGTCGCGCGGCATAGGCGCTGCCATTGCGCTTGAACTGGCCCAAAAGGGTCTGAGGGTGATCGGTACGGCGACCAGTGATGAGGGGGCTGCCAAAATAAGCCATGTCCTGTCGGCATTTCCGGGCTGTAGTGGCCGGAACCTGAATGTGAACGACGCGGCAGCCGCTGAGTTGCTGATAGACGCCATCGTTAAAGAATACGGTGGTTTGCAGGTCCTGGTGAACAATGCGGGCATCACGCGTGACATGCTGGCGATGCGCCTCAAGGACGATGATTGGGATGCGGTGCTCGATACCAATCTCAAGGCGGTTTTTCGCATGAGCCGCGCGGTGATGCGTACCATGATGAAGCAGCGTTATGGCCGAATCATCAGCATCACTTCGGTGGTGGGCGCCTCTGGCAATGCCGGTCAAGCCAACTATGCTGCTGCCAAGGCTGGCGTCGCGGGCATGACGCGTGCGCTGGCCCGCGAGCTCGGGTCGCGTAACATCACTGTCAATTGCGTGGCGCCTGGCTTTATCGAAACCGACATGACCGCCAGCTTGTCTGAAGAGCAGCAAAAAGCACTCCTTGGGCAAATTCCCCTGGGCCACCTTGGCAAGCCCAGGGACATTGCCCATGCGGTGGCGTTTATTGCAAGTCCACAAGCGTCTTACATCACGGGTCAGGAAATTCATGTCAATGGCGGCATGTACATGTAGAGGCAAGGCCCGCTGGTCAAAGGTTTCATTTGGATGCTGCGGGCGGCCATGAGTGCTGCGGGCTGACAGTGTTAAAACATAAAAAATCGAAGCCGGGTTTTATCCGTCCGGCCCGTCGCTTAGGGGCATGGCCCTGACGCGGTAAAATGACGGATTAATTTACAACTCCCAGAGAAAACTATGAGCGATATCGAAGCACGTGTTAAGAAAATCATTGCCGAACAACTTGGCGTGGAAGAAGGCCAGGTCACCAGTGAAAAAGCCTTTGTGGCTGATCTGGGTGCCGACTCACTTGACACCGTAGAGCTGGTGATGGCGTTGGAAGACGAGTTTGGTATTGAAATTCCCGACGAAGACGCCGAGAAGATCACCACCGTCCAGAACGCGATTGACTACGCGAACACCCATCAAAAGGCCTAAGGTCTAACGCCTTTGTTGTCATCAAACCTGGGAACACCCAAGCGGTCTTTTCAGGTTTTTCTCAGGATTACTGAATGAGCCGTCGTCGTGTCGTCGTAACAGGTCTGGGTTGCGTCAGCCCGGTGGGAAACACCGTGGCTGACTCCTGGGCTAGCCTTCTTGCCGGGAAGCCTGGCATTGACCTGGTCACCCAATTTGATGCCAGCAACCTGGCCTGCCAGTTTGCTGGCGAGGTCAAGGGTTTTAATATTGCGGATTACATTCCCGAAAAAGAAGCCCGGCACATGGACCGCTTCATTCACCTGGGTTTGGCCGCGGCGTGCCAGGCGGTTGCCGACAGTGGCTTGCCGACGGGCGATGCACTTGACGACGAACTGGCGACGCGCATCGGCTGCAATATCGGTTCCGGCATTGGCGGTCTTCCCATGATCGAGCACATGCACACCGAGTTGGTCAATCGCGGCCCACGCCGGATCTCCCCATTTTTTGTGCCCGCGACCATTATTAATATGATCTCCGGGCATGTCTCGATCAAGTTTGGCTTCAAGGGGCCCAACATTGCCGTCGTGACGGCTTGCACCACGGGCCTTCATGCCATAGGCCTTTCGGCGCGCATGATTGAGTACGGAGACTGTGATGTCATGGTCGCGGGCGGGGCTGAAGCCACGGTTTCTCCCTTGGGCATCGGCGGCTTTGCGGCGGCCCGTGCGCTGTCCACCCGCAATGAAGACCCCAAGACAGCTTCGCGTCCCTGGGACAGAGACCGTGACGGTTTTGTGCTCGGCGAAGGCAGCGGCGTGGTGGTGCTTGAAGAGTACGAACACGCCAAAGCGCGTGGCGCCAAGATTTATGCTGAAGTGGTCGGTTTCGGCATGAGTGCCGATGCGCACCACATGACAGCACCTGACATCGACGGTCCTCGCCGGTCCATGGCCATGGCCTTGAAGAATGCTGGCGTCAATGCCGACGAGGTCCAGTACCTCAATGCGCATGGCACTTCCACCCCCCTCGGAGACCTGAACGAAACCAATGCCATCAAGGCGGCATTTGGCAGCCACGCCAAGGACATGGTGGTCAGCTCCACCAAGTCCATGACAGGCCACTTGTTGGGCGGTGCGGGCGGCATTGAGTCGGTGTTTACCGTGCTCGCCCTGCATCATCAAAAAATTCCTCCCACCATCAACATCTTCAATCAGGATCCCGCGTGCGATCTGGACTTTTGCGCCAACACCGCGCGTGACGCGAAGATCAATGTAGCTGTCAAAAACAATTTTGGATTTGGCGGTACCAATGGGTCGCTGGTGTTCAAGCGCGTCTGACGCGGCTTGATCGCCCCTGCGTGCGCACACGGCAAAGCGCTGATTGTCTTGAGTTCGCACAGCGCCCCATCGGTCGTTTATCCGCTGGGGCGTTCGCGTTTTCTGGCCTGGATTTTGTCCGGTCTGTGGTGTGCCGGTGTGCTGGTCGCAGTGCTTTGGTTCTACGCTACCCGGCCACTCGATTGGCGGACTGCACTGGTCCTTGCTGCTCTTGTGGGGGCTGCTGCGGCTGCGCGCTCCAGCTGGATGCATTCCCCCATCGGTCAACTCGCATGGGATGGCGAGGCTTGGCGCTGGGAGAGCGCCAACTACCAGACCGGCATCGCCGGGTACGAACTCTTGGTGATCGCTGATTTCCAGCACGCCATGCTGCTGCGCCTTGAAAATCATGCGCACGCCAGGTTGTGGCTATGGGTAGAAAGAAGTGCCATGCCCCAGCGCTGGCTGGATCTGCGCCGGGCAGTTTATTCGCCCCGCAAGGCCTCCATGCCTGCTGGGCAGCACGATGCGCTGCAAGCCGAACCCCTGTTTGCTGTGGCAGTATCGGAGCCTATGCAGTCAGTTGATGTGATCTCCCCAAAGCCATGAGTACCGACTTGCCACCTTCGCAAGCCGAAAAGGCCGTGGACAGCGATGCCATGCTGGTCGAGCGCACGGTTGCGGGCGATCAAAAGGCGTTTGAATTGCTGGTCATCAAGTATCAGCGGCGCATCCAGCGGCTGATAGGGCGCATGGTCCGCGATGTGGACCTGGTGGAAGATATTGCCCAGGAGACCTTCATCCGGGCCTATCGGGCGCTGGCGCAGTTCAGGGGCGAGGCCCAGTTCTACACCTGGCTCTACCGGATTGCAGTCAACACGGCCAAGAAAGCCCTGATGGACCTCAAGCGAAACCCGACCGTGTCGGAAAATTTCTTCAAATCCGGGGATGACGATGAAACTTCCCCGCTGGAACACGAACTAACAAGTTCAGAGACCCCTGATGCCGTGCTGGCCAGCAAGGAGATCGCGGAAATTATCAATGCGGCCATGGATGCGCTACCGGAAGAGCTTAGGCAGGCCATTACCCTGCGTGAAATTGAAGGGCTCAGTTATGAGGAGATATCAGATGCCATGGGTTGCCCCATCGGTACAGTGCGTTCCCGCATCTTCAGGGCACGCGAAGCGATATCGGAAAAGGTCAAGCCGTTGCTGGAGAACCAGTCGGGTAAGCGCTGGTGAAATGACCGCCAGGGACGCGGTATAGAGTGGCCATGCCCAGGAAGTAAGCACCAAGTTTTTCAGTTATTTATAAAAGCGGCAGGCCACACCTGCCATGAACCTTATGAAACCGTCTATGCAAACCAGCGAACTCCTGTCTGCCTTGGCCGATGGCCAATTGGCCGGTGATGATTTTGCGGCCGCAGTGCAAGCGTGTCAGCAGGATGCGTCTGCATTGGTGCGTTGGGACAGCTACCATCTGATTGGGGATGTCCTGCGTCTTCCTGCGCGTGCGACCTTGCCGCTGTTACAGGGTGCGGACCTGGCGTTTGTCGACAGGCTTAACCAGCGTCTGGCGCAGGAAACTTTGGCTGGCGCGGCGCTGCCGGTTTTGGATTCCGCGCAGTCCCCCCAAGGCGCCGGCGAGTTGGCATACCACCGCGGCACCGCCGCCAATGACGGAAATTTCCGCTGGAAGCTTGCCGCAGGGTTCGCTTCTCTGGCTGCAGTTTCCGCTATCGCATGGAATGCCTCTGGCTTGCTGGCTCTGCCGGCCGCCGCACCGCAACTGGCCCAGGCTGGCGGCGCCCCGCAAGTGGTGGTGGCTTCGCCGCAAGGCATGATGGTGCGCGATGCCGGGCTTGAGGAGTTGCTGGCCGCGCATGCGCAGTTGAGTGGAAGCTCTGCCTTGCAGCTGTCCTCAGGATTTTTGCGAAATGCCACTTTTGAACTGCCACAGCGTGCAGGGCGCTGAGTGCGCGGTCAGTTGCATCACCGGTTTGGCGGCTTCATGAAATTCAGGATTTTCAGGCTTGTAGTCAGCACTGCATTGATGTTTTTTGCTATTAATTATGCAGCAGCTCAGGGCGATCCATTGGCTGTAGTGACCATGCCCCCGACGACAGCGGCAGAATCCAGGAGCATCGACGACTGGTTGACGCGCATGCATGAGGCCTCAAAAAGCCGTGCCTATATCGGAACCTTTGTCGTATCGTCTGGAGATGCCATGTCGAGCGCCAAGATCTGGCATGTCTGCGAAGGCAACCAGCAAATTGAGCGGGTTGAGACGCTCACGGGGCCGCCGCGGTCTATTTTCCGGCACAACGATCAGGTCGTTACCTTCATGCCGGACCAGAAGGTGGTTCGACGGGAAAAACGCGAATCCTTGGGCTTGTTTCCCGGTATCTTGCAGTCTACCGACCGCCGCGTTGCCGACTTTTACAAGGTACGGCCGGAGGGCGCTGAGCGCGTGGCTGGCGTTGATGCCGACATCGTTGTGCTCGTTCCCAAGGACAGGCTCAGGTTCGGTTACCGTATCTGGAGCGAGCAAAAGAATGGCTTGGTGGTGAAGTTGCAGACGCTGGGTACCGACGGGCAAGTGCTTGAGCAAGCCGCATTCTCGGAGTTGCAGCTTGACGCGCCCGTCAAGATGGACAAGCTTTTGCAGATGATGGGCAAGGCAGATGGTTACCGTGTCGAAAAGCCCGTACTGGTGAAGACCACGGCTGGCGCGCAAGGCTGGGTATTGAAAGCGCCTGTGCCCGGCTTCAAGCCCGTGAGTTGCTACAAGCGGCCGGCTACCCCCGCCCCAGCGATGGCCGGCCAGGAACCAATGCAATGGATTTTTTCTGACGGTCTGGCCTCTGTTTCCATTTTTGTGGAGCCCTTTGACCGACAGCGACATGGCAAGGCGTCCAGCCTGTCCATGGGGGCCACCCAGGCAACGACCCGCCAGCTTGATGCCTACTGGGTCACGGTGATGGGCGAAGTTCCCCTGGCGACTTTGCGGCTTTTTGTCAACGGCCTGGAGCGAAGGAAGTAGCCACTCGTCAAACGTTGTCAGTTTGTTTTTGGGGCTGCCGGCCCCATGTGCCTAGCTTGAATTTAACAATAACCACGCTTGCCTGAGAACCTTATTTATGAAAAGGCTGATGATGCTTGAATCGAACTGGAAACCGTTGCGCTCTTATTTTGCGGTAGGTCTGCTGGCGACCATTACCGTTTCCATTGCTGGCCTGCTGCCGGCCCAGCCCGTGTGGGCGCAAGTGCGTGGGTTGCCTGATTTTACTGAGCTGGTTGAGCAGGTGGGTCCGTCGGTGGTCAACATCAGAACGCTTCAAAAAGTCAAAGCCTCGGACGCTTCAGGCGTCGATGACCAGATGCTGGAATTTTTCCGCCGCTTTGGTATTCCTGTGCCGCCTAATTTGCCGCGCGCTCCCCGCCCGGATCGCAATCAGCCGGACCAGGATGAAGACCAGCCGCGCGGTGTGGGATCGGGCTTTATTCTCACGGCAGACGGCCTGGTGATGACGAATGCGCATGTGGTTGATGGCGCGGACGAAGTGATGGTCACCCTGACCGACAAGCGTGAATTCAAGGCCAAAATCATAGGCGCCGACAAGCGTAGCGATGTGGCGGTCGTCAAGATTGAAGCCGCCGGTTTGCCGGCTGTGAAAATTGGTGACATCAACCGGTTGAAAGTGGGTGAATGGGTGATGGCCATCGGCTCTCCGTTTGGCCTTGAAAATACGGTGACCGCGGGGATCGTCAGCGCCAAGCAGCGCGACACTGGCGATTACCTGCCCCTGATACAAACCGATGTGGCCATCAATCCCGGCAACTCCGGAGGGCCGCTAATCAATATGCGCGGGGAAGTCGTGGGGATCAACAGCCAGATCTATTCGCGCTCGGGTGGTTTTCAGGGCATTTCATTCGCCATTCCGATTGATGAGGCAACGCGGGTATCCGACCAGCTGCGCAGCAGCGGCAAGGTCACGCGCGGGCGCATTGGCGTTCAGATCGACCAGGTGACCAAGGACGTGGCCGAGTCCATCGGCTTGGGCAAAGCCCAGGGCGCGCTGGTAAGAGGCGTCGAAAGTGGCGCACCTGCAGAAAAGGCGGGCATTGAAGCGGGCGACATCATCATCAAGTTCGACGGCAAGACGATTGAAAAATCCAGCGACTTGCCGCGCATGGTGGGCAATGTCAAGCCTGGCACCAAGTCGGTGGTGACGGTGTTCCGGCGTGGCACGACAAAGGATCTGCCGGTCACCATTGCCGAGGTGGAGCCGGAAAAACCAGCACGCAAGGCTTCCGGGGCGGAGCCCAAGCCCCCGGTGACGGGTCCTGCGCAAGCGCTGGGTCTGGCGGTCAGCAATTTGACGGATGCGCAGAAGAAGGAATTGAAGATGAAGGGCGGCATCAAGGTGGATGTTGCTGAAGGCGCGGCGGCGCGGGCCGGGCTGCGTGAGGGTGACGTCATCGTTTCCATCGCCAACACCGAGGTCACGAGCGTCAAGGAGTTTGAAGCTGCGCTGGCGAAAATTGACAAGTCCAAAGCTGTCAACGTGCTGTTCCGGCGCGGCGAGTGGGCGCAGTATGCGCTGATCAGGCCGGCACGGTGATGAGTTGAAGCGGTTGGTCGTGGCAGTCCCCGTGCCGATGCGCGTTGTAGCATGCGCATGGCCGGGTCGAAGATCACGCGTGAATCGTCCTGATCCAATCAGTTAAAATTGTGAACAAGTTGTGCATAAGATGCTTGTTGCTAGCCCGCAACGACAAAAATATGGCCATATCGGGACTTCTCGCCGCTGGCTTTTTGCCTACAATGAAACTCCAACTATCGCAGTTGCCATAGATTGTTGGTTCAGGGCGCGTCACTAGCCGACGCGCCCTTTTTTATGGCCCGTCGCGAAAAAGCTCCCGTCTCTTCGCAATACAAACAAGTACTTAGGCGTTCTCGTTGATGAATCACATCCGAAATTTTTCGATCATTGCGCACATTGATCACGGTAAATCCACCCTTGCGGACAGGCTCATTCAGCGCTGCGGTGGGTTGCAGGACCGCGAGATGAGTGCGCAGGTACTCGACTCGATGGATATCGAAAAAGAGCGTGGAATCACCATCAAGGCGCAGACTGCTGCGCTGAAATACAAGGCGCTTGATGGTCAGGTCTACAACCTCAACCTGATCGACACCCCAGGTCACGTCGACTTCTCCTACGAAGTGAGCCGCTCGCTGTCCGCCTGTGAAGGTGCGCTGCTGGTGGTCGACGCCAGCCAGGGCGTCGAGGCCCAGACGGTCGCCAATTGCTACACCGCACTGGAGCTCGGCGTTGAAGTCGTGCCGGTCTTGAACAAGATGGATTTGCCGCAGGCTGATCCAGACACCGCACGCCAGGAAATCGAGGAGGTGATCGGTATCGACGCTACCGATGCCATCCCCTGCAGTGCCAAGACCGGCATGGGAATTGACGAAATTCTGGAGGCTGTGGTTGCCCGGATACCGCCGCCCAAAGGCAACCCGGCCGGCCCCTTGCGCGCCATGATCATTGACAGCTGGTACGACGCCTATGTGGGCGTGGTCATGCTGGTGCGCGTGGTCGACGGGCGCCTGGCCAAGGGCGACCGCATCAAGCTGATGGCCAGCGAGGCCACCTACAACGCCGAGCAGCTGGGCGTCTTCACGCCGCACACCGAGCCGCGTCAGTCGCTTGAAGCGGGTGAAGTGGGGTTCGTGATCGCCGGCATCAAGGAGCTTCAGGCCGCGCGCGTCGGCGACACCGTCACCCTGATCAAAGGCGGCACGGGCGGCGCTGCCTTCACGGCCACCGAAGCACTGCCAGGTTTCAAGGAAATCCAGCCGCAAGTCTTTGCCGGGCTGTACCCGAGCGAGGCCAGCGAGTACGAGTCCCTGCGGGATGCACTCGAAAAGCTCAAGCTCAACGATGCTTCGCTGCATTACGAGCCTGAAGTGAGTGAGGCGCTGGGCTTTGGCTTTCGATGCGGCTTCCTGGGCCTGCTTCACATGGAGATCGTCCAGGAGCGGCTGGAGCGGGAGTTTGATCAGGACCTGATCACGACCGCGCCCAGCGTGGTCTACGAAGTGCTCAAGGCCGACGGCGAAATCATCCGCGTCGAGAATCCGTCGAAGATTCCGGATGCCGGAAGGGTCAACGAGATTCGCGAGCCCATCGTGATCGTGCATCTCTACATGCCGCAAGACTACGTGGGCGCCGTCATGACGCTGGCCAACCAAAAGCGTGGTGTACAGCTGAACATGGCCTACCACGGCAAGCAGGTCATGCTGACCTATGAAATGCCGCTGGGCGAGATCGTGCTTGACTTTTTTGACAAGCTGAAATCCGTGTCGCGCGGTTACGCGTCGATGGACTACGAGTTCAAGGAGTTTCGCGCCTCCGATGTGGTCAAAGTGGATATTTTGCTCAATGGCGAAAAAGTCGACGCGCTGTCCATCATTGTTCACCGCAGCCAGTCGGCCTACCGGGGGCGGGCCGTGGTGGCAAAAATGCGTGAAATCATCTCGCGGCAGCAGTTCGATGTGGCGATCCAGGCGGCCATTGGGGCCAACATTATTGCGCGTGAGACAATCAAGGCTTTGCGTAAAAACGTGATTGCCAAGTGCTATGGCGGCGATATTTCCCGCAAAAAGAAGCTTCTTGAAAAGCAAAAAGCGGGTAAAAAGCGCATGAAACAAATCGGTTCGGTGGAGGTGCC
>JAUSDK010000218.1 GCA_030650875.1 Polaromonas sp.
GGTACACGGTCGGAATGTCGGGTGCCTCCTGCTGCACGATTTTCAGGGTGCGCCAGTCGAACGAGAGGATGGAGGTGCGTGACGCCAGCTTCGCGTCCCGAACCGCGGCCACCACGGCGCGCGCAAACACCTCGGGGCTGACCGTGAGCTCGGGGGCCAGCGGCGACACCTTGGTTTCGATCGCAAAACGCACCTGCTCGTTGCCCGACTTTTTCACCATGTCAAACAGGTCGGACAGGCGCGGAATCCGCGCGCCGTCGACAGGTCGCTGTTCAGGGTAGAGCTTGGCGTAAGCCGTGTCCGGCTTGATCCGGCCTACGTCGTAGCGGCCCAGCTCTTCAAAGCTGAGGCTGGAAATCGCTGGGCCGCGCGACGCGAGGAAGTTGCCGTCCGGGCCGCGTGTGATGCTCGGGTTCAGCGTCGGGTCATGGCTGATCACCAGCACGCCGTCGCGCGTGATCGCAATGTCCAGCTCCAGCGTGCTCACGCCCAGGCTGAGTGCCAGCGCAAAGGCCTCGAGGGTGTTTTCCGGCGCCAGGGCGCGGGCGCCGCGGTGGCCCTGCACGTCGATGGCGCGCTGCGCAGGCTGGGCGAACGCCGAGGCCGGCAGGCACAGGCCGGCCAGCAGCGCCAGCAGGACGGACCAGGCTCGGGTGGAGCTGCAGTGCAAAAAATGATGGGCTCTCATGTCGTTTCCTGGTGCGGTCGGGTCGGGCGTTTACAGGCGAGTTTAGGGGCTGTTCATTGCCTACTAGCGAAACGGCCGGCTCAGAAACGGTGAGCCGGCCAGGCCGAAACGCCAGGGCTGGTCCACGGCTTTGGAAATGCCTATGCGCGGGCCGCTGACCACCTTGACCTTAGTCGGCGCAGGGAGCAATTCGAAAGGCGGTGCATCGACGGCCAGTGCGTTGTGCGCGCGCGTGATGCCCAGCGCCTGGCCCCCGTGGCCTTCTTCGCGGCAGACGATGTTCAGGCACCAGTGGATGCCGTAGGAGCGGTACACATAGGCATGGCCGGGTGGGCCGAACATGGCGGCGTTGCGTGCCGTCGGACCGGCAAAGCTGTGCGAGGCCGGGTCGTCGCGGTCATAGGCTTCGGTCTCGACGATGATGCCGCCGACGCCATCGACCAGCAGCGTGGCGCCTATCAGCCGGCGCGCGACCGCCGGCGAGGAAGCCGTGAAATCGATGGAGGTGCTGCTGCCCATGCCGTCCTCAGTCCGGCGGTGCCGCTGCGGCGGCCACGGGCAAACGCCGTTTCTCGCTGACCAGCACGTACAGGCCGGAGGCGATCAACAGCGCGATGCCGAACCAGGCCAGTGCGTTCGGCACCTCGCCCCACACGCCGTAACCCAGCACCAGCGCAAACAGCAGGCCGCTGTAGCGAAAGGGTGCGACCAGCGTCATCTCGCCG
>JAUSDK010000220.1 GCA_030650875.1 Polaromonas sp.
GCCCAGTTGCAAAGCACCACCGGCAATGCCGCCACCGGCACCATCAGCTTTACCCAGGCGGGCAACAAGGTGATCGTTGCAGGCGAAGTGCGCGGCCTCAAGCCGAACGCCGAACATGGCTTTCATGTGCACGAAAAAGGCGACTGCTCCAGCGGCGACGGCCTGAGCGCTGGCGGGCATTTCAACCCCGCTGGCAAGAGCCACGGCCAGCACGCCATGGGCACGCACCATGCGGGCGACCTGCCCAGCCTGAAGGCCGATGCCAGCGGCGTGGCCAGGTTCAATTTTGTGTCAACCGGCGTGACGGTCGGCAGCGGCGCGTCCGACATCATCGGGCGTGGACTGATTGTTCACCGCGACCCGGACGACTACAAAACCCAGCCCACGGGCAACGCAGGCCCCCGGCTGGCGTGCGCCGTGATCACCCGCAGCTGAGCGCCCACTCCGGCAGGGCGCGCAGCCCTGCCTATACTTCAGGCATGTCCGAACACACCCCCTCCATCGCTGATCTCCGAAAAAGCTACGAGCGCGCCGAACTCAACGAAGACGCGTCGCATGCCGACCCCTTGCTGCAGTTCGACCAGTGGCTCAAGGAAGCCATCACGGCGCAAGTGCCCGAACCCAACGCCATGACAGTCGCCACCGTGGGCAGCAACCTGCGCCCGTCCACCCGCGTCGTGCTGATCAAGGGATTCGATGCCGACGGCATTGTGTGGTTTACCAATTACGCCAGCCGCAAGGGGCAGGAACTGGCCGGCAACCCCTACGCGGCGCTGCAGTTTCACTGGGTAGAACTGGAACGCGTGGTGCGCATTGAGGGCCTGGTCGAGAAAGTCTCTGACGAAGAAAGCGACGCATACTTTCACAGCCGGCCGCTCGATTCGCGCATTGGCGCCTGGGCCAGCCCGCAAAGCGAAGTGATTTCCGGCCGTGGCGTGCTGCTTGCCAATGCCGCAAAATTTGGCGCCAAATTCTTGCTGCAGCCCCCAAGGCCGCCGCACTGGGGCGGCTACCGGCTCAAGCCGGACAACTGGCAGTTCTGGCAAGGCCGCAAAAGCCGCCTGCATGACCGCCTGCGCTACACGCAGCAGGCCGACGGCCTGTGGCTGCGCGAGCGCCTGGCGCCCTGAACGTCTTAGCCCCGCAGGGGGCCCAGCCGCTCGATGGCCTGGTGGCTTACGGCCTGCAGTTGTTCAGCACTGACGAGGCCGGGGGCGATTTCAGCCAGCGGCACCAGTACAAAAGCACGCTGCGTCATGCGCGGGTGGGGCACCGACAGGCGCGCTGAATCCATGCAGGCGCTGCCGTAGAGCAGCAAATCCAGGTCCAGCGTGCGCGGCGCGTTGCGAAAGGGCCGCTCACGCCCGGCCTGCTGCTCGATCTGCTGCAGCGCATCGAGCAGCGCGGGGGCGGTCAGGCTGGTTTGCAGTTCCACCACCGCGTTGAAGTAGGACGGCCCGGTTGCAGGGGCCTCGCGGCCTGCGTCCGTGTCCAGTGGCGCGGTTCTATAAAGGCTGGACACCTGGCCGACCTGTGTGCGCGGCAAACCGTCAATGGCGTGGACGGCCTGGCGCAGCATGGCCGCCGCATCGCCCAAGTTGGCGCCCAGGGCGACATAGGCGCTGACGCGCCCCGCCTGCTGCCCGCCTGTGCGCATCTGAGGGCTGGCCGGGCTCAAGGGTTTGTAGCAGCGCCCGGTGAAGACGCGCCTTCGCCACCTTGGCCGCCTTCGCCGCCTTCGGTAGAGGCGCGGTTTGTGGGTTTGCGGCGACGGCGGCGTTTTTTGGCCGGGGCCGCATCGCCGTCGTCCTGAAAGGCTTCAGCACCCTCAGGCGCCGCACGGCCGGCCTCGGCGCCGGAGGGCTTCACGGCATCGGCAGCGGGACGCTTCACGCGGACCCGGGGCTGCTGGGGCTTTTGCAACTGGGCTTCGCGCACGGCTTCAATCATGGCGTGGCGTTCGTCGTCGTAGGCGGTGCTGAAGGTTTCCCACCAGTCGGCCAGCGCCGGGTCGATCTCGCCAATCTGCGCGCGCAGGCGCATGAAGTCGAAACCGGCCCGAAAGCGCGGGTGGTCCAGCAAGGTGTAGGGCCCACTGCCCACACGCTTTTCAAAGCGCGGCTGCATGGTCCAGATCTCGCGCATGTCGGTGCCCAGCTTGCCGCGGCCCGAAACGTCGCCAATCCGGGCATTGAACGCATCGTCCACCGAATCCTGCAGCGCCGACATCAGGTGTTCGCCACGCTTGAGGCGGCTGTCCCAGCCCTGCCGCACCTCAGCCCACAGCACGCACGACAGCAAAAAGCTGGGCGCCACCGGCTTGCCTTCGGCCACGCGGCGGTCGGTGTCTTGCAGGGCGAGTTTCAGGAAGGGGTCGTCGGCCATTTCCACCACCACATCGAGCAGCGGGTAAATGCCGGTGGCCAGGCCCAGGGTCTTGAGTTGCTCGATGCTGGCCAGCGAATGCCCGGTTTGCAGCAACTTCAGCATTTCGTCAAACAGGCGCGACTGCGGCACGTCGGCCAGCAGGTTGCACATCTCGCGCAGCGGGGCGGCCGTCTTGTCCTCAAACGTGAAGCCGAGCGCGTTGAGCTTGGCGGCAAAACGCACGGCGCGAATGATGCGCACCGGGTCTTCGCGGTAGCGCACGGCGGGGTTGCCGATCATGCGCACGATTTTCTTCTTGGCGTCCCGGATGCCGTTGTGGTAGTCCACCACCACCTGCGTCTCGGGGTCGTAGTACATGGCGTTGATGGTGAAGTCGCGCCGCGCGGCGTCTTCCTCCATGGAGCCCCAGACGTTGTCGCGCAGCACCCGGCCCGAACTGTCCACGGCATGCTTCATGCCAGCCAACTGGCTCTTGCTGGTGCGCTCGTTGCCGCCCACCTGCTCGGCCAGGCTGCTGTCCAGGTGGGCGCGAAAGGTCGACACCTCGATCACTTCATGCTCGCGGCCCCGGCCATAAATGACATGCACGATGCGAAAGCGCCGGCCAATGATGAAGGCACGGCGAAACAAGGTCTTGACCTGCTCGGGCGTGGCGTCGGTGGCCACGTCAAAATCCTTGGGCCGCAGGCCCACCAGCAGGTCGCGCACAGCGCCGCCCACCACGAAGGCCTCAAACCCACCCTGCTTGAGGGTGCGCACGACGTCCATGGCGCGTTCATCCACCAGCTGGGGGTTGATGCCGTGTTCCTTGACGGTGACTTCCTGGCGTTTGCCAAAAGGCGACTTTTTAACCCGATGGGCGCCGGACTCCGTGCTGCCTGATTTGCCAAACAGCTTGTCTATAAATTTTTTGATCATGATTCTCTAAATACTTTGCAGGGCAGACGGTCAGATAGAACTTGCGCTGCCCGCACTAAAACAGGTCGAGTATGCGCCATCCGCGCTCTGTCGCCAGGGCACGCAAACGGTCGTCCGGGTTGGTCGCCACCGGGTGTGTCGCTTTTTCAAGCAGGGCCAGATCGTTCATGGAGTCGGTGTAGAAAGTGGTTTCCACGTCGTCCCAGCCCAGGTTGCGGGCCGCCAGCCATTGCGCCATGCGCGTCACCTTGCCCTCGCGGGCCGATGGCGTGCCTTTGATTTCACCGGTGGGCCACCCGAGCGCGTCACGCTCCAGTTCCACCGCAATCAGTTCGTTCACGCCAAACGCCTCGGCAATCGGGCGGGTCACGAACTCGTTGGTGGCCGTCACGATCACCAGCTCATCACCGGCCGCCCGGTGCTGCTGAACCAGCGCCTGGGCTTGCACAGTGATGACTTTTTGCACCACCTCACCCATGAAACGCGCATGGGCAGCTTCGGATTTTATAGCACCCTGGGTTCGGATGGCCTGGGTGGCAAAGCGCACGTAGTCGTGCACATCGAGCGTTCCGGCGCGGTATTGCTCAAAGAACTCGGCGTTGCGGCGCTTGAACTCCGTGGCGTCGCACCACCCCAGCGCAATGGTGAACTCCCCCCATTCGTAGTCGGAATCGATGGGGATCAGCGTATGGTCCAGATCGAACAAGGCCAGCTTGCGGCGGGCATTCACTTTTTTTGAACTCATTCACTCTCCAGCATGGATTTAAGCAGCGGAACGGTGATGGCCCGCTTGGTTTGCAGCGCGTAGCCATCGAGCTTGTCGAGCAACTGCATCAGGCTTCCCAGATCCCGCGAAAAACGCGTCAGCATGAAATCCATCACCTCGTCGCTCAAGAATACGCCCCGCGCATCGGCTTCGCGCCGCAGCACGGCGCGCCGCTCGGCGTCGTTCAGGGCCTGCAGGGCAAACACGTTGCCCCATCCCAGGCGGGTTCGCAGGTCTTCCCGCAGGGGCAGATCGGCGGGCGGCACGTTGCCAGCCGCCACCACCCAGCGCGGGTGGCCGTCGTCGGTGCTCAGCGCATTGACAAACCAGTTGAAGGCCGCCCGCTGCTGCGCGGCCGTGTACAAGTGGCAGTCATCCATGATGACGGCGGACCAGGATTCGTTGAACTCGGGCGGCTCCAGCATGGACGCGTCCATCCACCCGCTGGAGGCGCCCTGCCCGCGCAAGGCTTCGCTGACCGCCTTGAGCAGATGGCTTTTGCCGCTGGCCTCTTCGCCCCACAGGTAGATGGGGACAGGAGACGGCAAGAGGCCGCCAGCGGCAGCTTCCAGGTGACTGACGGCAGCCGCATTCGGCCCGGCGAAAAAATTGGCGAACGACGGGTCGGAAGCCAGTCCGATGTCCAGTGCGATCTGTTTCATACCTTTCATGGCGGTGTTCATCCTTGGTAGAGCCTGCTGGCCAGGTAGCTGCCCCGCACCCGGCGAATGCCCACCAGCAGCACCGCGCTGGCGGGCAACGCAATCAGCAAGCCCAGAAAGCCAAACAACTGCCCAAACGCCAGCAGGGCAAAAATAACAGCCAGCGGATGCAGGCCAATGCGCTCGCCCACCAGCCGGGGCGTAAGGTAAATGCTCTCGACCAGCTGTCCGGCGCCATACACGCCAGCAACCACCAGGACGGCATACAAACTGCCAAACTGCAGCAGGCCGGCAAGCAGGGCCAGAATCAGGCCCAGGCCAAACCCGAGATAGGGGATAAAAAACGCCAGTCCGGTGAAGACGCCCACCGGCACGGCCAGGTCAAAGCCGAACATCGCCAGCGCCACACTGAAATAAATCGCCAGCACCCCCATCACCAGCAACTGTCCGCGCAGGTACTGGCCCAGCACCTTGTCGGCCTCTTGCGTGAAACTGTCGAACGAAGCACGCATTTTGGGCGGCACCAGCTCGACCGCCCGAGCGACAAAGCCGCTCCAGTCGTTCAGCAAAAAAAACAGCGCCACCGGAATCAGCACCACATTGCCCACGATGGTCAGGGCCACGCTGCCGCCCAGCTTGAGCGACGACATGACCGAGCCAAAGGCATCTTCAAAGTTCGCATTGAGGTACTTGAGCACAAAAGCCTTGATGCTTTCGACGTCCAGCGACAGCTTGACGCCAAACTGCGCCAGCCAGGGACCCAGCGAGTCGTTGAGCCGAGCGGCCAGCACCGGCAGCTGTTCGCGCAGCAAAGGCAGTTCCTTGGCAAAAATCGGCACCACCAGCAGCATGACGGACAACAGAGCGAGGATGAACAAGGTTTCAACCAGCAGCACGGCCAGCACGCGCGGTAGCCGGCCCCGCCCCATGGTGTCGAGTTTATCCACCACCGGCGTGAGAACATAGGCCAGCACGGCGGCCACCATGAAAGGCGTCAAAACCGGCCCGAGCAACCACAAGGCCAGCACCACCAGCGCAGCGATCAGACACCAGGTCGCGGTGCGTTTTTGGGTTGAAGTGAATTGCATACAGCCTGACAGGGGTGAACCCTTAGAATCTTAGGCTGAATTCTATCGGGCTCGCGCAATGGTGCCCGGACTGAACCACAGCCCCTCATACCCCCCAGCCCTACCCAACCCAAGCAGCATGACCACTTCCTCTTCTTCTCCCTTGAGCTACAAAGACGCCGGCGTTGACATTGACGCGGGCGACGCCCTGGTTGAACGCATCAAGCCGCTGGCCAAAAAAACCATGCGCGAAGGCGTGCTGGCCGGCATCGGCGGCTTTGGCGCCCTGTTTGAAGTGCCCAAGCGCTACAAGGAACCCGTGCTGGTCAGCGGCACCGACGGCGTGGGCACCAAGCTCAAGCTCGCCTTTGAATGGAATATGCACGACACCGTCGGCATCGACCTGGTCGCCATGAGCGTCAACGACGTGCTGGTGCAAGGCGCCGAACCGCTGTTCTTCCTCGACTACTTCGCCTGCGGCAAGCTCGACGTGGACACGGCCGCAGCCGTGGTCGGCGGCATTGCCAAGGGTTGCGAGCTCAGCGGCTGCGCGTTGATTGGCGGCGAAACCGCTGAAATGCCCGGCATGTACCCCAGCGGCGAATACGACCTGGCCGGTTTTGCCGTCGGCGCGGTCGAAAAATCCAAAATCCTGACCGGCAAGGACGTGACCCCGGGCGACGTGGTGCTCGGCCTGGCCAGCAGCGGCGTGCATTCCAACGGCTTCAGCCTGGTGCGCAAATGCATCGAGCGCGCGGGCGCCGACCTGCCCGCCACGCTGGACGGCAAGCCGTTCAAAGCGGCCCTGATGGAGCCCACCCGCCTGTACGTGAAAAACGTGCTGGCCGCGCTGGCCGCCCACCCGATCAAGGCACTGGCCCACATCACCGGCGGCGGCCTGCTGGAAAACATTCCACGCGTGCTGCCCGATGGCATGGCCGCGCATCTGGTCAAGGGCAGCTGGCCACAGACCGAGCTCTTTGCCTGGCTGCAAGCTACAGCCGGTATTGACGATTTCGAGATGAACCGGACCTTCAACAACGGCATCGGCATGGTGGTGGTGATTGACGCGGCCAGCGCTGCGGCTTGCGCCGACATGCTGCGCGCAGCGGGCGAGACGGTTTATGAGATTGGGGTGATTGCGGCTCGCGGTGAGGGCGCCAGCGTGACTGTGGTCTGAGAAATATCAGGCTGGCGCTCGTGACGGCAGTGCAAATTCATTCTCCGGGGCCGGGGAATGAAAATATTGCAACGCAAGACCTGACCCCAATAGCTCTACGATCAGCGCAATCTCCATCGTCTGCAATGTGGTGCGCTAGGAACAGCGGGTCACGGCCTCGTGCCGCAAGTCATGGATATTGCTGGCGTGAGTGCAATACGCGCAGAATGTCGATCACATCGGCGCCGACCTGATAAACCATGATGTAGTTTGGATGCACGACGTGTTCACGCGTGCCAGGCACACGATCAAGCCGAAAGAGATAGGGCATGAGCGGAAGGCTCTCAGCCGATTGCACGATGGCAGAGAAAAGGCTTTGTGCCGCTGTCGCGTTACGCTGCTCTATGAATCAATGATTTCCACCAAGTCGGTGGCTGCCTCCTCAGACCAGCGAACTGTCTGCACGGGCCTTGCGGCGTTCCTCGAGCATGGCCTGAACCTTGGCCATGGCGGCATCGTGTGGCAGGCGGGGCTTTTTGCTGAGCAACGCCTCCTCAACCTTGGCGCGAAACCAATCGTTGTAGCTTGATTCCTGTTCTTCGGTCTCGAACACGGAAACGATGGGGGATAGCTCGGGACGCATGAAGCAAAGGTTAGCACAATGTGGGCGCACGGCCAATCCGCGTCGCCCGTGCGCCCCAAGCGCCTTTTGCGGCTCACTTTCCAGGCCCAAAGCGTCCGAATCGTTTGCAAAGGCGCTGCGAAATGAAAAAACGACGCATTGACGGGATTGAAGCACAACAGGGTTCCGGCTGCGTCTATGCCGACCTGGGTCTGCCGGATGCGGAAAAGCACAAGATCAAAACCGGCCTGGTGATTGAGATCAGAAAAGCGATGCGTAGCCTGGGCCTGACCCAGCAAGAAGCCGCCAAGCGCATGGGCATCACGCAACCCAAGGTGTCAGACATGATGCGCGGTGACTTCGCCAACCTGTCGGAGCGCAAGCTGATGGACTGCCTGACGCGGTTGGGCTGCGACATCGAGATCAGCGTGCGCCCCGCCAAGGCGGGGGTTGGGCATCTGGTGCTTGCCGCTGGGTAGCGTATTCAATGCTGTTGCGGCTATTTATGGCTATATTTACGGCCATGCTTGGCTACCCCCGCGCCTGATGCGCGAACTGGTCCAGCAAGGCGCAGGCCGCGGCACCTGGTACGGCCTTTCCACGAACAGGCGCAATTTATCTCTGCCATTGCGAATCGGTGGACGGCATGGTCCGTGTGCCGTATCAAACCGGATACAAGAGGCTCGCGGCGCAAAATGCATCAGCCGCCCCCATTGGCGGCCGTTGATGAAGACAACCAGGCCAATCCCCCATGACCCAACGCGCCAGCGCCAGCCCCGCCCCCCGCCTCCCCGCCGCCATCTGGGCGCTGGGCTTTGTCAGCCTACTGATGGACATTTCTTCCGAGATGATCCACAGCCTGCTGCCGGTCTTCATGGTCACTGTGCTGGGCACCAGCATGTGGGCCGTAGGCCTGATCGAAGGCGCGGCAGAAGCCACGGCGCTGATCGTCAAGGTGTTCTCGGGCGTACTCAGCGACTACTGGGGCAAGCGCAAGCCGCTGGCACTATTCGGCTACGGCCTGGGCGCCGCGTCCAAACCGCTTTTCGCCTTGGCGACCACAACCGGCATGGTGCTGGCCGCCCGCCTGATCGACCGCATCGGCAAGGGCATTCGCGGCGCGCCGCGCGATGCGCTGGTGGCCGACCTGGCACCGCCCGAGATGCGCGGCGCGGCGTTTGGCCTGCGCCAGTCGCTGGACACCGTGGGCGCCTTCGTCGGCCCGCTGCTGGCGATGGGCCTGATGCTGCTCTGGGCCAACGACTTCAGGGCGATTTTCTGGGTCGCGATGGTGCCGGGCTTCCTGGCCGTGGCGCTGCTGCTGTTTGGCGTGCAGGAGCCCGAGCGCGCCCAGGCACCCCGGGGAACGCCGCGCGTCAACCCGATCAGCCAAGCCAACTTGCGCCGCCTGAGCGCGCCTTACTGGCGTGTGGTGGCGATTGGCGCCGTGTTCACGCTGGCCCGCTTCAGTGAGGCGTTTTTGCTGCTGCGCGCGCTGCAGGGCGGCCTGCCGGTGGCGTACACGCCGCTGGTGCTGATCGCCATGAAC